>NZ_JACHBR010000004.1 GCF_014200435.1 Sphaerisporangium krabiense | reverse complement strand
ACCGCCTGGTAGAGCTCGCGAGGGTCCTGTGATCGACTTCCACACCCACACCCCCGCGTGGCGCACCGCGAGCTGGCTGGGCGGCGTCCAGTTCGGCGCGGACGAGTTCGTCGCCTTCATGGACACCGCCGGCATCGAACAGGCGCTGGTCCTGAGCTACGACGGCCTCTTCGACGCCACCCCCGAGGCCAACGACGACCTCGCCGCGTTCGTCGGGCGGTACCCGGAGCGGCTCGCCGGCTTCGGGACCGTGCACCCGCGCCGCGCGGACGCCCCCGAGGAGGTCGACCGGATGATCAACCGGCTCGGCCTGCGCGGACTCAAGCTGCACCCGTGGCTGCAGGGCTTCAGCATGCACGAGCTGACGCTCGACCCGGTCTGCGAGGTCCTCGCCCAGAGCGGCGGCATCCTGCTGAGCCACGACGGGACACCGCCCTACTCCACCGGCGGCCAGATCGCGGCCCTGGCCCGCAGGCACCCCACGCTCCCGGTCGTCCTCGGGCACGGCGGCCTGCACGACACCTGGCGGGAGTCGCTCGCCCTCACCATCGAGACCCCCAACCTCTACATCTGCATCTGCGGCACCCCGCCCTACGCGGCGCGCGAGATCCTCTCCCGGGCGCCCTCCCACAAGGTCCTGTTCGGCACCGACGCCGGCCTGTCGGACCGCAAGAGCCAGGACTACGCGGTGGCCCGGGTGGCCGAGATCGACGGATGGGGCATCACCGACGAGCAGCGCCACGCGATGCTGGTCGACAACCCCCGCGCCCTGCTGGCGGGGCGATGAGGCCGGCCGTCGCCGCGGTCCACACCGCGGCGATCAGCCTGGACGCGCGCCGGGACCTGGCCGTCACCGGGGCCAGGGGAAGCCACGCCCGTTCGGACTTCCTGCTGGTCCGCGTGGTGACCAGTACCGGCGTCGAAGGGTACGGCGAGGTCAGCGCGACGCCGCTGTGGAGCGGCGAGGACGGCGCCACCGCGGCGCATTTCATCCGCGAGATCCTGGCCCCCGCCCTGGTGGGCCGGCCGCTCACGCCGGTCGGCGGCCTGGAGCTCCTGATGGACCGGCTGCTGGCGGGCAACCCGTTCACCAAGGCGGGCGTGTCCATCGCGCTGTGGGACGCGTTCGCCAGGACCCTCGGCGTCCCGCTCGCCGTGGCGCTCGGCGGCCCGTACCGCGACGAGGTCCCGATCAAGCTCTCCCTGTCCGGCGACGGGCCGGCCCTGGACTCGGTCTTCCAGGCCGCGACGGCGGCCGGGTTCGGGGCGTTCAAGGTCAAGGTCGGGCTCGGCGTCGCGGGCGACGTCGCCCGGGTGTCCCGGGCCCGCGGCCTTGCCGGCCCGGAGACCTTCCTCGGGGCCGACGCCAACGGAGGGTGGACGCGCAGCCAGGCGGCCCGGGCGATCCCCGCGCTGACCGAGCAGGGCGTCTCGTTCGTCGAGCAACCGGTCGCGCCGGCCGATCTGGACGGCATGCGGGGGCTGCGGAACCTCGGCCTGCCGGTGGTCGCCGACGAGTCCGTCTTCGGCGAGGCCGACCTGACCGCGCTCGTCCGGGCGGAGGCCGCCGACTGCGTCAGCCTCTACGTGGGCAAGAGCGGCGGCCCCGGACGCGCCGTGGCGATGGGGCGGCTCGCCTCGGCCTTCGGGATCGACGCGCTCCTCGGCTCCAACGGCGAGCTGGGGATCGGCGCCGCCGCGCAGCTCCACGTCGCCTGCGCGCTGCCGGCGCTGTCCCGGGAGTTCCCCTCCGACATCATCGGCGCGCACTACTACGCCGAGGACATCCTTGAGGAGCCGCTGGACAGCGACGGCCGTCGCGTCCGACTGGGCGACTCACCCGGACTGGGCGTCCGGCCCCGAGCAGACCTGATGAGGGAATTCCGATGATCGTCGATGTCCACGCCCACACCCCCACCCACCGTGACGTGGTGCCGGCCGGAGAGGCGTGCGTCTTCACCTCCTGGCGCACCGATCGTCCGGTCGTCACCACCAACACCTGGGCCGACTTCGACGGCGCCATGTCCGCGGCGGACGTCGCGATCGTGTTCAACATCGCGGTGGCCGACCCGGCCGCCACGACCGGCATCCCGCACGATCCCGACCGTACCAACGACGCGACCGCGGAGTTCGTGGCGAACGACCCCGCCCGCCGCATCGGGTTCATGTCCGTGGATCCGACGTCCTCCGACTGCCTGGAGGAGGCCGAGCGGTGTCGCGAGATGGGGCTCGTCGGCGTCAAGCTCGGCCCCAACTACCAGAACTTCGACCCGCTCGGCGAGCCCGCGCTGGCGTTCTACGCCTACTGCGAGCGGAACGCGCTCCCCATCCTCTTCCACCAGGGGGCGTCGCCGATCCGCACGGCGCCGCTGCGCTACACCTACCCGCTGGTGACCGACGAGGTGGCGCTGCGCTTCCCCGAACTGCGCATCGTCATGGCGCACATGGGCCACCCCTGGGGCAAGGAGACCGTGGCGACGATCCGCAAGCACCCCCACGTCTACGCCGACGTCTCCTCCATCTACCTGCGACCCTGGGTCTGCTACGAGTCGCTGCTCGCCGCGGTCGAATGGGGCTGCACGGACAAGCTCCTGCTCGGCTCGGACTTCCCGATCGCCAACACCGGCGAGGCGATGGCGGGCCTGCGCGGCGTCAACAGGATCCTGGAGGGCACGGCGCTGCCGCGCGTGCCGTCCGAGCTCATCGAGCGGATCATCCACGCCGACGCGCTCTCCGCGCTGGGCCTGACCCTGGGGGGTGCCCGATGATCGTCGACGCGCATGTGCGGCTGGGGCGGGGCCGCGAGGTCGGCCTCCAGGCCGACGAGCTGATCGCGACGATGGACGCGCTGGGCGTCGACGTGGCGCTGGTGGCGCCGGACGAACGCTGCATCGCCTACGACAACCGGGCCGGCAACGAGCACGTCGCCGCGGCGGCGGCCGCCTCGCGGGGGCGGCTGATCCCGTACGCGGTCGCCAATCCGTGGCGCGGGCGGGCCGCCGTGGAGGAGCTCGAACGGGCCAGGGACGCCGGCGCCCGCGCCCTGAACGTGGACAGCGTGCTGCAGGGCTTCGACCTTCTCGACGGGCTGCTCGATCCGCTGCTGGAGTTCGCGGCCGAGGCGGCGTGGCCCGTCTACGTCCGTACCGGCACCCCTCCGAACGCGCTGCCGCTGCCCCTGGCCAGCCTGGCCAGGCGCTGGCCGCGGACGCCGTTCGTGATGGGCCGCAGCGGCGCCACCGACTTCTGGATCGACGCGGCGCCGGCGCTGCGCTACGCGCCGAACCTCTACGGCGACACCAGTTACGCGCCGTGGGACACCGTCCTGGTCGAGCTGGGCAGGGACGCGGAGATCGGCCCGTCGCGGCTGGTCTTCTCCACCGACGCGCCCTACACGGTGCCGCGCTCGGAGCTGCGCCGGGTCCTGGACTGGCCGATCGACGACGACGCGCGACGTGACGTGCTCGGCGGTACGATCATGCGCCTTCTGGGCCCTTCTCCGGGCTGACCCCCGCTCTTTCTCCCCCCCCGGCGAGCCTCTTGTCGTCCCTGAACTTCGGGATCTGACACCCATCATCAGAAAAATATTTCTGATATTTCGAAACAACTGTGATCGAGGTAGGAGTGCGAATGAACATCCAGACGAGTGCCTCTCCCGCGGCGGCTCCGTTCCGCGGCGGTTACGGGGACGCCTCGGATCTGGTCCGGGGGATCTCGCCCGTGCTCGAGGTCCCGTTCACCGACTCCGGAGACGTCGACTTCGAGGGATTCGGCCGGGTGGTCGACTACGTCCTCGGCACGGGCGTGACGAGCGTGATGTTCCCCGGCTTCGCCTCGGAGTTCTACAAGCTGACCGAGGAGGAGCGCCGCGAGCTGACCGGGATCCTCCTGCGGCGGACCGCCCCCCGGGAGGACTTCGCGGCGATCGTCGCGGTGCAGGACCACACCACCCGCATGGCCGTCGCCAGGGCGCGCGAGGTCGTGGCCGCCGGGGCGGACCTGATCAACCTGCTGGCGCCGCACTTCCTCAACCCCTCGCGTCGCGCCCAGGTCGAGCACGTGTCGGCGGTCCTGGAGGCGGTCGCCCCGACCCCGGTGGTGCTGCAGTACGCCCCGGCAGAGACGGGGACCAGCCTGGACGCGGCCACCATCGCCGACCTGGTGCGCACCCACCCGAACCTCCGGCTGATCAAGGTGGAGTCCAGCCCGCCCGGACGGCTCATCGGCGAGCTGGCCGCCCTCGACCCGCCGGTCACCTCGCTGGAGGGCTACGCCGGCGTGCAACTGCCCGACGCGTGGCGGCGCGGCGCGGTCGGCAGCCAGCCCGGATGCTCGTTCACCGAGATCTACGTCGAGATCTGGCGCCGGCTCACCTCGGGCGACGAGGCGGGCGGCGAGGACCTGCACCGGCGGCTGCTGCCCTACATCTCCTACTGGATGCTCGACACCGAGCTCATCATCGCCGCCGAGAAGCAGATCTCGTTCCGCCGGGGTCTCATCGACAGCCCCTACTGCCGCAGGCCCGCCCACGTGCTCGACGCCGAGGAGCTGCGCCGGATCGAGGTCTTCCTCCGGGAATTCGCCGATCTCCTGCCCGACCTCTCCCGTCGGAACTGAGCAACGGGGACGAAAGCCTAGAAACAAGGACACTAACCCCGATATCACTAATAACGGAGGTTTCATAGTGAAGATCACCCGCACGCTACTGGCCGGTTCGGTCGCGGTCCTCTCCCTGGCTCTGACCGCGTGCGGTGGCGGTGGCGGCGGCGAGTCCGCCGCGAAGCCACCCGACGCCAAGAGCTGGCAGCAGGACATCAAGGGCGGCCCGATCGAGGTCGGCGTCCTTCCCGCCACCGGCACCCCCTCTCTGAAGTTCCTGGAGGAGGTCGCCGCCGGCGTCGAGAAGGACCACCCCGGCGCCGACCTGAAGATGACCTTCGCCAACACCAAGGCCCGGCCGACCCTGGAGCAGAGGTGGCGCGCCGGCGACGGGCTCGACGTCGACTACACGATGTTCGACGGCACCAACCCGGCGCTGCTGGAGTGGGCCGACAGCGGCGCCCTGCTGGACCTCAAGCCCTACCTCGACCAGGTGGACCCGACCTCCGGCAAGCCCTGGCTGGACCAGTTCAGTCCCGCGGTCACGCAGTTCATGCAGCACCCGGAGACCAAGAAGATCTACGGCGTGCCCTCCGAGCTGTCCCTGCAGGTGCTGTTCTACAACGCCGGGCTCTTCAAGAAGCACGGCGTCACCCCGCCCGCCACCTGGGACGAGCTGACCGCGGCCGCCGACCGGCTCAAGGCCGCCGGGGTGGACCCGATCGCGGTCACCGGGCTGTTCGAGCCCTACATGGGCATGTGGAGCGACAACATCTGGCTGCGCACCGTCGGATACGACAAGGTCCACGACGTCCTCACCGAGGGCACGGGGAAGATCACCGACGACCCCGGGTTCCTCAAGGGGCTGGAGATGCTCCAGGACCTCCGTGACAGGAAGGCCTTCCTCACGGGGTTCGAGGGCACCGACTTCACCGCGGCCCAGGCCCAGTTCTTCCAGGGCAAGGCCGGCATGATCCTCATGGGGAGCTGGCTCGTGAGCGAGATGGCCGACGTGATCCCCAAGGACTTCGAGCTGGGCGTCCTGCAGTTCCCGACCGTGACCGGCGGGACCGGCGACCAGGCGAGCATGCTCGCCGCCGCCCAGCTGATGTCGGTGTCCGCCAAGAGCGCGAACATCCCGCTCTCGCTGGAGTGGATCCGCCGGGTCACCAGCGTGGAGACCCAGACCCGCAGGGCCAAGGAGATCGGCGAGGTCTCCGCGGTCAAGGGGGTGTCGAGCCCTCCCGGCCTGCCCGGCATCTCCGAGGTCGTCGCCAAGGCCGACCGGCTCCAGGCGAGCTACTACGGCCTGCTGGAGTCCAAGGCCAAGGACGTCGTCTACCCCGAGATCGCCAAGCTCCTGTTCGGCAAGCAGGACGCGCGGCAGGCCCTCGACAACCTGGACAAGGGACTGCGCCGCGTCCACGGCGGCTGAACCCCCCCGACCGAACCGCCACGGGGCTGCGCTCCCACGCGTGAGCCCCGTGGCGGCGTGAGAACCCCGGAGGTCACATGCACAAGGCGGCACAGCGGCGCATCATCATCCCATTCCTGATGCCCGCGCTCGCGCTGCTGGGGATCTTCTTCCTCTACCCGTTGGTCAAGACCGTGGACCTGTCGTTGAACGAGTTCTCCCGCACGGGAACGATGCGGTTCGTCGGACTCGACCAGTATCGCCTGCTGGCGGGTGACCCCGACTTCTTCGGCTCGCTCAAGAACACGTTCCTGATCACCCTCATCGGCAGCGGCATGCTGTTCCCGCCCGCCATGGCGATCGCCTGGGCCCTGTCGCAGCGGATCCACGGCGAACGCTTCTTCAGGTTCGTGGTGTTCGCCCCGGTCGTCCTGTCGGTCGCCGTCGTCTCGCTGATGTGGAAGTTCCTGTACCACCCCACCCTCGGCCTGATCAATCCCGCGCTGAAGTCCATGGGACTGGGCGCGCTGGCCAAAACCTGGCTCGGCGACCCCGCCACCGCGCTGGCCGCCGTGACGTTCGTGTCGGTGTGGCACGGCATCGGCATCTGGATCGTCCTGCTGTGCGCCGGCTTCGAACGCCTGCCCACCGACGTCCTGCAGGCCGCGCGCATCGACGGGGCGGGGGAGTGGCGGGTGTTCCGGAGCATCATGCTGCCGATGATGCGCGACCTGCTGCGCATGCTCGCCATCTTGTGGGTGGTCCAGAGCCTGCAGACCTTCGCCTTCGTCTACATCCTGACCGGGGGCGGTCCCTTCGGCTCGACCGACACCGTCGGCACCCTGATGTACCGCGTCGCCTTCGACCGGGCCGACTTCGGCTATGCCGCGGCCATCGGCGTCGTGCTCGTGGCGGTCATGCTGGCGGCGGCCAAGATCCTCGACAAGGTGATGAAGCGCGATGACCTCCAGTACTGACCTGGCCGCCGAGCCCACGCCCGCCGGCCCGGCCGACGCCCCCTCCCCGCCCGTCCCCGCCCCGCCGCGCAAAGGCGCCCCGCCCCGGCCCCGCGCGCGTTTCCGCCCGCACCACCTCTTCTTCTACCTGCTGCTCGGCGCGGTGGCGCTGTCCTCGATCAGCGCCTACGCCTGGGTCTTCAACGTGTCGATGAAGACCAACGCCGAGTTCATCTCCTCGCCTCCCTGGCAGATCGCCGAAGGGTGGCGCTGGGAGAACTACTCCAACGCCTGGGACCGCGCCAACATCGGGCTGTTCTTCGGCAACAGCGTCATGATCAGCGTCGCCTCGACCGCGATCGGCGTCGTCCTGGCGGTGTTCGCCGCCTACCCCCTGGCCAGGATCGCCTTCCGGTTCAGCGGCGTGGTGCTCGGCGCCTTCCTGCTCGGGCTGATGATCCCGTGGATGGTCACCTTCGCGCCGCTCTACCTGATCATGCAGGACCTCGGTCTCCTCGACAGCCGGATCGGGGTGATCCTCGTCTACGCCACCTACAACCTGCCGTTCAACGTCTTCGTCCTGGTCGGCTTCATGAAGACCCTGCCCTACGAACTGGAGGAGGCGGCGGCGATGGACGGGGCGGGCCCGACCCGCACGTTCCTGTCGGTGATCCTTCCCCTCATGGGGCCCGGGCTGGCGTCGGTCGCCATCATCAGCTTCCTGCAGAACTGGAACGAGTTCTTCTACGCGCTGCTGCTGATCCACTCGCCGGAGAAGATGCCCCTGCCGCTCGGGCTGTTCCAACTGGGCCAGGCCGCGGACTACGGCACCAACTGGGCCACGCTGTTCGCCGGGATGATGATCACGGTCACGCCCGTCCTGCTGGGGTTCGCCCTACTCCAGAAGCACATCACCAAGGGCCTGACGGCCGGCGCGCTCAAGGGCTGAGCCGCAGGCGAGAAAGGGAGATCCATGTCATCCGGTCCTCATGACACGGCTCCGCCGCGCCGCGCGCTGATCACCGGCGCCGGCGGGGGCATCGGGGCGGCGATCGCCCGCGTCCTCCACGCCGGCGGCGCCGCGGTGATCGTCACCGACGTCGACCTGGACGCGGCGCGCGCGGTCGCGGACGCCATCGAGGGCGCCGAGGCGGTCCACCTGGACGTGCGCTCGGAGAGGTCCGTCCGGTCGGCGATCGGCGCGCTCACCTCACGCCACGGTCCGCTGGACGTGCTCGTCAACAACGCCGCCGTCTGCGGCAACATCGAATTCGAGTCGACGCCCGAGCCGGTCTGGTCGCTGGACCTGGACGTCGTCCTCGGCGGGGCGATCCGCATGTGCCAGGCGGTCCTGCCGGGCATGCGCGAGGCCGGGCGGGGAGCCGTGGTCAACGTGGCCTCGGTCAACGGCCACCGCTACTTCGGCAACGACGCCTACGGCGCGGCGAAGGCCGGGCTGATCAACCTCACCCGCGGGCTGGCCGTCCAGTACGGCCCGTACGGGGTGCGCGTCAACTCGGTGTCGCCCGGCACGATCGCCACCCCGGTCTGGGACGAGCGGCTCGCGGCCGACCCGCACGCCCTGGACAGGGCGGTCCCGTGGTACCCGATGGGACGGGTCGGCACCGTGGACGACGTGGCCGAGGCCGTCGCGTTCCTGGCGGGCGACCGGGCGTCGTGGATCAACGGGATCGACCTGCCCGTGGACGGCGGCCTCCTGGCCGGAAGCCGGGCCATGGCGGTGGACATCGGCGCGGCCGTCGTCGACGGCGGCTGATCGGCGGTGCCGCGGCGGGGCCAGGTCAGCGGACGCCGCGCGGGCGGAACTGGACGCTGACGCGGGGGCCGGTGGCGCGGGCCGACTTGGGGACGGCGTGCTCCCAGGTGCGCTGGCAGCTGCCGCCCATCACGATCAGGTCGCCGTGGCCGAGCTCGTGGCGCAGCGCCGGGCCGCCGCCGTTCGGGCGTAGCAGCAGGGCGCGCGGCGCGCCCACCGAGATGATCGCCACCATCGTGTCCTCGGTGGACCCCCTGCCGATGCGGTCGCCGTGCCAGGCCACGCTGTCGCGCCCGTCGCGGTACAGGCACAGCCCGGCGGTGCGGAACGGCTCGCCCAGCTCGCCGGCGTAGTGGGCGTTGAGCGCGTCCCTGGCCTGCTCCAGCATCGGATCGGGCAGGGGCTCGTCCTCGTCGTAGAACTTGAGCAGCCGGGGGACGTCCACCACCCGGTCGTACATGTGGCGGCGCTCGGCGTGCCACGGCACGTCGCGGACGAGCCGCTCGAACAGGGCGTCGGCGCCGGAGATCCAGCCGGGGCGCAGGTCGATCCACGCGCCGTGGTCGAGCGGGGTGCGGCGCACCGTGGACCCCAGCGGGCCGGGCCCGGCCGCCTCGCACGAGTCCAGCAGCGAGGCCTGGAACGGTGCGGTCATAAGGCCAGCATACGGCACCTATTCGCACACCCATTCGATCACGCCGCGCATGCCCGCCGCCGGCGGCGAGGGGCAGGCGGGCCACCCCGGGCCGGGCGTGGGGGCCGGCTGTGGCCGCCCCGCGTCAGCGTCGCGGGGCGGCCACGGCGTGCGCGCGGCGCGGATGGGCCGCCGGGCGCTCGACGCCGTGCCGGGGGGCGAGGGACCTGCCGGGGCTCGGGACCACGATCGCCGTCATGATGAGGCCGCCCTCGGCCGACCATCGGCCGTTGAACGCCGACAGCCGCTGGCCGCGCACCCGGGGACCGGTCACCCGCAGCCACGCGGAGAAGTTCCCGTGCAGCGGGTCGATGTTGATCATGATGTCCTCGAAGTCCAGCCATCGCTTCGTCAGCGGGAACCACGCCTTGTACACCGCCTCCTTGGCGCAGAACAGCAGGCGGTCCCAATGGATGCGGGGGTGGCGGGCGGCGAGCTTGGCGAGCGTGTCGCGCTCCTCGGGCAGCGAGATGGCCGACAGGACGCCGCCCACCAGCGGCTCGTTGGGTTCGGCGTCGATCCCGATGGTGGACACCTTGGCCGAGGCCCCGACGACGGCCGCCCGGTAGCCGGTGCAGTGCGTCATGCTGCCCACGACGCCCGGCGGCCACAGGGGCTCGCCGCGCAGGCCGGGCAGCACGGGGCTCGGCCGCATGCCGAGCTTGCGCAGCGCGTCGTGCGCGCAGACCCGAACGGTGGTGAACTCCTTGCGCCGGACGTCGTCGGCGTGGGCGATCGACATCTCCTCTTCGGGGAAGAGCATCGGATCCGGCGGGTCGGTGAACACCTCGACGGCCACCACGCTGTCAGGAAGAATAGATTTGATCATGGTACCGCGCACCCTGTGAGGAACCGCCAGGACACGTCACCGGAGCCCATGCCGCCCCGCCGGGGCGAGGGCCTCCCGCGACGGCGCGGGCCCGGGGAAACGCGTAAAGGCGAAAGGGCGTCCCCGGGGGACCTATGAATGCTCGCATGGGTAACGGTCACGTTCCCAGCGTATCGACGCCGAAGTTCCCGCGGAAATCAATACGGGGGTTTCTTGGGGTGGTGGATCACGTGCCGCCCGGGCGGCGGCGCCTTCGGGTAAGGGTTCTCGCAGGGGACGCGCGGCGCCATTTAGACGGGCCGATGCGGCGGCACGGCCGTTTCGCTTTCCCCTCCGTCGTGCCCGCGACCTGCGCGCTTTCCCCGGCCGTCGGGCCGCCGGGGCGGACCGGCATTCGGCGGTCGCGGGAAAGGGCTCTTTGCGAGATGCGTGCGCATCGTATATCAGGTATTCCTGGAACATAAGGCCTGTCGTGAAATCGGGCCCTATTCGGCGTCGCCGGCGCACGGAAAGAAGCGTCGCACGCGGCACGCGCCGCCCGGGTGATAACGCGGCGCGCGAATCGCCGGACGGGTTCCCCCGGCGTGCCGGTATCCTATCGCGCCGCCCGCCCGCCCCGCCCGCCTTGTCCGGAAAGCGTGCTTCATGTCGCGGATGCACGGACAAATCGCCTGCGCGCCACCGCCGCGACACCCATGCGCCACCACCACGACACCGCAGGAAAGCCGGGGCCGTCCAGGTCAGCCGACGAGCTCGCCCGGTTCGCCCAGGTGGTCGCCGCGGCCGAGCGCCCCGGAGGTCTCCTGCGGCCCGTCGTCCTCCCGTGCCTGCCGCTGGAGCGCGGCTCGGGCGCCGTCGAGCATGGTGAGCGCGCGTGCCTCGTACGTCGGCGTGCGGATGCACCGGAAGACGCCGAGCGCCCGCTCCAGGTGCGTCACCGCGTGCCCGGCGTCGTCGCGGGCCAGGGCCAGCTCGCCCAGCCCGAGCAGCGCGCGCCCCTCGGCCAGCCGGTCGCCGGTGGAGAGCGCGAGCCCGACCGCGTGACGCAGCGCCTCGTCCGCCCGCCCGGTCTCGCCGCGCCGCAGCCGCGCGATCCCGAGCCCGTTGAGTATGTACGCCTCGCCGACCGGGTCCCCGATGGCCCGCACCATCGCCAGCGCGGTGTCGAAGATCTCCGCGGCCAGGGCGGGCTCACCCCAGGCGAGGTAGGTGTCGCCCATCCGGTGCAGCACCTGCGACTCCACCCGGCGGCTGCCGCCCTCCCTGCTGAGGGCCAGCGCCTCCGACAGCAGGCTGCTCGCCCCCTCCGGGTCACCGGTGTCCAGGCGGAGCTGGGCGAGGTTGTGCAGCACGTACGCCGCGCCCACCTGGTCGCCGTCGGCGGTGAACATGGCGAGCGCGCGCTCGTAGTGGGCCGCGGCGTCCTCGTACCGCCCGCTCATCCGCTCCAGGAAGGCGATGTTGCGCAGCACGAGCGCGGTGCCCTGGTCGTCCCCGATGTCGGTGAACAGGCGGATCGCCTGCTCGAAGTCGCGCCGCGCCTCGGGGAACCGCTTCTCGGTGATGTGCAGGGACCCGCGCGAGTACAGCATCGCGGCCTGGCCCCGCACGTCGCCCGCGTGCCGGCAGGCGGCCAGCGCGATCTCGTGCGTCTCGCGCCAGTCGTCCAGGTAGGCGCGCGACTCGAACAGGGTCACGGCGCTGATCGCCAGGTCCCAGCACAGGTCGGTGAACCCGGCCTGCGCGGCCTGGCGGATGCCCGAGACCAGCAGCGGGCGCTCGCGCTCGTACCAGGGCAGCGGCTCGCCGACCAGCCCGGCGACCAGCCGCGCCGGCAGCGGGCGGCGCGGGGCGTCGCTGTGGATCTGGACGTAGTCACCGCCGTACTCGCGCCGGTGCGCGGCCTCGGCGAGGAACAGCAGCGCCCGCAGCACGCGCTCCAGGGCCGCCTTGCGCTCGGCCGGGGTCTCCTCGGCGGCCAGGCGCTCGCGGGCGAACACCCGGATCAGGTCGTGGAAGCGGTACAGGGCGTGGGCGCCGCCGCCCGCCGCCTCGATGAGCTGGGCGTCGGCGAGCTCGTCGAACAGGTCAGAGGTGTGCTCGAACGAGCGGTCGAGCAGCGCCGCGCCGATCCAGACCGAGAACATCCCGGTGTCGGGGATCGCCAGCCGCCGGAACAGCCGCCTGGCCTCCTCCCCGACGCTCTCGTAGGTCAGCGAGATGCTCGCCCGGATGCCCATCTCCCCGTGGTTCAGCTCGTCCAGCCGGCGCGTCTCGTCCTCCAGCCGGCTCACGAGCTGCTCGACCCGCCAGTGCGGGCGTGCCGACAGCCGGGCCCCGGCGATGCGCAGCGCCAGGGGGAGCTGCCCGCACAGCTCGGCCAGCGCCCTGGCGGCGTCGGGCTCCGAGCGCACGCGCGCCACCCCGGCGATGCGCCCGAGCAGCTCGATGGACTGGTCGGCGTCGAAGATGTCCATGTCGATGTGGATCGCTCCCGCCAGCCCGGCGAGGCGGCTGCGGCTGGTGATGATGACGGCGGAGCTGCGTGTGCCCGGCAGCAGGGGCAGCACGTGGCTCTCGCCCGCCGCGTCGTCCAGGACCACCAGGGTCCTGCGGTCGGCGAGCAGCGCCCGGTACATCTCCGCGCGCTCCTCCAGGCCGTCGGGGATGGAGTTGCCGGGCACGCCGAGCGCGCGCAGGAAGCGTTCCAGGATCTGCATCGGGCTGACCTGCCGGGAGGCGCCGCCGCCGTGCAGGTCGGCGAAGAGCTGGCCGAACGGGAACTGCTGCGCGACGGTGTGCGCCGCGTGCACGGCGACCGTCGTCTTGCCGATCCCCGCCTTGCCCGTGATGACGATGACGGGGACGGCGAACCGGCCGGCGTCCTCGAAGGCCAGGGCCAGCTCGCGCTCGATCGCGTCGACCTGTTTGGCCCGCCCGGTGAAGTCGGCGATGGCGTTCGGCAGCAGCCCCGGCACGGGGAAGGCCGGCCCCGGGGGCGGCTCGGTGGGGACGGCGGCCTCGGGCGGCGCGTCCAGACTGTCGTCCGCGGTGAGGATGGCCTGTTCCAGCCGCTGGAGCTGGTCGTTGGGCTCGATGCCGAGCTCTTCGATCATCGTCTCGCGGGCGAGGCGGTACACCCGCAGCGCCTCGGCCCTGCGCCCGGAGCGGTACAGGGCGAGCATGAGCTGGCCGCGCAGGCGCTCGCGCAGCGGGTACCGCTCCACGAGCCGGTCGAGCTCGCCGACGAGCTGCTGGTGGCGTCCGAGGTCGAGTTCGAGCTGTACGCAGTCCTCGTTGGAGAGGATGCGCTCCTCGTTCAGCCTGCTCGCCGCGGCCTGCACGGGCCTGCCGTCGATGCCCTCCATCGCCTCCCCGCGCCACAGCGCCAGGGCCTCGCGGTAGCGGGAGACGGCCTCGTCCAGGTGCCCGGCCTCGCGGGCGCGGCGGGCCAGCGAGGTCAGCGCCTCGAAGCGCCGGGCGTCCAGGGCGTCGTCCGCGACGCGGAGGATGTAGCCCCGCGACTGGGTGGAGATGACGTCGGGGTCGCCGTGCGCGGCGAACAGCCTGCGCAGGGACGAGATGCAGATCTGTACCTGGGCCCGTGACGTCGGCGGCAGGTCGTCGCCGTAGATGGCCTCGGCCAGGCGGTCCACGGTCACCACCCGGTTGGCGTCCAGCAGGAGGTTGGCCAGCGTGATCCTCTGTCGCGTCCCTCCGATGTCCAGCCGTTCCGTGCCCGCCAGCACTTCAAGTGGTCCCAGTATGCGGAACTCCACCTGCCTACTCCTCGCCAGAAAACCCTAGGACCATCCCGAAGTCTTCACGCTCTCAAGATTTTGCTGGAGCAAGTATCAGGTACGCCACCTCAGGCGGGGACAGGGCACAGGCCCACGGCGGGGACCCGCCTGTTGAGGCGCGCAGGATCCAGCGCTACTCTTCTCCTTCGTACTTCTTCCGCTTATCCCATATACTACAAGTTTGTGGTTGCAGCAACTGAGTGGGGATTTACGTCCTAGATATCCCGTCTGTGATGCTCTGTTAAACCTGGGAAAGCGCTACTTTACGTAGCGTTGTGGGTAATCGCGGGTGCATAGCGTAAGACCCGCAGGTGGTGAAGTCGCCGGAGTCCACACGATCGCGTCTCGCGTCGGCCCGGAAGCGCTCCGTGGTCTTACCAGATGCCATCCCGGGGCCTAAGGGTACGGCGTCGCCCGGTCTGTCAAGTCCCGCGCGGAAATCCGGGGCCCGGCGGCGATCGCGGCGCCCCGCCCGACCGCGCGGCGCACGGCCGCACGGAATTTGCGCTGGCCGCAAAGCACCACGGCCCTTGCGCGCATCACGTCCCCGCGCATTCGGCCGCCGTAGGCGCTAGGGGTCACGCTGGGGTTTCTGCGCCGTCGCGCACCTGCCTAGCATCGAATCGATCGAGCTTGCGTGGATTTTATCCGGATGATGAGGTGATGTGCCTGGCCGGTGTTATTCCGCGCGGCGGGTCACCACGCCCGCAAGGGCCATCGCGTGAACGCCACTCGCGCGGTGGCCTTGCTTTTAACGTCGCGAACCCGCCCGCGCGAACTCATCGCCGATGCGAGGCCGCCGTCACGCACAACCAGAAGTCGACATGGACGCGGGCCGGCCTGGAAACACCCCTTCCGCCCGGTCGTGGCGGCCTCGCACGGCGCATTCTCCAAGAAAAATCGGAAACCCTCTTGAGTATGCGCACGCTTTTCCGTCAGCAACCCGAGGAGTGAATGTGTCCCGCCGTCTTTTCACTTCCGAGTCGGTCACAGAAGGCCACCCGGACAAGATCGCCGACCAGATCAGCGACGCCGTGCTCGACGCCATGCTCAAGGGCGACGCCAAGAGCCGGGTCGCGGTCGAGACGCTGATCACCACCGGCCAGGTCCACGTCGCCGGTGAGGTCACCACCGAGACCTACGTCGACATCCCCGGTGTCATCCGGGAGAAGATCCTGGAGATCGGGTACGACGCCTCGCACAAGGGCTTCGACGGCGCCTCGTGTGGTGTGTCGGTGTCCATCGGGGCGCAGTCGCCCGACATCGCCCAGGGCGTGGACGACGCCTATGAGGTCCGTGAGGGTGAGGGTTCCGACGACCTGGACCGTCAGGGGGCCGGCGACCAGGGTCTGATGTTCGGTTACGCGTGCCGGGAGACCCCGGAGCTGATGCCGTTGCCGATCACGCTGGCGCATCGGATGGCGCGCCGGTTGTCGGAGGTGCGCAAGAACGGCACGGTGCCGTATCTGCGCCCGGACGGCAAGACGCAGGTGACGATCGAGTACGACGGCGACCGCCCGGTGCGGCTGGACACCGTCGTCGTCTCCACCCAGCACGCCCCCGGCGTGGACCTCGCCGACCTCCTCACCCCGGACATCAGGGAGCACGTGGTCGAGCCGGTGCTGGCCGAGCTGGACATCGACGTGGCGGGGTACCGGTTGCTGGTGAACCCGACGGGGCGGTTCGAGATCGGTGGTCCGATGGGGGACGCGGGTCTGACGGGCCGGAAGATCATTGTGGACACCTATGGCGGGATGGCCCGTCATGGGGGTGGGGCGTTCTCGGGTAAGGATCCGTCGAAGGTGGACCGTTCGGCGGCGTACGCGATGCGGTGGGTGGCCAAGAACGTGGTGGCGGCGGGTCTGGCGGATCGGGTGGAGGTCCAGGTGGCCTACGCGATCGGCAAGGCGCAGCCGGTGGGGGTGTTCGTGGAGACGTTCGGCACCGAGAAGGTGGAGGTGTCGCGGATCCAGGAGGCGATCTCGCGGGTGTTCGACCTGCGTCCGGCGGCGATCATCCGTGATCTGGACCTGCTGCGGCCGATCTACTCCCAGACCGCCGCCTACGGCCACTTCGGCCGCGACGACTTCCCCTGGGAGTCCACCGACCGCGCCGACGCGCTCCGCCGGGCCGTCTAGACTTCCGCCCCGTCCGCCCCTCTCCGCCGCCCGTCCAGGGAGTAGACCGTGAGCACCTTCCGCGAGCACATGACCCAGCGCGTCCTGGTGGCCGATGGTGCGATGGGCACCATGTTGCAGGCCTATGACCCCTCGCTGGATGACTTCGATGGTCATGAGGGGTGTAACGAGGTGTTGAACGTCACGCGTCCGGACATCGTGCGCGGGGTGCATGAGGCCTACTTCGCGGTGGGTGTGGATTGCGTGGAGACCAATACCTTCGGGGCGAATCTGGCGGCGCTGGGGGAGTACGGCATCGCCGATCGGGTGTTCGAGCTGTCGCGGGCCGGTGCGGCGCTGGCGCGGGAGGCGGCGGATGGGTTCGCTTCGGTGGAGCGGCCGCGGTTCGTGCTCGGGTCGATGGGGCCGGGGACCAAGTTGCCGACGCTGGGGCATGTGGCGTTCGAGGCGTTGCGGGATGCTTATGAGGCGAACGCGGCGGGGTTGATCGCGGGTGGGGCTGATGCGTTGATCGTGGAGACGTGTCAGGATTTGTTGCAGGTCAAGGCGGCGGTGGTGGGGGCGCGGCGGGCGATCGAGGCGGCGGGGCGTGATGTGCCGGTGATCGCGCAGGTGACGATCGAGACCAACGGGGCGATGCTGCTGGGGTCGGAGATCGGGGCGGCGCTTTCGGCGATCGAGCCGCTGGGTGTGGATGTGCTGGGGTTGAACTGCGCGACCGGTCCGGCCGAGATGAGCGAGCATCTGCGGTATCTGGCCCGGCACGCCCGGCTGCCGCTCTCCTGCATGCCCAATGCGGGGTTGCCCGAGCTGACCGCCGATGGGGCGCGGTATCCGCTGTCGCCGGAGGAGCTGGCGGCGGCGCATGTGCAGTTCACCGCCGAGTACGGTCTGGGCCTGGTCGGCGGCTGCTGCGGCACCACGCCCGAACACCTGGCACGCGTCGTCGAAGCGGTCGCGGGCCGGCAGCCGGTGGAACGTCAGCCCCGCATCGAACCGGGCGCGGCGTCGTTGTACCAGCATGTGCCGTTCCGGCAGGACACCTCGTATCTGGCGATCGGGGAGCGCACCAACGCCAACGGCTCCAAGGCGTTCCGCGAGGCGATGCTCGCCGAGAACTGGGAGGAATGCGTCGACATAGCGCGCGGCCAGGTGCGTGACGGCGCGCACATGCTGGATCTGTGTGTGGATTATGTCGGCCGGGATGGTGTGGCCGATATGCGGGAGCTGGCGTTCCGGTTCGCCACGGCCTCGACGTTGCCGATCGTTCTGGACTCCACCGAGCCGGCGGTGTTGCGGGCCGGGCTGGAGATGCTGGGCGGGCGGGCGATCATCAACTCGGTGAACTACGAGGACGGCGACGGCCCCGATTCCCGGTTCACCAAGATCATGGGCCTGGTCAAGGAGCACGGCGCGGCCGTGGTCGCGCTGACCATCGATGAGGAGGGTCAGGCGCGCACCGCCGACTGGAAGGTGCGGGTGGCCTCCCGCCTGATCGAGGACCTGACGGGCAATTGGGGAATGCGGGTCGAGGACATCATCATCGACTGCCTGACCTTCCCGATCGCCACCGGCCAGGAGGAGACCCGCCGCGACGGCATCGAAACCATAGACGCGATCCGGGAGATCAAGCGCCGCTATCCGCAGGTGCAAACGACGTTGGGGCTGTCGAACATCTCGTTCGGATTGAATCCGGCGGCGCGGATCGTCTTGAACTCGGTGTTCTTGAACGAGTGCGTGAACGCGGGGCTGGATTCGGCGATCGTGCACGCCTCCAAGATCGTGCCGATGGCGCGCATTCCCGACGAGCAGCGCCAGGTCGCACTCGACATGGTCTATGACCGGCGGCGTGAGGATTACGACCCGCTGGCGGTGTTCATGCAGTTGTTCGAGGGAGTCGACGCCGCGGCGATGCGCGCCGACCGGGCGGCCGAACTCGCCGCGATGCCGTTGTTCGAACGTTTGCAGGCCCGCATCGTCGAGGGCGAGCGCAAGGGCCTGGAAGCCGACCTGGACACGGCTCTGGCGGAGCGTCCGGCGTTGGAGATCATCAACGAGGTGTTGCTGGAGGGCATGAAGACGGTCGGGGAGCTGTTCGGCTCGGGCCAGATGCAGTTGCCGTTCGTGTTGCAGTCGGCCGAGGTGATGAAGGCCGCGGTGGCGTATCTGGAGCCGCACATGGACCGGGTGGAGGGCCAGTCCAAGGGCCGGATCGTCTTGGCCACCGTCAAGGGCGACGTGCACGACATCGGCAAGAACCTGGTGGACATCATCTTGTCCAACAACGGCTATGAGGTCATCAACCTGGGCATCAAACAGCCGGTGTCGGCCATCTTGGAGGCCGCGGTGGAAAAGGACGCCGATGTGATCGGCATGTCCGGGCTGCTGGTCAAATCCACCGTCATCATGAAGGAGAACCTGCAGGAGATGAACTCCCGCGGCATCTCCACCCGCTTCCCGGTCCTGCTGGGCGGCGCCGCGCTGACCCGGGCGTTCGTGGAACAGGACCTGGCCGACACCTTCCAAGGCCAGGTCCGTTACGCCCGGGACGCCTTTGAGGGGCTGCGGCTGATGGACGCCTTCATGGCCGTCAAACGCGGCACCCCCGGCGCCGCGCTGCCGCCGCTGCGTGAACGCCGCGTCAAGACCGGCGCCACCCTGGTCCGCACCCCCGAGCAGGAGCTGCCCGCCCGCTCTGATGTCGCGGCCGACAATCCGGTGCCTGCCGCGCCGTTCTTGGGGGACCGGGTGGTCAAGGGCATCCCGCTGGCCGACTACGCCGCGTTCTTGGACGAGCGGGCCACCTTCATGGGGCAGTGGGGCCTCAAACCCGCCCGCGGCGGCAGCGGCCAGGGCGGTTCGGGGTCCTCCTATGAGGAGCTGGTGGAGACCGAGGGCCGGCCGCGGTTGCGGATGTGGCTGGAGCGGCTGCAGACCGAGAACCTGTTGCAGGCCGCGGTGGTCTACGGCTACTTCCCGTGCGTGTCGGCCGGCGATGACCTGATCATTCTGGATGAGGCGGGGCGGGAGCGGACCCGGTTCTCCTTCCCGCGCCAGCGCCGGGACCGGCATCTGTGCCTGTCGGACTTCTTCCGCCCGGCCGGGTCGGGACAGGTGGACGTGGTGGGGTTCCAGGTGGTCACCATGGGCGAGCGGATCTCTCAGGCGACCGCGGAGTTGTTCGCCAAGGACGCCTACCGGGACTATCTGGAGTTGCACGGGTTGTCGGTGCAGCTGACCGAGGCGCTGGCCGAGTACTGGCACGCCCGGGTGCGGGCGGAGCTGGGCATCGGCGGGGGCGAGGCGCTGGAGGACATGCTGAAGGTCAACTTCGCCGGTTGCCGGTACTCCTTCGGCTACCCGGCCTGCCCGAACCTTGAGGACCAGCGGCAGCTGTTCGAGCTGCTGGACCCGCAGCGGATCGGGGTGTCACTGTCGGAGGAGTTCCAGCTGCACCCCGAGCAGGCGACCTCGGCGATGATCGTTCACCACCCCGAAGCCAAGTACTTCAACGTCTGAGCCGGCCGGTCGCAGGCCCCCGCTCCGCGACCGGCCGTCCAAGGGCACGACGCCCGCGCCGAGGCGGCCGGAGGTCCCTTACGAGGCCCCGGCCGTCCCGTGCATGAGCAGCGCCCAGGCCAGGAGGCCGAGCGCGGCGGTGGAGGCCAGCGCGCGCACGACGTTCCAGCGCACCCACCGGGCCTCGAACCGGGCACGGACCGCGGCGGGATCGGCGATCCCGTCCGGTTCCCCGGCGGCGTCCAGCTCGTTGTTGAGCGGGATGTTGACACCGAACGTGACGGCCAGCATCACGCCGTACGCGAGGAGCGCCGCCACGATCCACGGCAGCGCGCCACGGTGCTCGCCGTCCAGGTGCAGTGCCAGGGCCGCCGCGGTCAGCAGCGGCGCCCCGGCGAATCCCGCCGCGAACCAGCCGTTCAGGATGGCGACGTTGATCCGCTGCATCACCAGGATGAACGTCCGGTCGTCGGTCCGTCTCAGCGCGGGCATGACCGAGCAGGCGTAGGCGTAGAAGAGCCCCGCCACCAGCCCCGTGGTGACCGTCGCCGCGATCAGCGCCGCCTGCCGGAACGCTTCCACCGTCCGCCTCCTCACCGCCGGCGCGCCCGTCGCGTCGCCGTGCGTTGCCAGTGAAGCGGGTGGGCGGGGAGACGGTCCATGGCCGAGAAGCGCGCCCGCATGTCCGAGCGTCTACGGTGAGGCCATGGACGCGCTCGCGAGGCTGCTGGACGGGCCGAGGGCCAGGGGAGCCTTCTTCCTGCGCTCGATCTTCACCCCGCCGTGGTCGCTCCGCGTCCAGGACGGCGCGCCGCTGACCCTGGTGGCCATGGTGCGCGGCGAGGCGTGGCTGGTGCCGGAGCGGGACGATCCGGTCCTGCTGCGGCCGGGGGACACCGCCGTGGTCCGCGGCCCGGAGCCGTACACGATGGCGGATGCCCCGGGCACCCCGCCGAAGATCGTCATCCATCCGGGCCAGCGCTGCGCGACCCCGGACGGACAGCCGCTGGACGGCGTTCTCGACCTCGGCGTCCGCACCTGGGGCGACGACCCCGACGGGCCGGTCATGATGCTCACCTGCACCTACCAGATGCGCGGCGAGATCAGCGGGCGCCTGCTGGCGGCGCTGCCCATGCTGGTGATCCTGGCGGGCGACGCCTGGGACAGCCCTCTCGTCCCGCTGCTGGCCGGCGAGATCGTCAAGGACGAGCCGGGCCAGGAGGCCGTGCTGGACCGCCTGCTCGACCTGCTGCTCATCGCCCTGCTGCGCGCCTGGTTCGCCCGCGCGGACGGCGGCGCGCCCGCCTGGTACCGGGCGTACGGCGACCCGGTGGTCGGCACGGCGTTGCGCTTCATCCACAACGCCCCCGGGCATCCGTGGACCGTCGCCGAGCTCGCGGCCCGCTCCGGGGTCTCGCGGGCGGCCCTCGCCCGGCGGTTCACCGAGCTCGTCGGCGAGCCGCCCATGGCGTACCTGACGGGCTGGCGGCTCGACCTCGCCGCCGACCTGCTGCGCGAGACGGACGCGACCGTCGAGGCCGTGGCCCGGCAGGTCGGGTACGGCAGCGCGTTCGCCCTCAGCACGGCCTTCAAACGCGTGCGCGGCGTGAGCCCCCGTGACCACAGGGCCGCGGCGCCGCCCGGCGCGTGAAAGCATTCACGAGCCCGTGAATCGCGCCATCCGATATCGAGCGTCCCGGAATGCGAGACAGCGGCCGATCCGGCCGGAAGCATTACCGAATATCACTCGGAAAGGTCGAGGCGACGTTTTAGCGGCACCATGGCCGCCGGTGCTCTCCGCGCGTCCGCGCGACGCCGTAACGTACTATCGCGAATGCGACAACAGGACTGGTCGCCGCGTCCCGGGACCGGCGCGCGGACCCGGGGAAACGTGTTCGGCCACGCCGGGTTACGGACCCGTGTCACTCTAGGCAAACCGTTTGCGGGCGTCCATAACGGGAGCGGTCCAATGGCGGCGCTAAAGCCCGGCGTCCGCGGCGGGCGTGCGGACTGAGCTGCTCATTCGCATAATCGCAGTTGGATAGTGAGAATGTGATGGCGGAAACTCGACGAAGACGGTTCCGATATGGCGGGGGCCCTTGCGTCGAGTGCTTTGACGGCCCTATGGTTGCCAGCAGACCGAATCGAATCGGTAACCGGGGAACAGAGGTTTCGTGGCCGAGATCGTGACCGTGTGCCATCTCGGGGGTGGCGACATCAATTGGACGCACAGATGGTGGCGCACCCCCTTCGAGAACGCTCCGGCCGGCGCCTGTCCCGTGCCGGTGAACCACGAGATTTCTCGCCTTCCCGGCGCGCCGTGCGAGACGGTGGGGCCGTGAAGACCGTACGTTCCGGCGTGCGACGCGCCGAAAATGCCGCCAGGTGTTGGATCGTTACACGACCGGCCGATCCGACCACCGTGACGGAAGTCTGACCTCTCACGCCGACCGTCCCGGCCGCCGGTCCCTCGGCCGGGACGGTCCTCAAGGCCCCGCCGGGCGCAGCGACGCGTCCGGGCCACGTACTCGCACATGAGCGGGACGTGTCTCACGGGCCGGGGACGGGCGTGGCACCGCGACCCACGCCGCGTCGCGGGCACGGGCGGGAGTGTCGCCTGCGCCCGTCGCGTCCTGCGCGACCTCCGCCCCGGGACCCCGCCCGCCGTCCGCCCGTGCCCGGACACCCGCACGACGGCGGCGCCGTCCTCGCGTCACAGGAAGGCGCCGCCACCGCCCCCCCACCCGTCCGAACGAAGGGAATCCCGTGTTCTCGTCGCTCTTCCCCGGCCACGTGCCCCGCACCCCCGAGCAGGAGATCCTCTGCGGTCTTTTCGCCGAGGTCCTGGACGTGCCGCGGGTGGGAGTCGACGACGACTTCTTCGCGCTGGGCGGCGACTCGCGGCTGGCGGTCCGGCTGATCGGCCGGGTCCGGGCCGTGTTCGGCGCGCGTGCCCGCGCCCGCGTCCTGTTCCGCGGCCCCAGCGTGGCGGGCGTGGCCCGGGCGCTGGCCGCCGAGGGGCCCGGCGTCCGCGGGCCCGTGCCGGTCGTCCTGCCCCGCCCGGCGCGCGTGCCGTTGTCGTCCGGCCAGCGGCGGCTGTGCTTCCTGGCCCAGGCGGAGGGGCCGAGCCCGCGGCACACCATGCCCGTGGCGCTGTGCCTACGCGGCGAGGTCGACGCGGCGGCGCTGGAGGCGGCGCTCGGCGACGTGGTGGCCAGGCACGAGCCGCTGCGCACGGTGTACCCCCAGCTCGACGGCCTCCCGTACCAGAAGGTGCTCGACACGGCGCGGCCCCGCCTCCGCCGGATCGCCGTACGGGCCGGCGAACTGGAGGGGACGCTCGCCGAGGCGTCCCGGGAGCTCATCGACATCGCCGCCGGCCCGCCGCTGCGGGCGTGGCTGTTCACCGTCGAGGACGCCCCGGAGCCCGAGCACGTGCTGCTGGTGCTGCTGCACCGCTTCGCCGCCGACGACTGGTCGGTGCGCCCGCTGCTGCGCGACCTCGCGCTGGCCTACCGGGCGCGCGGGAACGGCGCGGCCCCGGAGTTCGCGCCCCTGCCCGCCACCTACGCCGACTACAGCCTGTGGCAGCACGAGACGCTCGACGACGAGGACACCCCCGAGGTGGCGGCGCGGCTGGCGTTCTGGCGGCGCGCCCTGGACGGCCTCCCGGCGCGCCCCGTCCTCCCGGCCGACCGGCCCCGCCCCGCCGTCCCCTCCCACCGGGGCGCCGCCGTCACGTTCACCGTGGGGGAGGAGCTGCACCGCCGGATGGTCGCGCTGTCCCGAGGGTCGGCGGCCACCGTGTCCATGGTCCTGCAGGCGGCGCTCGCCACCGTGCTGACCCGGTGCGGCGCGGGTGAGGACATCCCGATCGGCACGCCGGTCCCCGGACGCTCGGACGGCCACCTGGACGACCTGGTCGGCTCCTTCCTCAACCCGATCGTCGTGCGCGCCGACACCTCGGGCGACCCGGCCTTCCGCGCGCTGCTGGACCGGGTGCGCGCGGCGGGGCTCGCCGCCCACGCCCACCAGGACGTCCCCTTCGACCGGGTGGTCCGCGAGCTGGCCCCCGAGAGGTCCCTCGCCTGGAACCCGCTGTTCCAGGTGGCGCTGACCTTCACCCCGCACGGCGGCGACCCGCCCTTCCCCGGCGCGGCCTTCCAGGACGTGCCCCGGCTCGTCGCGCCGTTCGAGCTCGGCCTCCACCTGTGGGAGACCGGCGGCGGCGAGCCGCGCGGCCTGGCCGGGGTCGCCGAGTACGCCACCGACCTGTTCGACCGCGAGACCGTGGCCCGGCTGGTCGCGTGCCTGCTGCTGGTGCTGGAGCAGGTCACCGCGCGCCCGGGGCTGCGGATCGGCGAGGTGGAGCTGCTCACGCCCGCCGAACGCCGCCGCGTGCTGGCCGACGGCAACGCCGGCCGGCGGGACACCGGAGACCACCCGGACCCGTGGGCGGCGACCGTGCCGGAGGTTTTCGCCGAGCAGGCGCGGCGCGCCCCCGGCGCCGTGGCCCTGGAGTACGGGGACGAGACCATGACCTACGCCGAGCTCGACGCGCGGGCGGCCAGGCTGGCGCGCCGGCTCGCCGAGCTGGAGGTGGGGCCGGAGGTCACCGTCGCGGTCCTGATGGAACGCTCGCCCGAACTGGTCGTGTCCCTGCTGGCCGTGCTGAAGGCCGGCGGCGCCTACGTGCCGCTGGACCGCCGCGACCCGCCGTCCCGGCTGAGCGCGATCGTCGCCGAGACCGGGGCCAAGGTGCTGCTGCTGGACGAGGCGTCGCGCACGGTGCGGTTCGACCACCCGGCGTGGGTGATCGTCGTCGGCGCCGAGCCCGCGCCGCCCCGCGTGCGCGACCAGGCGCCGCCTCCCGCGATCCCGCCCGGCGGCCTCGCCTACGTCACCTACACCCCCGGGACGGACGCGGGGCCGAAGGGCGTGGCGGTCACCCACGCCGGCGTGACGGCCCTGGCCCGGGACCCCGCCTTCGCGGACCCGGCGTACGAACGGGTGCTCGTGCACGCGGCGCAGGCGTTCGACGCCTCGGCGTACGAGATATGGATCCCGCTGCTGAACGGCGGCCGGTGCGTGATCGCGCCGTCCGGGGAGCCGGAGTCCGTCGCGGCGGCCCGCACGCTCACCGGGCGCGGGGCCGGGGCGGCGTTCATGACGACGTCCCTATTCACGCGGCTGGCCACCGACGCCCCCGCGGCGCTCGGCGTCCTGCGCGAGGTGTGGGTGTGCGGCGACGCCCTGCCCGCGCCCCTCGTGCGCCGCCTACGCGACCGGTATCCGGGCCTGCGCGTGGTCAACGCCTACGGGTCGCCCGAGACGACGTCCTTCGCCACGCGCCACCCCCTGCCGGACGACGGCCCGGTGCCCGGCCTGGTGCCGATCGGCCGTCCCCTGGCGGCCGCGCGGGCCTACGTGCTGGACGCCTCCCTCAGGCTCGTCCCGCCGGGCGTGGTCGGCGAGCTGTACATCGCGGGGCCGGGGGTGGCGCGCGGGTACTCCGCCCGCCCGGCGTCCGGCGCCGAACGCTTCCTCGCCGACCCCTACGGCGCGCCGGGGGAGCGCATGGTCAGGACGGGCGAGCGGGCCCGGTGGAACGCCCAGGGGGAGCTGGAGCTCGCCGGCCGCATCGACGCCCAGGTGAAGATCGACGGATTGCGCGTCGAACCGCGCGAGGTGCAGGCGGCGGTGGAGGCGGCCCCGTCGGTGGGCCGGGCCGCGGTCGTCGTCCGAGAGGACAGACCAGGCGAGAAGCGCCTGATCGCGTACGTGCAGCCCCCCGAACTCGGCGCCCTCGGCACGAGCGCCACGCAGGAACCGCCCCCCGCGACCCGCCTGAACGGCCGCCCCCCCGGCGCCCACCGCGCCAACGACCGCACTGGGCAGGCCCCCGACGACCACGACCGCTACGAGTCCGGCGACCGCGAGGGGCACGGCTCCGGGTCCGACGGCCGTGACCGGTACGAATCCGGCGACCGCGACAGGCACGGGCCCAAGGGGCGTGACCGGTACGAATCCGGGAACCGCGACAGGCACGGGCCCGACGGCCGTGACCGGTACGAATCCGGGAACCGCGACGGGTACCAGCCCGACGGCCGTGACCGTTACGAATCCGGCGACCGCGACAGGTACGGGTCCAACGGCCGTGAGCGGTACGAATCCAACGGCCATGGCCCGCACGGGTCCAACGGCCGGGGTAACGGCGCGGGCGCGCCCCACCGCGTCACCGCGCCGTACACCGTGCGCGGGGTGCGGGTGCTCAACGGCGGGTCGGGCGTGGACGTCGAGGCGGTGCGCGCGCACGTCGGCGCGCTCCTGCCCGCGTACATGATCCCGACCCACTTCGTGGTGGTGGACACGCTGCCCGTGGCCGCGAACGGCCGGGTGGACCGCGCCGCGCTCCCCGTCCCCGGCCCCGCGCCCACGGGCGCGCCGCGCACCTCGCGCGAGGAGGTCGTGTGCGAGCTGTTCGCCGAGGTCCTGGACGTCCCGCGCGTCGCCCCCGCCGACGACTTCTTCGCCCTCGGCGGCGACTCGATGCTCGCCATGCGCCTGGTCGCCCGAGCGGGCGCCGTCCTAGGGCCCGGCGTCACGATCCGCGCACTGTTCCGGTCCCGCACCCCGGCCCGGCTCATCGCCGCGCTGGACGAGGACGGGGAGCGCGGCTGACCTCTGAGGTAGAACGTGGCCGAACGCTACGGTGCGGCCCGGTTGAACACTGCAGCCGGGCCGAACGCTCCGGTGCGGTCGGGCTGAATGTTGCAGCCGGGTCGAACGCTGCAGCCCGGGCCGGTTTGCCCTGGGGGTCGAACCAGGTCGATCAGTGGGTCAGGTTCGGCGCCCGGGTATCGCAGGTGCGCGGCGACGGTCGAGTGGTCCAGGCCCGTCATCAGGCGCATAGCCGGGGGAACAGCAGCGGCTTCGTGCCATTGGGTGAGGAGCCGCCGTGTCAAAAACGCAGCCTGGTGTATGCCTCAGTCGTTCTCTTCGCCCTGGGGAGCGACGCGGACGATCCAGCCGTCGTGGGCCGGGTGCAGGACGGGGCGCATCTGGTCAAGTCCTGGTTCGCCTCCTTCACGCCACTGACGTGCCCAGGTGTTCAGCAAGTCGGTGGCGCTGTCGTCGCCCGCGGCGATGTGGTGATCCGCCTGGCTCGGGGTGATGAGGGCGACGCCGGTGGGGGTCGAGGCGCCGATACGCCACAGCGGCTCACCCAGCGCGGCCGTGGTCAGCCCGTCGGGTCGGCCGGCCAGCAGGTAGGCCCAGAAGTCCGCGGCGCGCTCGTGGTTGGTCAGGGGGCCTTCGCCGTGCCGTTGGTGGGTGATGAGGCGGTTGAGCAGGTCGTCTCCTGTGCCGTCCGCGCTGGAGCGTAGCCATGGCGCGGACAGCCACCAGGGCTGATCTTCGTCGTCGCGGGTCAGGGCGTCCACGCCGCGTGGCGGGACGATCCACTGGTCCAGCACGTCCGGGACGGCTTCGACGAACCCGGCGTGCAGGAGCCGGTCGGCGGTGAGCGCCTGGTCGTGGTCGCCGCGCCGGCCCCTGATGACGAGGAAGGTCTTGGCCGCGTCAGTCACCTCCACGGGGGTGACGATGAGCGCGCCGGGAGCGGCGTGCCGGGTCCAGGCCGTCGGGATGTGCTGCATGGTGGCCCAGGCGATGATGCGATCGGCGTGCGGTCCGGGAGCCTCGGCGGCACCGTCGCCGGCGATCAGCGTGACGTTGGCGCACTCGTCGGCGTCCAGCCGTTGCCTGGCTCGGCGTGTCAGCTCCGGGTCGATGTCAATGGAGGTGACGGTGCCGGTGGAACCGACGAGGTGGGACAGCAGGGCGGTGGAGTAGCCCGACCCGGTGCCGATCTCCCGGACGTGCTGGCCCGGCTGGACCTGCAGCAGGTCCAGCATGGTGGCGACGATCTCCGGGGCGGAGGTCTGCGGCAGGGTGCTGCCGTCGGCCTGCTGCGTGTAGTGCGCGTTGGTGACGCGGTTGAGCGCGTCCTGAACGGGCGGGCTGGGGGTGGTGGCGCTGGCCACGATGCGGCTCCCTTACCGGATGTCAGATTCGATGCACAACGTGGTACGGCCTATCAGGGTGATCCGACTCGTCAGCAGCACCCGCGGGCGCCGCCCTCGAGCTGCCGCCGTCAGCATCCCGGCGAGGGCGTCCTCCAGGCAGGCAGCCCGCCCCGGCATCCAGTGTCCCGCCCAGTGGGCCGCCACAGCGGCGATGTCCGCTTCGGCCAGAGTGGCGTCACCCCGACAGCACCGGCCCGTCAGTTGCCGTAGTAGCCCCCCGGCGCGTCAATGCGGTTGACGGCGAGCACGGTGCACACTTCCAGTAACCGGGTGCGGCACTTTGGCGATAGCAGGTAGCTAGAGCAGAGCAGGTCAACACGGTCCCTGGTCGGACGCGCATTGAACCATGGCCAATGTTCTACGTTGCCGCAACGCTTTCACAGCAGGCAGATCTGCTCTGGGGTGTCGTGGTTGGTCTCGATGCCGAGTGGCACGGCCGCGGCCGCCAGAAGGTCTGTGACGGTGAATGGGCGTTTGCTGGTCAGTTGGTGGATGAGGTCGGGCAGCAGGAGCGCGGCACCGGCGGCGTCCCACAGTGCGCGGTGTGCTTGCCCGCCGGGGACCAGCGAGCTCACCTGGTCGTGCAGATCGTAGGTGTGCAGGAGCGCGGTCAGGCTGTGGCCGCTGCGGCCTGGGTGGACTGCTCGGGCGAGTTTCAGGGTGTCGATCAGCCCGGCCGGGCGCAGGGTGGTGCAGTGCCGGGACAGTAGCCGCCAGTCCACTTGCACGTTGTGGCCGAGGATGTAGACGCCGTCCAGGCGGGCCGTCAGCTCTGGTGCGATGGCGTGGAACGCGGGGGCCTCTGCCAGGGTGTCGTTGGTGAGGCCGGGGGAGATCCACGGGCGGCGTGGGATGCGCCGCCCGGGGTTGACCAGGGAGTGGTAGGCGTGGGCGAGGTCGGGGCGGCCGTCAGGCATGGGGACCAGGCCGATCTCCAAGATGGCCTCGGCGTCGCGGTCTTGGCTGCCGGTGCCTTCCAGGTCGAGCGCGACCAGCGGCGCGGTGGTCCACTCAAGGTGCCGCATGACGTGCCTCCCGTGCGCTGGTGCGGTCAGTCGTCGTCGTAGCGCGCCGCGGTGGTGAGCCGTTCGCGCGCGCCCCGCAGGTGTGCCTGCTGCTGTGGGCTCAGTGCGTAGCCTTCCAGAGCCCGGCCGTGCGCGGTGGGAAGGTGGGGATGTTCGACTTCCCAGATCTGGAACCCGAAGTGGTGCTGCAGGGCGTAGCGGCGTTGCTCGCCCAGGTCGCCGGTCAGCACATGGCCGTCTTCCACCATGAACGGCGTACCCGGGTCGAAGCCGAAGGATTCCAGAGCGGCGCGGAACTCCTCGTCGCTGGGCGCGCGCAGGGCGGCGGCGCAGCGGGCGACCTGCTCGGCCGGGCAGATGTCGCACAGCTGCGGCACGCCCAGGTGGCCGTTGTAGTCGGGCAGCTGCCAGGAGGCGGTGACGCCGCAGGAGGTCTTGCGGTACAGCGGGATGGTGATGCCTGAGTCGCGCCAGGCCTGAACGACGCGGGCGTCCAGTTCGGCGGGCAGCACTTTGCGGCGTTGCCAGCCCTCGCCGTAGGGCATGGTGACGCCTAGATCGCGTAGGTAGGAGGCGTTCTGTGGTTTGTGGTAGTAGCCGGTGAACACGATGGCGTCCACGCCGGCGCCGGATGCGACGCCGAGTACGTGGGCCATGGTGTCGGGGTCGTCGTTCCAGCCGGGCACGATGGGCCGCCAGTACAAGATGACTTTCGTGCGCCGGGCGTGGGCGGCGGCGGTGCGCAGGGAGTCCACCGTGGTGGTGGTCTTGGCGATCGGTTCCACCCGGTCGTCGGTGATGCCGCTGTAGGTGAACAGCAGGGTCGGGCGGATGTGGGTGAGCTGTTCCAGCCGGGTCATGTCCTGCTGGGTGATGTGGAAGCGCGTGATGATGAGCACCAGGTTGCCGAGGCCGCGCCGGTCCAGGTCCTCCAGCACGGCGAAGGTGTGCGGTTTGACGCCGGGCAGCATCGGGTCGGTGGCCTTGTTGAACAACTGCAGCGGGGTGGCGCCGGGCCGGAACTGCGGATGGTCGACCAGCAGGTCGACGGCGTCGGCGGTGGGGATGAGCAGTTGGGGGACCTTCTGGTCGAAGTTGCCCCAGAAGTGGCGGACGCAGTAGCCGCAGTCCAGCGGGCAGCCGATGATGTGGTTCAGCGACAGCCCGGATTTGCGGTTGGTGATGATCTGGCGCATGTAGGGGTCCAGGCAGGCCTGGTGGTCGGCGGGCATCAGCCGCAGCGAGCCCGCTCGGGACGTGTCATGGCCGGCAAGAGCGCCGTTGGAAGGGTTCTGGGTCATCGTGGCTCCTGAAGTAGACGAATCCCGGTGGGGCCGTACCAGATGCCAAGGTCGCGTTCGACGCAGTCGGGGCGGTCGGAGGTGTGGATCAGGTTGTTGATGAGCTGGCCGCGTGCGCGTGCCTGGGGCAGGCTGTCGATGCCGAACCGGCCGCGGATGGTGTCGGGGGCGGCGGTGGCCGGGTCGGTGGGCCCGATCATCTCCCGCAGCCGCCTGGTGGCATGCTCGCCGTGGCCCAGGGCGACGGCGACGCGCTGCCCGGCGAACAGCCGTCGCAGGTCGGCCACGATGTCGATCCCGAACTCGACCGAGAGCGCCGGATCGAGCATGTCGTCGTAGTGGGCCATCACCTGGGCCTCGGTCGCGACCATCGACCGGGGATGCAGCACCTCGACGTGCTCGGCGAGGCAGGCCAGCACCGTGTCCACCAGGCCGCGGGCCACACAGTCCGGCTTGAGCAAGATGACCGACCAGGCAGACCAGTCGATGCCGCGGATCGCCGGGGTGGCGGATTCGGCGGTCATGAGGCATCCCACGGGCCGAGCACCGACCGCTCCAGACCCGGCGTAGCGCAGGACGCCGGCGGGGGTAGTACCCGATCGGGCCAGCGAACGGCGAGCAGCCACCGATACGGGGGCGTGAGCAGGTCCATGACCTCTCCGGTGACCGGGCCGCTGTGATGGACGATCTGCCGGTATGCCTCTAGCAGGCCAAGGACCTGAAGCCAGTACGGATCCAGGTGGGCCAACTCGCTGCTGTGCACCGGCAGCGGGCGCTGATCGGCGCGCAGGCACTGCTCCCAGTCCAGCACGACATCGAGCGTGTCGCGGGTGGTCGTGGCCGGCATCACCGGCGCCGCGCCCGCCGCCGAGCACAGGCCGGGATGCGCCTGTACGAGGGCGGCGCGGGCCTTGGCCTGGTCGGGGGTGTTGAGGTGCATCGAGGACACCATGTGGGTGTAGGTGCCAAGGCGTGCGCCGAGCACGACCGCGGTGTATTCGGCGATCATGGTGAAGGAGAACACGTCACAGGCCAGGCCGATCCAGGCGTCGTTGCCGCGCATGAACGCCACTGTGTGCAGCGCGCCCTCGCGCAGGAAGAACTGCAGTCCCAGGGTGCAGGCGACGTCGGGGTTGCCGGGGTCGGCGAGCTCGCCGGGTTGCATGATCAACGCCACGGCGCGTTTGCTGCCCGGGTCGCCGCGCAGCAGGTCGACCGCCCGGTCCCACTGGGAGGCGCCGGCCGGGTGGAACAGCCGCGGCCCGTAGGCGGTGCCGGTCAGACGCCCGCCGCTGGCCAGGCGGCGTAATCGCGGGGCGTAGTAGCCGATCATGGCCACATCGTCGCGGCCGGCCAGGTACCACAAGACCTCGGCGTGGTTGAACACGATGTTCACGCGCCGGGCCTGCAGGTAGGGGATGCGGTGCCGCGGGTCGGTCAACGTGAACGACATGCCCAGGACCTCGGTGGCGGTGTTGCCGCGCGAGGCGGCCGCGTGCTGCGGCCGAGACACCACTTCCTCCAGCACCGCCAGGTAGGCATCGTGGAAAGTGGCGAACGCGGGCGCGGCCACCCGGCCTGCGGAGGCGTTCACCGGGCTCCGTCCATCTCGGCGTGCCGCTCGGTCAGGGTGGTCAGGTACTGCTCCAGCACGCCCACCTGCCGCGAGGTCCGGAACAGCTCCAGCCTGCCCAGGCAGTCGGAGATGAGGTCGACATGGCGGCGGCTGCCTTGGATCTCCCGCAGCCAGGCCAGGCGCTCCAAGACCTGCGTGGCGTCCTCGACATGCAGGACCGGCGGGGTGATCTGGCCGGCGTTGACCAGGGTCGCCGGCGTCAAAGGCAGGCAACCGGCCAGCACCGCCTCCGGCAACCGCTGAGAGATGGCACCGGTCGCGGAGTACCGGTCAGGCATGAGCAGCACCGTGGCAACGCTCTGGCCGTAGATGCCGTTCACCTCCGTGAACGCGGCGCGGCCGGTGAAGTTCACCCCTGGCCAGTCCAGGGTGCGGGTCCACTTGCCGGCGACGCGGTGCGGCACGTGCGCGGCGGCGGGTGCGAAGAACCTGGCGAACGCCTCGTCGCGATCGTACTGGTTGCCGACGTAGGCCAAATCGAGCGGCCGGTCCCCCTGCGTCAGGCGTGCGGGCTCGGCGGCGTCCAGCAGTGCGTCTGGCACCATGATCGGCAGCATCGCCGCCGGTGGATCCGGCAGCAGTGCGGGGTCGCACACCAGCACGTGCGGCATCGCGCGCAGCGGGTCATCGGCGCTCATCTGCCGGTCGGTGTCCCATAGCACGGTCGGGGTGCCCGCCTTGTGGGTGTAGTGGTCCAGCAGGTCGTCTTGCCGGTGCAGGTCGCAGGTGTGTCCGTCACTGCCGCAGACGGTGGTGTTTCGCCCGGGCAGTGGCCAACGCCACTCGCACAGCAGCGCATCCAGCGCCGGGAACCCCTCATCCCACTGGTAGGGCAGGCGCATGCCCGCCTCCAGCAGGTCGCGGTCACGCTGCAGCATGACCAGCTCGTGGCCGCGGGCCAGCAGTTCATCGGCGATCCCGCGCCGCCAGAACCGTCCTCCGTCGGGGGTGTCCAAGATGCCGGGCCCCAAGAACCCCCAGAAGCTGTATCCGATCTTCATGCCACATCCCCTCGCCATCCAGCGGTACCGGGCAATGCGAGCGCTTCGGCCAGTGAACGAACCGTCAGGCCGCGACGACCGTGGGCAGCACGCTGCCCACGGGTTGGGCTCCAGTGGAAGGCCGGCGCGTGATGCGGCGCCGGTAATGGGCGTGCGGGGGCTCAGGGGGGAGAGGTCAGGCCCCGGCCTACCCGCCGAGTGGCACCGAAGCGACGGTGTCCCACTTGTATACCTTGGTGTCTCTGTCGAGCCGGATGAGCTGGACCGCGTTCACGGTGACCGTGACCGGGTCGGCGGCCACGCCGTGCACGGCTTCCAGGTACGGCGCCGCCGAACCTTCGCCGTTGCTGTAGGCGAGGCTCACGTGCGGAGTCCACTCGGGAGCGTCTGGGACTCGGTGCGCGCCCCACACGTCGGTGATGGCCGCTCGGACGGAGTCACGCACTCGGCGCAGTTGGTCTGCGGGTTCGACACGGAACAGGATCGCCTCGGGGTCCACGATCGGCGCGCCGACCGTGAAGGTGATCGGGGGATGCGCTGTCAGGTGTTCCTCCGCCGCGGCGGTGATCTTGCGTACCTCGGCGTCGGGTACCTGGTCGGTGAACCCGACTCCTTGCATGGTCAGGTGCAGCCACTGCAGCGGTATGAGGTCGACCCCGGGCAAGGCGCCTAGGGCTGCCTGGTAGCGCTCGGTGATCTGGTGCAGGGCCGCCTGCCCGCCGAAGGTCACATGCCAGGTGTACATGCGGGTGCCAACGCTCCAGCCGGGCCGCCACCACCAGTGGTCGCGCATCCGGTCTGACGCGCCGAGTTCGGTAACCATCGGACCTCCCCTATCCGCTGACGAGGCTTGGCATGCTCCCGCTGGGGGAGCAGTATTCCCGGATGTGCGAGACCAGCGCGAGCGCCGGCCTGGCGCCCCGGAGAGCAGGGCTGTGCAGTATGGGGGCGACCTGGCGGGCCAGGCGTGTGGTGAGCGTGGCCAGCCGGTGGTCGGCGGGCAGGTCGAGCACTGGCCGCAGCGAGGCTTCCGCCCGTTCGACGTCCTTGCTCATCAGGTGTGCGATGGCAGCGCCGATACGTACCTGCGCCCACGTCCCATATGCACGGTCCTCACCGCCGCGCCAGGCCCGTTCAGCCAGGTGTGCGGCGGTGAGAGCGTGGTCTGGCCGCCGGTCGCGTAGATGCACTGCGATGCCGTAGTTGGCCTGCCGGGCGACCCCGCACTCGAAAGGTCCGCCGAGTTGCTCGGCGCAGGCCATGTCGTCTCGGGCGTGCTGCGCGAGCGTCAATGCCTGTTTGGCGCGGGCCACATCGCCCAAAGCCTGCCAGGCATCGGCTTGCTGGCACGCCAGGAGCACGCGCGCGGAGTCGCGGGCCGCGACGGCGTAACCGCGTTCGGCATACTCCCCGGCCTCCGCATACCGGCCTTCCCAGAAGGCTGCCTTGGATTGGGCTGATAACACCAGCGCGATCAGCGATGCATCGCCTGCCTGCTCGGCCACTACCGCGCCGGTGTGTCCGTAGGCGTCCGCGTCGGCGATCTTCCCTAGGTCGCTCGACAGCCACGACATCACGGCGCACAGCTTGCCGGTGATCACATACAGTTCACGCGTCTGAGGCAGGTACTGCCGGCCTTCGGTGATGAGCCGCAGTGACCGCCGTAGCAGGTCGTCGGCCTGCGCGAAGCAGGGCAGCGGCGCGCCGTGCACCGCCTCCCGGGCGATGCGCCGGATCTTGCTGTCCAGGTGGCTGAGAGTGCCCGCCCCGACGTTGGTCGTCTCCAGCCACGTAGCGAAGTCGGTGACCTGCTGCACCGTCGAGTCGATCGGCGTGGTGGTCTCTCCCTTCGGGGAAATGAACCCCAGCTCCGCGCTCGATAAGCCGTAGAAGCGTTCGAGCACGACACGGTGACTTTTATGGGGCCAGGAATTGCCCGAGCTGCTTTCCCAACGTCGGTACTGCCGTGCGCTGATCGATGTACGCCTGGGGAGTTCCCCCGCGGCGTGCATCTGCTCGGCTAGCCGAGAAAGCCGCTCCGCGGCGTCTTCCTGGGTTAGGTTTCTCCGCTGACGTGCCGCTCTGAGCAGCACGTTGATCGGAGCGCTCGCAGGTGTGTGGCTGGCGGTCACGGCCTCACCGTAACCGGCTGGCGCTGACTGAGGAACAAGCTGAGTCATTCAGGGCCTGCGGTATCGGTCAAGAGCACAGCAACGCCCCCAATCCGCCCGGCTAACGGCCATTTGCGTGGCCACTGGCCATATGGAATGGCCGCCGAGATGACCTGGGCAGGTCATTCGATCGGTGATCTGCTGAGCCGCAGATCTCGCCTGTCCACCTTGGCCAAGCCAGGCACAGCATCTTGGCGAGCGGCGGGCCGGCGCACCTGCCTGCAATGCAGAACCTAACGAAGTGCCGGTTTTCTGGCATTCCGGCCAGCCCGTAACCGGGTGGATCCGACGCGCGGCTGACACGCTGATCGGATCCGTGATCGCCACTGGAGGAGCGGTCCATGGATGACCACGACCATCGACCCCGGCCCTGCCCGCCCGGCCGGCGGGCACAGCTTATGCCTCTACCGGGCGTGGGCGCCGCCACGGCTACGACGGCCGGCACCGCGACGGCGCGCCGACGGTTGCCGGCATGCCCGCACAGCGTTTCGACCGCGACCAGGTTGCCGCGGCGGCCTCCCTAACCCGGACCGAACGCGGGTGGCTGGTGCTGTGGGGCCTGCACAGCCGCCGCTGATACGGCATCCCTTGCGCCAACGGCGTCGAGGGCTGGATCGAGGCAGCGGACACCGTAGAGCTGGTGGAGGCGATGCGCGCCGCAGAGCCCCCTTGGCTGGGTGGCCCGCGAGCGTGAGCCGCCCCTTGATCGCATTGGAGATGCGATCCATGCAGGAATCTAAGACCCACCACCCTCCGTCTTAGAGCCGATGCCCGCCCGGCTGATCCGAACTCCCCGGGGCCGCGACCCCCGCCCCACGACAACCCGGAAAGGAACACCCCCCTGTTGACCGGCCGCACCTACCACAAGATGATCGCCGATCAGCGTTCCGACGACCGGCGGGCCAGGCTCCTGGCGGCCGGATGTCAGCTTTTCGCCGACTGGGGTTACTACGGCGTCGGAGTGCGCCAGCTGTGCACCCATGCCAACACCTCCGCGCGGGCGTTCTACGAGGTGTTTCCCTCCACCGACGCCCTGTTCGTCGAGGTGTACAAGGCCGTCGCCAGGAACGCGTTGAACGCCATGCGAGACGCCTCCCGGCCGTCGACGATGCCGCGCTGCGCCTGGCCGCGGTGATCGGCGGCTACGTGGGGCACGTCACCGGCGACGCGCGTGCGGCACGCCTCCTGCACCGGGAGGTGCATCGCGTGCCGTACGCGGCCAAAGCCGCCCGCCGCGATCGGGGGCGAGGCGGGGCATCGGGGTTTGGGTGGTCTTTGGGGCGGGTCACGCCGACTGGGTACATGTACCTCATGGGCGGCATAGGCCGCATTCAGTGGCCACAGATCGTGGACAGCACGTCGGGGTGGACCTGGCCCGAGTGGCCGCGGTGCTGCGCCGGATCGCCTATGACATCGACGAATTGGCCGTGCCCGCGCCGTGGCCGACCTGGACCAGGCCGCCCATCATCGGCGACTAGCGTGCCTCCTCAAGTCGTTGGCGTGAGCACCCCGAGCATGAGCCGTGAGTCACGGGAGCGGAGGCGCCGCTCCTTCATCGCATCAGGAGGGTCCTGGGTCCACCGGTACGTCCGGTACGTCGGGCGGGAACTCGGGGAACTCGCCAACTATGTTGGGGCACCCTCTGATCTCCGAGGGTACTGAACCGCGGCACACTCGTACGTTTTCGACCAGATGCCACGTTGGGAAGCCGAAGAAGACGGCCTTGTCCCACCAGTGCGACTCGTTACCGTCGCGACAGAAGTAGTTCTCCCTCGCTACCGCGCCCAAAACCCTCCACATGTGGTAGCCCGTGGCACAGTACTTGGTGACGATTTTTCGGCAGGGGTACGGGATCCCCCATTTCCGGCAAACCCCCCACACTCTCACATCCTGAGCTTCCCAAGCCACGGCGAACCCCTTTGCAACGTTTCTTACGAGTACCTTCAGTCTATTTGCGCTGCGACAAGACACGCTTCGCCTGGCTTTGGGGTGCGTGCCCGGCAGGCCGAGGCGAATGCATTATCAGCCATCCGGCTCCGGAGAACACTGGACACACAAATCGCTCAACTGAGCGCCAGGTGAGCAGGCGCCACGAGAACACCTTAGGCTGGTGATGCTGTGAGGTAGTGGGCCCCCACGTCTTTTAACTTTGACAGCGTCGCTAGACGTGGAGTCTACGCACGACAACATTAAATCAACGACCGGCCTGCATAGGCTCAGTGTCAATCTTCTTCGTCGGAACAGCCCGCACCTATTACTACGCCGACGGCGAGGCCGATAGAGGCTCCTGCCACAGCTCCAGCGGCGCCCCCGATGATGGCGCCCATTGTTGCACCGACCTCGGCCCCCGCTATCGCTCCTGCGGTGACCCCCTCATTGGCTGTGAGGTACACAACTTGAGGTGAGTCCTCATCGTCGTCGCCCTTGGTGCGTGGGGCCACGAGGTTGTTGACCCCAGAGGCTATAGCGAGTGCTGTGGGGCTTGTCCGGGGATCAGGCAGCAGTGTCAGGTAGATATCGCGGACTCGGCGCGTCACCGCGCTAGGAACATTACGCTTCCCAGCGGCTTCACGGAGGCAGTCGACCAGTTCCTCCAACTGGTCTAGTTCTCGCCCCGTGACTAGGCCCTGCTCCTCTAGTCGTTTGAGGGCAACATCTGCGCCTTTGTAACGATCTCCGTCGACTTGGCGGCCAATTTCCCGTGCGATCTCCAATGCTGCACCGACGAGGTCTCCCGTCGCCAGCGCCGACGCTCGAGCAGCTGCCGGATCCTTTGCTGCGCCGTCGACTATGCGCTGCCCTAGACCATATTGGTCCGTCATTAGGCTACTCCCTTCCGTGAAAAGCTTATATGTCCAGATATAACCTCCCTACGCGCCAGTTGACGATAAAATTGCAAGCGCTCGATTAACTGCATGCGCGCCGCGAAAATGGGAGGCGGAACGTACTGCGCACGCTGGCGCCACTGACCGCTCTGTCCTCCCCGTGGGCCCTAACGCTGCGAACCCCTTCGCCATCAGCCCAGCCCGTTCCAGCGAAGTGGTGGAGCAAGTTCTGCATCGCGTACGTATCCGCCGGGGCCGGACCCGACGCCCTTCCAGGATCGCCTCGCCGCCGGGACCGCGCTCACGATCCCACTGACGGTGATGTTGACACTGAACAGCGTGGTGATCACGGGAGCGCTTCGCTTCCCGAAGCTTCCCCAGGGCCTCGTCGCGGGCTTCCTTGACGCCATGGAAGATGGCACCGAGGTCGCTGACCTCGCGGTCGCCGAGCGGGTATTCGATGCTGGCCTTGCGTAGGGCGGCGCCCACCGCGTCGAGTTCGACGCGCGCCTGGAGTAGGTCGGCATGGCGACTGCATAGCCCGCACGCATCGTGCGCCCGCTCGCAGGGCGGCACTGTCATGGCCGTCAGTCCAACGGCGCCGGGCCACCGTGACTGGGGCAGTTCAGAAGGGCCCGCGCAGCCCAGCTCTGACCTGCTTGAATCGGGCTGGCTCGTGCTGTACGGCGTATCGCCGCTTCTACGCCACCGCCCTCATGGATGCGATGACCGAATGCCGGAGAACCGGGTGGAGGTGGCGTGTGTTCTTGCTCAGAGGGACTGGACTAATGGCTCGCCCGTACGGGCTTAGAGCGCCCGAGACCTCCTCGTCGCCGTCTTGGCACTGCGGAGACTCGCCGTCCGGCGTCTGGACTCTGGCCGACCACGGGGAGGCGGCCGCGGATCCCTTCGCAGCCCCTGCCCATAAGAGGTGACACGGACCAGGGTGGTAAAGCGTAGATTTCGGTGGCTCCCATCATGAGTCTAGCTGTGGCCGAAACAGAAGATCTTGTCCGCGAGTTCTAATCGTTGGTAAGGACATAACTCGACTGAGTCTTCGCAAGTGTTGGCGTTGTCGGTGGCCTGGCGACTCCGTCGTCCGGTATTGAGTCACCAGAACGGTCAGTGGCGGGACGACCTATAGCCACTGCAACGATATGTCGAAGCCCAAGGTGCGGAAGGACACAAAGATCGACCGGCACAACAACGCTGTCGTGCAGAAAGCGGCTCAGGAGTATCTCGATGTGTTGAGATCCATCCGCTACGGTTCCGGTACACGGGGGCAGAAGGTGCCAGATACTGGAAATTCGTGCACGGCCTCTGCCAGTCACTGTGGGACTCCAGAGAGCTGCGTTGAGGCTGTTCACGACGAGAAGCACTGGTATCGATTTTTCTAGACAGGCGGCAAGATGCGCACACGAACGGTGAACACCATCGTCGCGACGGCGTTTTTTGTGGTGGCCGCACTCGTCGTCTTCACCTTCAGAGGGCGAAGTCATTCCTTGACTTCGCCTTCGAGAGGCCGGATCCGGCATGCGTCGCGAAAGCGGCCGCCGACAACGAGAGACTCGCAGACGTGATCGCACCGCACCTGCCCTCCGTACGACCTGACGACATCGAAGGCGGGCACGGCTGTGAGCCTCCGGAAAGAGGCGCATCGGTGGAGGTGGAACTGCGCGGCACGTCGATCGAGAAAGCTCTGCGCGGGTTCGCCTCCCCGGCATGGACTCCCTTACCGGAAGCGAAAGTCCGTGAGCAGGCGGAGTCTGACCAGGACGCCGTGGCGGTCTCGGGGAGGATCGATGATCGCGAGGTAGATGTCTATGCGTTCCAAGAACGGTCCGGTGACGGGCCCATCACAATCATGGCCTGGTTCGCGGACGATGACTGACATCAAAGCGCTGCCAGTCTCTTAGAAGGCGTATCGGCCGCTCATGATGGAGGTATCGCGCGGGCTGGTGATCTAGGTGGCCTTGAGACGGGCTCCTGGTACCGGGCGGCCCTCTGTGGTGGGCCGGCCGCCCTGCTCAACCGGGAGGAGCAGCCAGCGGGCGGCGGGTCGTACCAGCCAGGAACTCGAGCACGGCCAGTGGGCCATGGCGGCGCCAAGCGGCGCAGGCTCCACGATGAGTAACGGCCGGGTATCGTTCTCCGGTCGCCGCTCCGGGGGCGCCGTCATCGCCACCCGTGTCCGCAGGTTGGCGGCGTCCCGGGCCGGTGGCTGCGCAGGACCAGGGACCAGTCCTGTGCGCCGCCGCCTCGCGGTCGGCAACTCGAATGTGGCGTCGACCGTCGTTGGACGCTGAGGGGGGAGCCCGGTTGACCGTCGCGAGGCGATGGCGAAGCCCGTGGGGTCACGTCAGGCCCCGCCGGGTGGCCGGTTCGGTCAGGGGTTGTCGACCATGAGGCTGTAGGCGCCTGTGAGGGTGTGGCGGGAGGAGGTGCCGGCGCGTATGCGGGTGGCCGGGCGTAGGAAGCCGGGCCTGCACTGTTCGCCGGAGTAGATGATCACGTCGGTGTTGCTGCCGTTGGTGACCGTGACGGTGCTCAGCAGCGGGAATTTGGGGAGCGAGTAGCACCCGGGCGCGGGGTGCGAGAACCTGGTGCGGGGCAGGCTGGCGGTCTCCACCACGATGTCGCCGTCGGCGTCGCCGTTCCCCCGCCCGGCCGCCGACGCGGGGCACAGGGCCATCAAAGGGAGGGGCGCGGCGGCGAGCAGCACGCTGAGGGTGGTCAGGGTACGTCGCATGGCTTTCTCCTCGGCCGTCGATCTTCAGGCTTTTATCGTAACCGAGCGTGACTATCCGATCACTTAAGCCGGTCGCGCGGACGTTCCGTCAGCCGCCCGATGCGCGCACGCCAGGCGACCCGCGCCGGCGCGCGTTCCCCGGGCGGGCAGGCATGCGCGACCAGGAGCCGCCCACCATGCCCGGCGCCCCGACCGAGCCCCTAGCGCACCCGCCCCGACGGCGTGTCGCGCTCCAGCCTGTGCGGCGACTTGACCTCGATGACCCCGGTCACCAGGAAGCCCGGTGCGCCTTTCCAGCGCGGCATCACTCCTTGCGCCGCCGTCCGCACCACCGCCCGCATCGTCCTCCTCGCCTCGGTCAAGGAAGGCGGCGATGTACCGGTCGACCGGCGGCTAGGCCGTGAAGGTCCGGACCAGTGTCTCGCCGAGCAGGCGGCCCGCTTCCGCCGGGCTTGCGCGCCCGGCGGCGACCTCCTCATTCGCGCCGACGGCGAGTGCGCGGACCATCGCGTACGCCCAGTGCGGCGGCAGTCCGGCGTGGATCGCGCCGGACTCGTGCGCGGCCGTGAGCCAGGTCAGCAAGGGGTCCTCCGGGCCGGGGCGCTCGTGCGGATCCTCGGTGACGAGGTCGCGGTGCACGTCGAGGAAGCGGTAGCGCTCGCCGACCGCGAGGATCTCCGGCCCGAGGCGGCGCAGGATCTCCGCGGCGGTGCCGCCCTGGGCGACGGCCGCGGCGACGATGGCGCGCTGCTCCTCGACCACCACCGCGAACAGGGCGCGGGCCAGGTCCTCGCGTGCCGGGAAGTTCCGGTAGACGGTGGTGCGGCCGACTCCGGAGGCGTCGGCGATCTCCTGGATGCTCGCGTCGGGCTTCTGGCCGAGCACGCGCATCGCGGTGGCCAGCACGGCGTCCCGGTTCCGTCTGGCGTCGGAGCGAAGGTTCTTGCTGCTCATAGGAGAACTCTGGCGGTGCCACGCGAAAAGTGGAACAGCGGAGTACCAAGTGGTACTGTCCCGTACCACTTAACTCGCCCATGTCCCCGCTGGAGTCTTTTCGCCATGAGCACCTCTGACCTCCACCCACCTGTCGCCCCCTCTGCGACGGAGGCCGCCTACCCGTCGCCGCGACGGCGCCGGCTCACGCTCGCCGCGGTCGCTCTCGGCGTCATGATGGTCAGCCTCGACGGCACCATCGTCCACGTCGCCAACCCCACCATCGGCAGGGATCTCGGCGCTTCCCTGGCCGGCCTGCAGTGGGTGACGAACGGCTACCTCCTCGCCCTGGCCGTCGCGCTCGTCCTCGGCGGCAAGTGCGGCGACCGCTTCGGCCGGCGGCGCGTCTTCCTGATCGGCGTCGCCGGCTTCGCGCTCACCTCGCTCGGCTGCGCCCTGTCGCCCTCGACCGAGGTCCTGGTCGCGTTCCGCGTGCTCCAGGGCCTCGCCGGGGCGATGCTGGTGCCCAACACGCTGGCGCTCCTGCGCGCGGCCTTCCCTCCGGCCGGACTCGACCGCGCGATCGGCGCCTGGGGAGGCGCCTCCGCGCTCGCCGCGGCCTCCGGCCCCATCGTCGGCGGCCTGCTCGTCGAGCACGTCTCCTGGCAGGCGATCTTCGTGCTGAACCTCCCCCTGGGCCTGGCCGCCGTGCTCCTCACCGTCCGCCGGGTGCCGGAGTCGCGCGCGAGCACCCGCGCGGGGGGCATGGACCTGTCCGGAGCGGCCCTGCTGTCCGGCGGCCTGTTGCTGGTCGTCTGGTCGCTGATCCTGACGCAGCGGCACGGCTGGGGCTCCTCGTCCGTGCTCCTTCCCGGCCTCGCCGGCCTGGCCGTCCTCGGCCTGTTCGTCGTGCGCGAGCGCCGCGCGGCCGACCCGCTGCTGCCGTTGTCGCTGTTCCGGTCCCGCTCGCTGTCCCTGGGCGTCGCGCTGGTGATCTCCGGGAACTTCGCGCTGTACGGCGTGCTGTTCTTCATCGGCCTCTACCTGCAGAACGTGCACCACTACAGCCCCCTTGAGACCGGGCTGCGGATGCTGCCGCTGACCGCGGTCTTCGCGGTCAGCGCGCCGCTCGGCGGCTTCCTCACCGGAAGGCTCGGCCCCCGCTGGCCGCTGTTCGGCGGCATGCTCCTGCTCGCCGGCACCTTCTACGGATTCACCGGCCTGGAGGCCGCCTCGCCCTACGGCGGGCAGTGGCCGTACCTGGTGACCCTGGGGCTCGGCATGGGGCTGGTGATCGTCGCTTCGACCGAGGCCATCGTCGCGAACGCGCCCGTCGAGCTCGGCGGCGTCGCCGGCGGCCTCCAGACGACGGCGAACCAGCTCGGCGGCGTCCTCGGCACCACCGTGTTCGGATCGGTGGTCGCCGGCGCCGTCGCCGGCGCGCTGCCGGACGCGCTCGCCGGCGCGGGGGTGCCCGGCGAGGTCGCCGCCCGCGTGGCCGCCTCCCCGGGCACGGTCGGCCAGGGCCTCCCGCCGATCGTTCCCGGCGTGCACGGCCAGGTCGCCGCGGCGGTCGCCGACGCCTCGGCGCGGGCGTTCATGACCGGCCTGCACACGGCGATGTGGGTCGGCGCCGCGGCGGCCACGGTGAGCGCGCTGCTCGCCCTGCTCGTCCGGCGCGGCGGGCACGAGAGATGAACGGACAGGGACCGGGAAGAGGAAGGGGCCGCCTCCGGTACGGATGCGGCCCCTCGGCCGTGGGCGCGCGGCGCATAGTGTCTGAAGCATGTCCGAAGTGATCAATGCCGTGGGGCTGGCCGTGGAGCTCAGCGGTAATCCGATTCTGAGCGGTCTCGACCTCACCGCCGCCCCGGGGGAGATCGTGGCCATCACGGGGCAGAACGGCGTGGGCAAGTCGACCCTGCTGCGCTGCCTGGCCGGGCTGCTCGATCCCGTGGCCGGAGAGCTGACGGTCATGGACGGGCCGCCGTCGGACGAGGCGGCCTTCTGGCGTGAGGTCGCCCTGGTCGCCGACGAGCCCGCCTGGTACCCCGGGCTGACCGTGCGGGAACACCTGGACCTCATGGCCGCCGTTCATCGCCCGCCCCGCCTGACCCCGGAGCGGGCGCTGGACCTGTTCGACCTGGCCGGGCGCGCCGACATGGCGCCCCTGCGGCTGTCCACCGGCCAGCGGCAGCGCCTCTCGCTCGCGATGGCCCTGGTACGGCCGAGCCGGATCCTCTTGCTGGACGAGCCCGAGCGGGGCTTGGACGCGGAGTTCCGCGTGCGGCTGGGGGAGATCTTGAGGGAGTACGCGGCGGCGGGCGGCACCGTGGTGATGGCCACCCACGACCTCCGGCTCGCCCAGGTCCCCGGCGCCAGGAGGATCGAGCTGTGAAGCAGATCCAGGCTCTCGTCCGGTCGGGTCGGCCCCCGACTGTGGAGATCCGGGCTCTCGTCCGGTCGGGCCGGCCCCCGAAGAGCTGGGCCGACCGTTACGTCACCGTCTTCGCTCTGCTCGTCGCGGCCGCGATCGCCGTCAAGCCCGTCGGCTCCGCGCTCACCACGGCCGCCAGGCAGGCCGGCCCCGCGCAGGTCGGCGCCGGGACGGCGCTGCTCGTGGCCGGGTACGCGGCCTTCCTCGCCCTGTCCCGCGCCCTCGGACCCGTGGTGGTGCCGCCCGCCGACGCCGCCTGGCTCGTTCTCACGCCGCTGCCCCGCCGTTCCGTGCTCAGCAGGACCGTCCTCGTCCTGCTCGCGGTCTCGATCGCCGCCGGTCTGGCGCTGGGCCTGGCGCTGCCGGTCGCGACCGCGGCCTCCGGGCACCTGGTCGCGGCGCTGGTCCTCGGCGTGGCGGCCGCCACCGGCGGCATGGCCTGGGCCGTGCTCGCGCAGTCCTCCGCCGCCTGGGACGCCTGGCTGCAGGGCACGCTGATCGGCCTGGTGCTCGTCGCCGTCCTCTGCGCCGCGGTGCCGCACCTACTGCCCTCCGTGCCCGTCGGACCCGCCGCCGTCGCGTGCGCCGCCGCGGCGGCTCTTCTCCTGCGCCGGGCATGGTCGGCCCTCGCCCGGATGCCCGCACGGATCCTCCTGGCCGCCTCCGCCCGAACCGGTCACCTGGCCAGGGCCACGACGAACCTGGACCCCAGTGCGCTGGCCTGGATCGCCGAGGAAACCCACTGGCGTGCCCGCGACCTGCGGTCCCGTCCCTGGCCGGGACGGCTGCCCGCCCCCCTGTCGCTCGCGTGGATCGAGGCCTGCCGGCTGGTCCGCCGTCCCGGGCCGCCGGCCCTGCTGCTCCTGGCCACGCTGCTGCCGCTGGTCGCATCGCGCGCCGGGTTCCCCGCGGCCGCGCTGCTCCTGGTGGCCGCCGGCGGCCTGGCCGCCGCCGCGTCCGTCACCTCGGGAGCCCGGCGCGACGCCGACGACCCCGCCCTCGCCCGGCTGCTGGGCGTGGGCTCCCGCCAAGCGCTGACGGCCAGGGCCCTCCCACCCGTCCTGCTGGCCGCCGTCTGGACCACCCTCGCTCTGACGTGGCTGGGTCTGACCGGCCCCTGGCTCCTCCTGGGCGTGCTGACCGCCCCCGCCGCGGCCGCCGGGGCGCTCCGGATGGCGCGCAGGCAGCCCGTCGACCATGCCATGCCGCTCATCGACACCGGGATGGGGGCCATTCCTTCCGGCCCGGTGATCTGGGCGCTGACCGGCGTGGACATCGCGCTCCTCGGCGCGCTTCCCGCACTACAGGCGGCACTCGGCCGCCCCGCCCATCTCGGGGGCTACCTCGCCGCGCAGGCCCTTTGGGGAGTCGCCGTGCTGGTGGCCTATGTACGGCGCTCCGTCGCTGGTTGAGGGCGGAAACACGAGGGAGCCCTCCTCTGGCTGAGTGAGGGCTCCCTCGTTCTGGTGCTGCCGCGCGGGAGATCAGGCGCCGTTCTTGAGGTGGGTCAGGAACGCGGACCACTCGGCGGGTGGGAGGAACAGGGCCGGGGTGGCCGGTGTCTTGCTGTCTCTGACCGCGATGAGGCCGGGGAGGTTGGATGCGACCTCGACACAGTCACCGTTGTCGGTGCTGTAGCTGCTCTTACGCCACCGGGCGTTCTGCAGTTCACTCACTGGCGATCGTGCCGTTCTTGAGGTGGGTCAGGAAAGTGGACCACTCGGCTGGTGGGAGGAGCAGGGCCGGGGTGGTGGGGGTCTTGCTGTCTCTCACCGCGATGAGGCCGGGGAGGTTCGAGGCGACCTCGACACAGTTGCCGTTGTCGGTGCTGTAGGTGCTCTTGCGCCAGTGTGCGCCCTGGAGGTCAGCCACTTTGGTTCACCACTTCCTCTATGAGTCGGAGTGACTGCTTAAAAGGTAGAACTCCGGCGCGGATGGTGTCATACCTGGCGCTGAGCTCGGCGAGGATTTGCCGGTGCTGGATGGTCCGCCCATTCGGTTGCGCATCCGTATAGGCGGCGTAGGCGGCCCCGTTCCGTTCGGCGATGATGAAACCGCCTGCCAGGCCGCAGTGCTCTCCCGTGTCGTAGGGCACGATCTGGATGGTCACGTTGGAACGCTCGGCTATTTCCAGCAGGAGCATCATCTGCTCGCGCATGATCTCCGCGCTCCCTACACGACGCCGGATCACTGCCTCGTCCATGAGGAAGGTGACCATCGGTGGCTTGTATCTGTGCAGGATCGACTGCCGCCGCATGCGGCTTGCCAGCCGGTCCTCGACCTCCTCTGAGGTGATGGCGGGGGCCGTTGAGAACATCGCACGGGCGTACGCCTCGGTTTGGAGGAGACCCGGGACGAGGTTCGGCTCCCAGCTTCGGAGCGCTTCGGCGTCTTCTTCCTCGTCGAGCCATGGTCTGAGGTGTGCCACGGCCTTGTCCCACGCCATGGCGACGTAGAGACGGGTCATGGTGCCGTCCAGGTTGAGAGCCCTGTCGCAGGCCTTGGCGAAGTCGTCGGTCGGGGGGCGCCGGAGGGTTTCGACCATGGCGACCAGCGACTCCGAGAAGCCCATGCGCGAGGCCAGCGCTCGCTGGGAGAGGCGGGCGGCCTCTCGGTGCCGTCGGAGTTCGGCCGCGAAGAATGCGTGTGGGGATTGGGGCGATCCTGTTTCCTTCATGGGGGGCAAATCGGTCCTTTCTAGTTCAATATTATGGATATTGCTGTGCTCACGTACCCCTCACCAAAATGTAAACGTTCGTACGAGCCAATCGCTCCCCGATCGTAGCTCGCCGTCGCCACTCTGAGAGGGCGAAGTCTCCAAGAAGCGCGTTTCTCGCGTCGGAAGAAAAGGCGAGCGCATGCGGATGGGAAGATTGCTAGGCGTCATCGAGATGGCCGGTGAGCCGAAGTCGGCGAGAATGGCCCGTGAGTTCGCGCGGGATAAGCTGGGCGACGGTCATCCGGCGGTGGACGCGGTGGTGCTCCTGGTGTCCGAGGTGGTCACCAATTCAGTGATCCACTCGAATTCCAGGAATGGCGGGAAAATCACGCTGGCGCTCGCGGACTGCCACGACTTCGTACACGTCGACGTCGTGGACGCGGGCGGCGAAGAGGTTCCGCGGGTGCGGGACGACGAATCGGGGGAGGGCGGGCGTGGGCTTCATATCGTCCAGGCGCTCGCCTCCGGCTGGGGGGTACGCCAGGATCCCGGCGGCCGGACCGTGTGGTTTCAGGTGGCGTACGCGCACAGGCCGACGGCCTCGCCGACCCTGCCCCGGCAGCGGGAATCCCCGGAATCCGGCGAGACCGCCTTACAAAGCGTGCGACCGCTTCTCTGGAACGATTCCTCCTGAGAAACGGAAAGCCCGGCGCCGGGCGGGAAGCCTGGCGCCGGGCCGAGGACCGATGGCCGGACGGCCTGGCCGCGCGGGAAGGAAAGCCCTCCCGCGGGCGGGTGTCAGTCGCCGAACTCGTTCTGGACCCCGGGCGGGGTCAGGGCAGAGACGTAGTGCTGCGGCAGGTGGTCGTCGATCGAGTAGATCGCGGGCAGCGCGCGGGTCGCCTCGAATCGGCGCGCCACGTAGGAGAGGGCCGCCAGCGGGATGCCGAACAGGCCGGGAAGCTGGCCGGTCGCCCGCCTCCTGGCCTCCCAGCGGCCCTTGCGGATCCGCGACGGGCAGCGCGCCGCGGAGATCACCGACGTCAGGCCCCCGACCAGGTGCGGCACCCGGTAGTGGTACTCGCGGCCGAAGTGCCGGAACGGCCCGGAGGCGGCGGACGGCAGGTGCGGCACCACGTCGCCGTCGTAGACGTACCGGATCACGTTCTGGCGCAGGAACGGGTCGCTCTGGGCCGCCTCGGCGAAGGCCGGGTCGCCGATCATCGGCTGGCCGAAGGTGTAGACGGCGCGCAGGCGGTCGGCGAGCACGTCGCGGTACTTGCGCTCGTGCCGGATCATGACGGCGAGCAGCGCGGCCATCGCCCCGCCCTGGCTGTGCCCGGTGATGTAGAGCGCCTCCAGCGGGCCCTCGGGCGCGGCGGCGCCCTCGCCGTAGCGCTCGCCGGACCGGGTGGGGCCGTCCGCGCGGGAGACGCCGGCGCCCTGGTGGTCGCCGATGGCGTGGCGCAGCGCGTTCATGATCTCGTACCGGGTGGCCCGCACGTTGCGGTACAGCCCGGCGTGCACGGTGGCGCACGGGTCGCTGATCTGGTAGCCGATGCGCTCCGGCTCGACGTCCAGATTGCTCAGCCAGTTGATGAAGTTCAGCGGCTGGGTGCCGCGGTAACAGAGGATGCCGACCCGGCCGCTCCTGCTGAGAATGAGGAACGCCGTCGAGGAGATGAGCATGGCGTCGGCCGAGGACTGGATGATCTGACAGTGATTGTCCTCGAGGCCCATTCTGGCCATGATCATGGAAAGCGTCTCGGGGTCGGAATACGAGTAGGCGGCGCACGTCGCGAGCACGTGCGCGATTTCCGGGTCCGGATGCTCGGTGGCCGTGAGAAGCCGCCGCTCCAGATTCTTGTAGACCGGGAATCCGGCCGTTTCCCGGTGCCCGAACGGCCGCAGTTCGTCGTAGGACGGGGCCTGAACGCCGCGCCGGCGCAGCCCGCCCACGCGCAGGATGTCGCGGACGCGCTCCTCCCACTCGCTCGTGAGGTGGTCACCGGACACCGATTTCCTGGCGCCGCTCACCACCTTCCCCGCGCCTGCCTGGGCGACCGCGGACGGGACGGTTTTATCCGACTGGCGATTGTTTCTGCTGGTATCCACGCTAGCCACGCCATACACCTTCCGATAAGCGACGGTGCCTTCGAGTTCCGCGGCCTCAAGAATGAGCAGGACAGCAGCGTCGTGACCGTCGCTTATCGCGCACCCAGAGATCCGCCTGTTCCTCACGATTTCCTGGACATCCCAGGTCAAATCTCACGGACTGGCAAAACTCGTTTCCGGTGCGCGCCCTCCCCGGCGGCGGGAATGCCCGCCGGCGGCAGGCGTCCTATCGGGTGGCGGAGGACGCCAGGGTGAGCGCCGTGCCGGTGACGCGCAGGCGCGGCGCCTCGGGCGCGGGCAGGGGGATCCGCAGCACGAAACACGCGCCGCCCTCGGGCGCGTCGCCGACCTCGATCGTGCCGCCGTGCGCGTGGGCGATGTCGCGGACGATCGCGAGGCCGAGGCCGGTGCCGCCCTTGTCCCGGCACCGCGAGGCGTCCAGCCGGGTGAACCGGTCGAAGATCCGCTCCCGGTCCGCCACGGCGACGCCGTCCCCGTCGTCGCACACGATCAGTTCCGCGTGGCCGTCCACGGCCCGCACCTCGACCACGACCACGCGCTTGGCGTGCCGCTGGGCGTTGTCGAGCAGGTTGGTCAGCACGCGGGCGATCTGCGTGTCCATGGCCTTGACGACGACGCCGGGGGCCAGCCGCAGGCGCACGGGCAGCCGGTCTGTGCGCCGTGAGACCTCCATGTGGACGGTCTCGGCGAGGTCCACGTCCTTCAGCGCGCCCGGGGCGTCCCCGCCGATCCTGGCCAGCAGGAGGAGGTCGGCGATGATCGCCTGGAGCCGGTCCACGTCGCCGAGCGCGCGGTCCACCAGCTCGGGTAGGTCGGCGTCCTCGGGATGCATGCGCGCCTCCTCCAGCCGCACGCGCAGCCCCGCCACGGGCGTGCGCAGCTCGTGGGAGGCGTCGGAGGCGAACCGCCGCTGCCGGGCCAGCGACTCCTCCATCCGCCCGCGGGCGTTCTCCAGCCGCGTGAGCGTGCTGTTCACCGTTCGGGCGAGCCGGGCGATCTCGTCGTCGCCCGGGGGTTCGGGCACGCGGCTGCTCAGGTCGCTGAGGTTGGTGGCCGCCAGCTCGGCGCGGATGGCCTCGACGGGCTTGAGCGTGCGCCCGGTGATCTTCCAGGCCGCGCCGACCGCCAGGGAGATCAGCACCGCCACCTGGATGGCGAACATCAGGTCGAACGCCGCCACCGACATGCCGCCGCGGTCGGTCCCGGCGGCGTAGACGACGTTGGAGTCGGGCGAGGAGTTGACGCGCAGCGCCGTCAGCCGCAGGCAGCCGAGGTCCCGGTGCTCGCAGGTCTTCAGGTCCTCGCGCGGGGCGGAGGCGGGGGGGTGCACGTCCGACAGGGCGGGCAGGCCGCGGGCTTCGGGCGTGGAGGCGAGGACCCGGCCGTCGGAGTCCACGATCTGGATGAGGTCGATGCTGGGGTAGGCGGTCATGATGCCCGGACCGACCAGCCGTCCCACCCGGTCGGCGGCGGCGACGGCCCCGGCCGCGTACCGCGCGTCGGCCCAGCCGGCCTCGGTGAGCTGCTGGCGCGCGAGCATGCCGGCCAGCAGGCCGGCCGGGACCAGCAGGAGCATCGCGATGACGGCGACGAGGGCGGTGACCCGCCCGCGGATGGACCGGATGCGCCACAGGCGGAGGGCGCGCCACCATGGGCGCGATGAATCCTGGTGTCTGCGCCGCACGCGGGTCCTCCTCACGCTGTGTCCACCTTCATCGGTCTTTGTGGTCTTTACGGTGGCCCGCCGCTGTGTTGGGGCGATGCCCGCCCGCGTCGACGCGGGACGGAAGGCGTCCGGCGGAGCGAGGGGGCGGCGGACGGGGCACGCCGGGTGATCGGCGCGGCACGGAAGGTGGGTGGTCCCGTGCACAGGGGGACCCGTCAGGGCAAAAGCGACTCTAGCAGACACCCCAAAAGGGTGCAAACCAGACAAAAGCATAGGGCAAGGAAGTCACACGGGGATAAAGGTTCGGATGACCGTCCCGCACCCCCGCCGGGGTGGCCGCCGGGCTCCGGCTGGGAAGGACCTGGGAAGGACCTGGGAAAGACCGGCGCGAACGGCCGGACAGGCGGCAGGAAGCGTGGCTGGGGGGCCGATGGGGGAGACGATCGTGCGGATGGCGCAGGACGCCGACATGCCCGGCGTGCGGGAGGTCGCCGCCCACTTCGAGGCGCTGGACGGCTGGACGGACATGCCGGACTTCCTCGACGCCGAGCGGGCGTTCGGGACGCTGGTGGTGGGGGAGGTGGACGAGCGGATCGTGGGCCTGGGCGGGGTGCTGCGCCGCGGGCTGATCTCCCACCTCGGCGACCTGTACGTCCTGCCGGAATACCAGTCCTCCGGTGTGGGACGCGGGATCCTCGGCTTCGCGCTGCCGTCCGGCACGCCCGCGGTCACGTTCTCCTCCGACGACTCCCGGGCCCTCGGCCTGTACATCCGCCAGGGAATGCGCCCCGTCTGCCCGCTGATGTACCTCACCTTCACCCCGGACGCCGCCACGTCCGCGGGGCCGTCAGGGGTGCGGGCGGCGGGCGGCGGCGCTCGCGGGAACGGGGTGAGCGGCGCGAACGGAGAAAGGGTCGCGGACGGCTCCCGGGTGCGGGAGGCCGGGGCGCTCGACGCGCGGGCCTCCGGCGGCGAGCGGACCGGCACCCTGTCCTGGTACGCGGGCCTGCCCGGGGTGACGCTGCACCTGACCGGCTCGGGATACGCCTTCGCCCGGACGACCGAGGGCGACCTGGAGGTGGGCCCGGTCGGCGGCGAGACACCGGAGGACTGCGGCGCGGCCCTGTCCGCCGCGGTCGCCGCGCACCCGGGCGTCGAGGAGGTCCAGGTGGCGGTCCCGGGCGTCCACCCCCTCCTGCCCCGCCTGCTGGACGCCGGCTGGGAGATCGACGACCTGGACACCCTCATGGCCTCCGACCCCGGCCTGCTCCGCCTCGACCGCTACTGCCCCCACCCCGACCTGGGCTAGCGCCTGTTCCGCCGGCCGGTCAGGAGTAGGCGGCGACCATGCCGACCACGACCAGCACCAGGGACAGGACGGTGACCGCCGATCCCGCGATCACCGCGGTCCTGCGCCCCCGCCTGACCTTGGAGACGTACAGCAGGACGTAGGGCAGGAAGGCGAGCACGCCGAGGCCGAGGGCCGGCAGCGTCATGGCCCGCAGAACGCCCTTCGTGCCGGACGGCAGCGCCCGATCCCCCTCAGGGGTGAGCTGGGCCCTCGTCACGTCCCCCGCCTCCGAGTCGGGGGACGCGGCCACCATGACCGCGTCGCCACCGCCGTCGGGGTCGAACCTGCCCTCACAGTCGTAGCGTCCCTGGCCGAGGGAGACGCAGGAGACGACGGTGAGGGTGCCGGGAGTGCCGATCTTCCCGGTCGCGAGCCGGAAATCCGGCACCGCGGTCACGAACGGCAGCACGCCGAGCGCGAGCCAGCAGATCAGCAGGATGCCCATACCGATCTTCCCCGGCATGCGGCGCCCGGGGGTCACGGTCGTGGTGAAAGGCTCAAGGGCGTCGGACAGGTCCATGAGCCCAGCATGGATGCGCCGACTTGGGGCTGACCTGCAACAGGCTTGCTGGCCCGGCACGACCTGACCGGCCGTCCGTGACTGCGTGCGGCCGCGGGTTCGGGGGCACGTACAGCCGTGGGGATGGGCCGGGACGTGGGGGGCGTCTATGGAGCGGGAGCGGATCGCGGCGGTCAGCCGCCCTGTCACGCGGTACGAGATCGAGGTCGGCCAGGACTTCGACGAGTTCCTCGACCGGTACGAGCGGGCGGTGCCGCCCTACCCGGCGGAGGAGTTCGGCCGGCTCGTGGAACGCGGGGCCGAGTGGGAGGAGGTGCGCGAGCTGGCGGGCCGGGTCGCGCCCCACCACTTCATGATCTACTGGAAGTACGACGCCGGACCGATGATGGGCCTCGCGGGCGACTACTTCCGCTGCTCGGAGTACCTGATGGGCAACCACGTCATCGCCGAGCGCATGTTCCGCCACAACCCGGCCATCCTGCTGTACGCGCCGCTGCGCACCGCCGTCACCGAGGGCGCCGACGGGATGACCCGGTTCTGCTTCGACCGCCCCGCCGACGGGTTCGGCAGCTTCGGCGACGACGCCATCACCGCCGTCGGCGCCGAGCTGGACCACAAGCTCGCCCTGCTGCTCCGCCACCTGTCGGTCCCCGTCCCCGCCGCGCTCGGCGCCACCGCCTGGTGACGCCCGCGCCGGCCGATGAGTTCCGCGCGCCGGGCCTGTCTACATCTCCGTGCCCCTGACGCTCTGGTCCGGGGACGATCACCGAGGGATCACGAGGAGATGAGGACATGACCCGCCAGGAGCCCGTGACCGAGCTGGACAGGCGCTACAGCGCCGAGGACGCCGCCCCGACGCCGTGGGGCGAGGCGCGTGCCAGGCTCGCCGAGGCCGAGGTGTACTGGCTGTCCACCGTCCGCGACGACGGGCGGCCGCACGTGACGCCCCTGATCGCCGTCTGGACGGAGGGCGCCCTGTACTTCTGCACCGGAGCCGCCGAGCGCAAGGCCGCGAATCTGGCGGACAACCCCTGCTGCGCGGTCACCACCGGGGCCAACGCCCTGCGGGAGGGCGTCGACCTCGTCCTGGAAGGGCGGGCCGTGCCCACGACGGACGAGACGCTGCTGGGGCGGGTCGCCGAGGCGTACGTGCGCAAGTACGGCGAGGGCTGGCGCTTCGAGGTGCGCGACGGCGCCTTCCACGGCGAGGGCGGCCGGGCCCTGGTGTACCGGGTGGCGCCGGCCACGGGCTTCGCCTTCGCCAAGGGGCCGTACGGGCAGACCCGCTACCGCTTCTGACCCGGGCTCCCGGCGTTCACGGCGTCCGCGCGTCCCACGCGGCGGGGTCGTGCGACCACCGCGACGGCGGCCCCGCCAGCGGAAGCCGGACGTGGAAGCGGGCGCCGCCCAGCGGCGAGGTGGACGTCTCGATGGTGCCGTCGTGGGCGAGGACGATGTCGCGGGCGATCGCCAGGCCGAGGCCCGTGCCGCCCCGGTCCCGGCTGCGGGCCGCGTCCAGGCGGGTGAACCGCTCGAAGACGCGCTCACGGTCGTCCGGGGCGATGCCGGCCCCGTCGTCGTCGATGAAGAAGTCGGCTGCGCCGCCGGACCTGCGGACCTCTACCTCCACGGTGTGCCGGGCGTGGCGCTCGGCGTTCTCCAGCAGGTTGGTGACCATGCGGCCGATCTGGCCGCGTATGCCCTCGACCGGCACGCACGGGTCCAGGTGGTGCCGGACCTCGACGCGGTGCGCCCCCCGCGTCACCTCCTCGCGGACGATCTCCGACAGGTCCGTCTCCTCGCGGAGTCTGTGGTTGTCGGCCCGGACACTCGCCAGCAGGAGGAGGTCGGCGATGATCGCCTGGAGCCGGTCGACGTCGCGCAGCGAGCGCCGGAGCAGCTCGTCCAGGTCGGTGTCGTCGGGATGGAGCTGCGCCTCTTCCAGGTTCGCCCGCAGCCCCGCGAGGGGGGTGCGCAGCTCGTGCGAGGCGTCGGCGGCGAACCGCCGCTGGCGTTCGAGTGCCTGGTCCATCTCCGTCTTCGCTCCTTCCAGGCGCGAGAGCGTGCTGTTGATGGTCCGGGCGAGCCGGGCGACCTCGCCGCCGCCGTCAGGCTGCGGGACTCGGCCGCTCAGATCGTCGATCTTCGCGAGTTCGGTGCGGACGTCCTCCAGGGAGTGCCTCCGGCGGCCGGAGAACCACCAGGTGGCCGCGATGGCCAGCACGATGAGCACCACCGCCAGGATGATGCCGACCATCGTGCCCGAAGGCAGGAACAGCAGCGCCGCGAGGAGGCAGACCGGCAGCAACAGCGGGCTGCGGATCACGGGTGAGAAGGCCCTCACACGCCGTGACGGGCGTGTGCCGGTCTTTCGGTCCTCTGCGAGCATCTCAGCATCCCAACGGTGGGTCGAGGCGGAGCCAGGACAGGTGACCCCTGGCGTCCGCCGGGGCGTCCCGCGCGGGCGGCGGCCGGGAAACCCCCGGGTATGAGGTCGTGGGCGGCGAACGCCGTCCGGCGCGGGAAAGCGCTTACCACCCGTTTACTCAAGGAATCTTCGGTTTTTCGGCGAGATCGTCAAAGGTGGCCGGTCGTTCGCCCGCCACGTCCTGCCTGGCGACGGAGGAACGCACGGGCGGCCCCCGGAACGCCGTGGCGAGTCCCGTTCGTCGGACCGGGCCCGGCGCCGAAATCGCCGTGAAACGACGAAACCATCTGGAAAACCTCAAGTTATCATCGCAGGTCAGGTGGGTAGGGACACCCGAAGCCCCTTGGGGGAAATCTTGAACACACTTGGACGTCGGCCCGCGAGCCTGTGATTTCCCGCGTATCCCGCCAGAACCTCTCTATACGCCTTCTTAGGCATCCCTGTCCCCCGGATCGCGGGCGTCCGGGCCCGCCGGCGATCACCCGGCTTCGAGAAGGGTGTCCCTTTCGCGCTCCGCCGGGTCGGCCGAGAACGGCGTGACGTCCAGCGGCGGCCGCTCGCCCAGCGCCAGGCACGCCGCGACCATGCCCATGTAGGGACCCGCCGTCAGGCCGTAGGCGCCGAGGCCGGTCGCGACCACGACGTTGGCCGCGTGCCCGCCGAGCGCGCCCAGCAGCGGCCGCCCGTCCGCGGTCACCGGGCGCAGCCCCGAGCGGGTCTCGACGATCGTCGCCTCCTTGAGGCCGGGCGCCAGCCACGCCCCGCCCGACAGCACCTCGGCCACCCCGCCCACGGTCGCGCGCGGGTCGAACCCGGCGTCCTCCACCGTGGCGCCGAGCACCACCCGCGACCCGGGGAACCCCAGCAGGTACGGCCCGCGCCGGGGCAGCACGATCGGCCAGCCCTCCGTCCTGACCCCCGGCAGCTCGGCGTGCACGATCTGCCCGCGCCGCGGGCCCACCGCGACCGGCAGCCCGATCGGCGCGCACACCTCACCGGCCCACGCCCCCGCCGCCACGACCACGGCGTCGGCGTCCAGCGCCGTGCCGTCGAGCAGCGGCGTCCCCGCCGGGGTCAGCGCCGCCGCGCCGCCCCGCACCCGGGCGCCGCGCCGTACGGCCGCCCGCTCCAGGGCGTCCCTGACGACCCGGCCGTCCACCCGCGCGGCCCCCGGGACGAACAGCGCCGTGAGAGAGGGGGCCAGCGGCGGGAACAGGCCGGCCGGGCGGTCCACCGCGTCGACCGCGCCCATGTCGGGGGACGCGGCGGCGCGGTCGCGCAGCAGCGCCTCGGTCGCCGCCAGCTCGGCGCGGTCCTCCGCCACCAGCAGCGCGCCCACCCGGGCGTGGCTGATGTGGGTCTCGCCGTCCTCGGCGAGCAGGCCGGCCAGGGTCGTGTAGTACCGGGAGCCCTGCAGCGCCAGCCGGTACCAGGCCTCGTCGCCGGCGTGGTCCACCCATGGGCAGACGATGCCGGCTCCCGCGTCGGTCGCCCGGCCCAGCCTCGGCCGGTCGATCACGGTGACCGACGCGCCGCGGACGGCCAGGTGGTAGGCGGCGCTCGCCCCGACGATCCCGTTCCCGAGGACGACGACCCGAATGCTCATGGCTGAATGATGACAGCCGCGGTCAGACAACAGGTGGTCGGGGGGTGTCAGAACGATCACCAGATGGGGACATGTCCCTCCGTTCCCCGTCGTGGCCCGCGGACCGGGGCCACGACGGGGAACGGCGTGACTGTCAGGCGTTGACCTCCAGCGCCGCGCGGACCGCCGACTCCAGGGACCCCTCGATCCAGGCGTGCTTGAGCGAGGTGTGCTCGCCCGCGAAGTGCAGCCGTCCCTCCGGGACCGGGATGGCCGGGTGGATCTCGGTCATCTGGCCGGGCGTGAACACCGCGGCCTCCCCGAAGGCGTACCGGTTGCGCAGCCAGCTCTGCGTCTGGCCGTGCCCGGTGTAGAACTCGGCGATCCGGTCGCCGTGCACCTCGCGCAGGTTGCGCAGCGCGTAGGAGTACCGCTCCCGGTCGTCCATCGAGTCCCAGCGCGCCGCGTCGTCGGCCCACACGTAGCTGGCCAGCACGACGCCGCCCTCGCTGCCCGGCACCCGGTGGGAGGGGTAGTAGGTGAACCGGTTGGCGTTGTCGGCCACCGACCCGCCGCCCATCACGTGCGTCGCCCGCCCCGGGCGGTAGCGCGGGCCGAGCTCGCGCTTCCAGTCCTCCTCGTCGAACTCCCACCACCGCTTGCTGAACTCCAGCAGCACCTTGGTCGCCGAGTCGTAGTGCAGCTCGATGATCGCGCGGCGCTTGGCGTACGACAGGGCCGGGGCGATCTCGACGTGCCGCAGCGCGGGGAAGGGGATCGTGATGATCGCGACATCGCCGTGGAACGACTCGGCGGGCCGCTGCGGCGTCGAGGACGACTCGTCGCTGCCCTTCTCGCTCACGGTGTCGACGCGCACACCGCTCTTGGTGGTCGTGATGCGCACGGCGCGGCGGTCCATGCGGATCTCCCCGCGCAGGCCCGGCTCCAGCCGGTACGGCAGCAGGCGGCTGCCGCCCGTCAGCTCCCAGTACGTGGCCGCCGGGTTCACCAGGCTGCGCGTCAGGAACGTGTGCATGAACGCCAGCGGCAGACGCGAGGTCAGGTTCTCGACCGTGCCGATGGCGTCGATCGCCGCGTCGCTCAGCTTGGCGTGCCCGGACAGGAAGTTGTACATCGAGTAGCCGTCGAACTCGCGCAGCACCCGGGCCCAGCCCTTGATCAGCTCCGGCAGCGGCTTGTCCACCCGCTCCGCGCCCCGGACGACCGAGAAGTGGTCGCGGACCGGGTCCAGCGCCTGGTCCAGGATCTGCGCGGTGGTCCTGCGGTCCTTCAGGCCGAACGAGGCGTTGATCCTCCGCGGGTCGGCGGCGTACTCGTCGCGCCGCTGGATGATGCCGTTCACCCGGATCCAGGTGTGGTTCAGCCGCTTCGGCGCCTCGAACCTCCCCTTGACCGGGCCCGACCGCCACACGTGGCCGTCCCGCGCGGTGTAGACGACCGGCGGGACGGGGCCGGTCGCGACCGCGCCCGGGCGCACGTCCACGTTGTAGAACGGGCGGCGCGGGATGCCCAGCTTGTCGACCAGGGCCAGCGTCAGCGGGTGGAAGTCCGGGATGCGCATCGCGCCCGCCTCGGCGTACTGCGCCGGGTCGGCGAAGCCGCCGCCGAAGGTCTTGATCCGGCCGCCGATCCGGTTGCCGTTGGCCTCGATCACCGTGACCTGGTGGCCGGCCCGCTTGAGCAGCGTGGCCGCCACCAGGCCGGCGATGCCCGCCCCGACCACCAGCACCTTCTTGGGCGACCGCGTCCTCGGCAGGCCCTCGTCGATGAGCACCCGCAGGTACTTCAGCTTCAGGTCCCGGTCGCGGTCGTCCACGAGCAGCAGGTCGCGGGCGACGTCCAGGCAGGTGTCCCAGCTCGGCACGGCGAGGCCGCGCGCGGGGGAGGCGGGGGATGCCGAGGCGGGCGCCGGGGGGAGAGTGCCCGCGAGAGATCCGACGGCGCCGAGCCCGGCGAGCCGGGCGAACCCTCGGCGGTCGATGGTCGTCATTGAAGTCCTCCGTGTGAGACGAACCGTCGCGAACGGCGCACCCGGCCGCCGTCCCGCCCTTCGCGCGTGACACGTGGGGACAAGAGCGGACCGGCAACCGAACACGCCGGGTCATGAAGTGACCACGGAAAGTCTCAACACCAAAGCGACATCGGTCCCCTCGGCACGCCATGCCAGAACATCTGGCATTCCAACCGATCCGGCCGAGGCTTCCTCTTTCAGACGCTTCGGCGCGCGCGTCCGGCCACAAGACCGACGATCGAGCCGACCTCGCAGATCCGCACCCTGTGGGCGATGCCGAGGTAGAGCAGCATGCCAAGGCCACCGCCGACGACCAGGGAGATCAGCGCGTTCGAGAATCCCGGCGCACCGAACAGCCGCTGAGCGATCCAGACCGACGCCAGCGCGAGCACGGCGCCGGGCAGCGAGGACCAGTACATCCTGGTCAAGGCCGAGCCGATGGACCATCCCCCGAGCCCTCGCACGCGGTGGCGGGCCAGCGTCCACGCCACGACGGCGCCCACCGCGTAAGCGATGGCGTACGCGAAGGCCAGTCCCATGACGACATACCGGGCGGGGAGCACGAAGTACAAGGTGATCATCAGTACGGCATAGAGAGCCGTCGTACCCCCGCCCACCAGAACCGGCGTGCGGGTATCGCCGAAGCTGTAGAAAACGCGCAGCAGCACCTGGAAGATCGTGAACGGCATCAGCGCCAGCCCGTACACCTGCAGCACGTTGCCGATGTAGACGGCGTCGTCCACCGTCGTGGCCCCGTGTGCGTAGATCGGCACGGTGATGGCCGGGCCCAGGATCATCAGTAGTGACGACATCGGCACCATCACCGCGCTGATGAGGGGCACGCCCGACTGGAACTCGTCACGGACCAGGTCGAGCCGCCCCTCACCGGCCGCGCGGCTCATCCGGGGCAGCATGGCCGTGATCACCGAGACGCCGACGACGCCGTACGGCAGTTGGAAGAGCTGGAAGGCGAAGGTATAGGGGGTGATGCCGTGGCCGGGCGCCTGGTCACCGGCCGAACTGGACAGATTCGTGGTGAGCATGAAACCGAGCTGGGTGATCACCGCGTACCCCACGGTCCAGACGCCCATCCTGGCCATCTCGCCCAGGCGGGCGTTGCGCACGTCGAAGCGGGGGCGGCAGGAGAACCCGGCTCGCCTGAGCGAGACGACCAGGACCACCGCCTGGGCCACGATCCCGGCCGTGGTACCCAAGCCGAGGAGTGCGAGCTGCGCATCGGTGACCTGTGCGACGTCGCCGCCCGCATGGCCGGTGACCAGCGCGAAGGTCAGCAGCACCGCGATCACCACCAGGTTGTTCACCACGGGCGCCCACATGGGCGCGGCGAAACGGTCGCGGGTGTTGAGTATCGCGCCGGCGACGGCGCCGACGCCGAAGAAGGCGAGCTGCGGCAGGATGAACCTGGCCAGCAGCACCGCGACCCGGAACTCGTCGCTGTCGGGCGCCCAGTCGGTGGTGTAAAGGTCGATCAGCAACGGCGCGGCGAGCACCGCCACGACCGCCACCACGACCAACATGAGCATGACCACGGTCATCAGCCGCTGCTCGTAGGCCCGCCCGCCGTCCGGGTCCCGCTGCTGCGCTTTGACGATCATGGGCACCATCACGCTGCTCAGCACGCCGAGCAGGAGCAGATCAAGGATGCCGTACGGGATGGCGTAGGCCGCGTTGTACGCGTCGCCCATCGCCGCGGTGCCGATGGCGTAGGCCAGCATCATGGTGCGAACGAACCCGGTGACCCGGGACACCATCGTGCCCGCGGCCATGATCGCCCCGGCCCGCAGGCTGCGACTCATGAAACTGCACCCTCCAACCGGTGTCTCACCGACGACGGTCAGGTCGCGCACGGACCGACCGCGCTCGGAACGCCGGTCGCGCCGTGTGAGGGCGCCGGCGATACGCCGGTCGAAAATATCGCGGTATCACGGCTGTATTGATAGGGCTCTTCATAAGCCAAGGTCGTGGCCGGTGAGTCGTTCAGCTCTGGGCGTTCAGCGGCCGATGTCGTCCAGGTTGGCCAAGTCCTCATGAGAGAGGGAGAGGCCCGCGCCGGCGATGTTCTCGCGCAGGTGTGCCGTCGATGACGTGCCGGGGATGAGCAGGATGTTCGGTGATCGCCGCAGCAGCCAGGCCAGTGCGACGGACATCGGTGTCGCCTCCGATCGAGCGGCGACCGCCGAGAGCGCCGAGGACTGGAGCGGGGTGAAGCCCCCGAGAGGGAAGAAGGGCACGTACGCGACGCCGTCGGTGGCGAGCCGGTCGATGAGGTCGTCGTCGTGGCGGTGGGCGAGGTTGTACATGTTCTGCACGCACACGATCGGCGCGATGCCCTGTGCCTCGGTGACCTGCTCCGCGGTGGCGTTGCTGACCCCGAGGTGGCGGATCAGGCCCTGCTGCCGGAGTTCGGCGAGCGTCTCGAACGCCTCGGCGAGCGAGCCGGGCCGGGGACCTTCGGCGTCGCCGAGCCGGAGGTTGACCAGGTCGAGTACGTCGAGCCGGAGGGACTTGAGGTTGTCGTGGACCTGGCGGCGCAGATCTTCGGGTCGCCGGGCCGTGGGCCAGCCACCCTGGTGGTCGCGGGTCGCGCCCACCTTGGTCACGATGTGCAGCGACTCGGGATAGGGGTGCAGCGCCTCACGGATCAACTCGTTGGTGACACGCGGCCCGTAGGCGTCGCTGGTGTCGATGTGGGTGATACCGACGTCGACCGCTTCACGCAGGACGGCCAGGGCGCCCCCGCGATCGGCGGGCGGCCCCATGACCCATGGGCCGGCCAGTTGCATGGCGCCGTAGCCGAACCGGGTGACGGTCAGGTCACCCAGAGTCCAGGTACCTCCGGGAAGAGTGCTCATCGTGGTGCCCTTCGTCGTGCGGGGATGACGCCTGCTGCCTCCCTGCATCAGCATCGGAGAGAAACTTCCTAATGGGAAGTAGGCACTTGGGAGTGCGTAACCCACCTGCTGGTGAGAAGTGCGATCAGCGACGACGTGCGGCGGGGAGGAGGGACGGAAGAGGTGCGGTGTGGCAGGGGCGGGGATGAAGGGATCACGCGGGGATGGACGGGGCCGGTTCCAGTAGATTCGCAACGCCATGCCGTAGCGCCGACCAGGAGTCCGGATGTCGATGCACCTGATCGAGGATCTCGTCGCGGACTCGATCCGCGTCCTGGACGCCCACTACCCCGACCCCGACCCGCGCGTCCGCGACTGGGTGGCCGCGCTGTACCGCTTCCAGGACCAGTACGACTGCTCGTTCACGCACTTCCGGGTCATGGACGCCCTTCTCCGGCGCGGGTACGCCTACCGGTTCCCCCTGGAGCGGCACCCCGACTACGCCGCGCGGCGTGAGTACTTCGACGGCCTGGACGACTTCACCGAACTGCGGGTCTTCGACGAGGAGGCCGACGACTTCGACGGCTTCGAGACCTGGCTGGAGGACGGGTACGTCGACCCCCCGTACCTTTACTGCGACGCTGGCACGGACCTGTGGCGGCGCATGTCCGAGGCGGGACTCCTGACCGGCGGGGACGCCGTCGCACCCCGCCGCACGTCCCTGGTGGAAGCCGTCGCCGCCGTCGCCCGCGCCGCCGACGCCCGGTCCGACCATCAACTGATCGCCGACTGGTACGCCCTCGGTCCCCACGTGCTGGTGAGCAACCCTCTGGACCCGGAAGACCTCGAAACCGACCCCGCCGTCAGCGAACTACGCTCCATAGCCCACCGAACCGGCGGCCTCCCCCTCGACCACGAGCCTTACGACGACCTGGAAACCTGGTGGGTGACCCCGTCACCCACCCGAGCCTGATTCCCTCAGAGGTCTGCGGCCTTGGCCGCGCGCAAGAAGGCGTGCCATTCGACAGGGGAGAAGATGAGTGCGGGGCCCGAGGGGTTCTTGCTGTCCCGCACGGCGACGAGTCCTGGCAGGTTGGCAGCCACCTCCACGCAGGTTCCGCCGTCACCGCTGGACCATGAGGACTTGCGCCACTTCGCTCCGGTCAGATCCATTGCGCCATCACATCCTTGATGATGTCCAGGGACAGGTTCTGCGGGAGGGCCGCTGCTCGTAAGGCGTCAAAACGCCCCACTAATTCCGTTATGGTCTCACGGTTTCCTATCGTGAGTCCTCGCGGAGCGCTCTCGACGTACGCGCTGTGGGGCGCGCCTCGTTGCTCGGCGACGGTGAAGGATGCCTGGAGGCCCAGGGTTGACCAGGAGGCATACGGGACGACCTGGATGGTGACTCGCGGAAGCTCCGCCATCTTCAGCAGCCATGCCAGTTGCTCACCCATGATGTCCGCACCGCCCAAAGGCCGGTGAAGCACTCCTTCGTCTATGAGGCTGTACACCATGGGGGCTTTCGTACTGGTGAGCAGGGCCTGACGCTGGAGTCGGTTGGCCACCCGTTGATCGACCGTCTCGGCGGTGATCCCGGGCTCGTCCTCGAAGATTCGCCGGGCGTACGGCTCGACTTGGAAGAGTCCTGGAATCAGCAGAGGATCCCAGACCTGGAGCACGGACGCCTGAGCCTCCGCCGCAGCGAAGTCCCGGAAGTGCTCGGGCGCGCTCTCCCATCTGGTCTGCTTCCATAGCTCGACGAATACTCCGTCCAATCTGAATATCTTGTCGCACGCTTCCGCGAACCTTCTGTCAGGCCGCCGTCGGGACGTTTCGAGCATTCCGACCATGCTGACCGACACGGTCAGCATCCGCGCCAGGTGCAACTGCGTCCACCCTGCTCGGAGCCGCTGCCGTCGCAATTCATAGGCGAAACGCGCCTGTGGTGACTCGTCCGGATTGATTTGGATTGGCTGAGGCATGTCGCTTTTCTCCGTGGTCTCACCTGGTCTCACCAATACGGCGCCGGTCTCACCATGAATGTGGTGGGACCGTGGGCCTGTTTGCTTCACCGAAACTATCGGATGACCGCACGATTGGAGGGCTGAATAACGTGCGGTGAGAGACGCTGTGATGCCCAGTCCGCGTTTGAGCAGAGACATGCCGATCTCTCAACCCGATGAGGATCCGGAGGAATCTCTGTGAAAGTGCACGATCTGCTGGGCGCTGTAGACCTTCTCGGGCGGGCCGGGTCCGTGTCGCTCGCGCGGGTTTACGTGCGGGGGCTGCTCATGGCGGCCGGGCGTACCGGCACGGACGACGTCGAGCTTCTGGTCGGCGAGCTCGTCGCGAACGCCGTGGCGCATTCGGCCTCGGGGCGCAGGCCCGGTGGGGTGGTGAATCTCAAGGTGTATGACGACGGGAAATCGGTTCGGGTCGAGGTGGTCGATGAGGGGGCGCCGGGTGGGATTCCGGTGGTTCCGGTGCAGGTGGATCCGCTGAGTGAAGGCGGGCGGGGGCTGTGGCTCGTGCGGGAGCTGTCCTCGGCGTGGGGGTGGGCGGATCACGGCGGGGGGCGGACGGTGTGGTTCGAGGTCACGCCGTGAGGGTGGCGGGGGCGGCTCGGGGGGCTTTCAGCGGGGCGGTCGGGTGTCGTAGATGTGGCGGGATTCTTCGACCTTGGGCATGTTGGTCGTGGCCCACTGGTTCAGGTGGGCGAACAGGGGGGCCAGGGTGCGGCCGAGGTCGCTGATCTCGTACTCGACGCGTGGCGGGACCTCGGGGTGGTAGGTGCGGGTGATGACGCCGTCGCGTTCCAGGCGGCGCAGGGTGTCGGTCAGGACCTTCGGGGTGATGGACGGCAGGCGTCCCTGCAACTCGACGAAACGCTGACGGCCGTGGCGGTCCAGGGCCCACAGGATCGGCGTGGTCCACCGGCTGAACACCACCTCCACGGCCGGGCCGATCGGGCACGCCTGCTCGGCGTCGGCCGGCTCGGACGGCGTCCACGCCACATCGGTAGCCATTCATGTCCCTTTCGATGACCTCTGCATGCGTCCGTCCTCGTGGACGGCCTTCCTCATAGTGTCCCTGCGGTGATGTTCACTCGTGGACGTCCCTCACCGGTGTTCTGTGGCGGCTTCTTCGGCGGTGTGCCTTTGTCAGTGCCATAGGCCGGGCTCAAGGGCATGTGTCAGCTCTTATGTAAGTTCTTATATAAGAGCTGTTAGGGTTCGCTCGTGACCGAGCCTCATGCGTCCGACCCCACCCAGCACAGTCGCTGGCGTCCTCTGCAATCTCTCCAGGCGTCGATGGACGCGGACATCGCCCGCCTCTACGCCGAGAAACGCGTCAAAGGTCTCAAGCCGAGCTTCGTGGGGGAGCTGCTCCGACTGCACGCTCGCGGGCCGATGACCATCACCGAACTGGCGGAGGCGGCGGGCCGGACGCATTCGGCGCTCAGCCAGAAGGTCGCCGCGATGCGCACGGCCGGCTGGGTCGAGACGGTCGCGGGGGACGACGCGCGCAGTAAGAAGGTGACGCTCACCGACAAGGCCCGCGAGGTCGTCGGGCGCCTGGCGGCGGAGTGGCGGGCCACCGAGGCCGTCATCGCCGACCTGGAGGCGGAGATTCCCTATCCACTCTCCAGGGTCGTCGAAGACATCGGGCAGGCGCTCGCCCACAAGAGCTTCCACGAGCGGCTGAAGGAGAAGCTGGCGGAGGACCCCGCGTGGGACTGAGGCAGGCGCTGCTCGACGTGACCCCGTTACGGTCCTCACGGTCGTTCCGGCGATTATGGGTCAGCCAGGCACTCTCCGGGCTGGGCACCCATATGACGCTCGTCGCCGTGATGTTCCAGATCTGGCAGACGACCAACAGCGCGGCCTGGACCGGCGCCGTCGGCCTGGCACAGGCGATTCCGCTCGTGGCGCTCGGGCCCTTCGCCGGGTCGCTCGTCGACCGGGTGGACCGCAGAAAGCTCTGCCTGATCACGACCGGCGGACATGCCGCGTGTTCGCTCCTCCTCGCGCTGCAGGGCTTCGCCGGATATCTCCCGGCCGCCGGGGTTCTGGGGCTCGTCGCCGTGCATTCCTGTCTGGCCGCCGCCGGTGGCCCGGCGGCGCGCACCTTCATTCCGCACCTGCTGCCCAGGCATCAACTGGCCGCCGGACTGGCGCTGAACCGCATCGCCTCCCAGGGCGCCATGCTCGCGGGCCCCATGCTGGGCGGCCTGGTGGTGGGGGAGTCGGGCGTCGGCGGCTGCTACCTGATCGACGCCCTCACCTTCGTCGTCGCGCTCGCCGGTGTGTTCGGCCTGCCACCGATGAGCCCCCGAGGTGAGCCCGCCCGTCCCGGCCTGCGCGGCGTGCTGGACGGCTTGGCCTTCCTGGCCCGCGATCCCGTCATCCGTGGGGCACTGCTCACGGACCTGGCCGCCACCGTGCTGTCGATGCCGGTCAGCCTCTTCCCGTTGATCAACGCGGAACGGTTCGGCGGCGACCCGCGCACCCTCGGACTGTTCCTCACGGCCATGGCCCTCGGTGGCGTCGCGGCCTCCCTTTTCTCGCGGACGTTCACCCGGCTTCCCCGGCCCGGCCTGGTCATGCTCGCCGGATCGGCCACGTGGGGTGCGGCGCTCACCCTGTTCGGCATGTCGCCCCATCCCGCCGCCGGGCTGACCTTCCTCGCCCTGGCCGGCGCCGCCGACACCGTGTCCGTGGTGTCCCGGAGCACCATCGTCCAGACGCACACCCCGGACGCACTGCTCGGCCGCGTCAGCGCCGCCGAACAGATCGTCGGAACGGCCGGCCCCGACCTCGGCAACATGCGCGGCGGCCTACTCGCGGACGCCACCTCCGGAACGACGGCCCTGATCAGCGGCGGCCTGCTCTGCCTGGTCACCGTCACCCTGCTCACAGCCACCACCCCCACCCTGCGCCAACCCTCCACGGCACCCACCCCCCGCACCCCCTCGACCAACCCGTAAAGACGCGGCACCGCCTGGACCGGCTCATGAGAACGCGGCACCGCCTCGACCAACTCGTAAGAGCGCGGCACCGCCTCCACCGGGCCATGAGAACGCGGCGCCGATCGCGCACCAGCGCTCGAACGGAAAGAAAGACGCCTCCGCCCACTCCTTCTCCGTCACAAAGCCGCCCAGGCGCACACCCCGACCATCGCGAGTGGTTCCCGCCTCCACCCGTCTCCTCCCGCGTGTTCTTCCCTCCGGCGCCGCATCGGCGGGACGCAGGTCGGCGAATCCCGGCGCCTGCAACGGCGCCCAACCGGCCGCCCTTCTGCGGCACGCGCTGCGAGAAAAATGCGCGTCAGCGCCTGGAAAACACAGTCCGAGCCGCAGGCGAGGCCCATTCCCCGGCGCAGCCCGCATTTGTTTCTCGCGAAGGTCGGCGCTCTCATCCCGGCGCAGCCTCGCAGCCCCGCGATTGTTCTTCCCGATGGTCGGTGTTCTCATCCCCGGCGCAGCCCGGGCACGTTTGTGCTTGAGCCCCGTGGCCACTACCGCTTCATGTCCCGAACCCAGCGTTCACTCCGCTCTGGCGGGCTTTCCCCTCGCTCCTGGCGCCCCCTTCTTGGCGCCGCGTCGGCGGGACGCAGGACGGCGGAGTCCGGCGCCTGCAACGGCGTCCAACCGGCCGGCCTTGTGGGGTATGCGGTGCGAGAGGAAGGCGCGTCAGCGCCTGGAAAACACAGTCCGAGCCGCAGGCGAGGCCCATTCCCCGGCGCACTCCGCAGTTGCTTCTCACGAAGGTCGGCGTGATCACCTCCGGCGCGGCGGCGCGTGTTGCTCGTGGTTCCCCGTTGGCGGGGCGCTTTCCTCTAGGTGAGTACTGGGAGGGCGGTGTTAGCGTCGGGCCGGTCGCGGTGAGACGCCGTTCCCGCGACCGTCCCGCCTTCTTTCGGATGCGGGTGAACCATGTCGAGACGGGAGAGATCGATGATCGTGGTGACGGGGGCGACGGGCAATGTGGGGCGGCCGCTGGTGCGGGCGCTCGCGCAAGCGGGGGAGGAGGTGACGGCGGTCTCGCGCGGTGTGTCGGGCGCCGGTGGGCCGGGCGTTCCCGGGATCGGTGCCCCTGGTGGGGGTGCGCCCGGCGGGGGTGTCCCTGGGGCGGGCATCACCGGGGGAGGTGTTCCGGACGGGGTGCGGTATCGGCGGGCGGATGTGGCGGACGCTGAGAGCCTGCGGCCCGTGGTCGATGGGGCGGACGCGTTGTTCCTGCTCGTCAGTGGGGCCGGTGCGCACGTGGACGGGCGGGCGGTGCTCGACGTGGCCAAGGCGGGGGGTGTGCGGCGGGTCGTGTTGTTGTCGTCGCAGGCCGCGGGGACGCGGCCGGGGTCTCCTTCGCACGCGCCGTTGCGCGTGCTGGAGGAGGTCGTCCGGGACTCGGGCCTGGAGTGGGTGATCCTGCGCCCCGGAGGGTTCCACTCGAACGCCTACGCGTGGGCGGAGATGGTGCGCACCCGGCGGACGGTGGCGGCGCCGTTCGGGGACGTGGGGCTGCCGCTGGTCGATCCCGCCGACATCGCCGAGGTGGCCGCCGCGGCGCTGCGCGAGGACGGCCACGCGGGGCGCGTGCACGTGCTGACCGGACCCGGGCTCAGCACGCCCCGGGAGCGCGCCGCGGAGATCGGGCGGGCGCTCGGCGAGCCGGTCCGGTTCGCCGAGCAGACCCGGGAGGAGGCCCGCGCGCAGATGCTGACGTTCATGCCCGAGCCCGTCGCCGACGGCACGCTCGCCATCATCGGGGAGCCGACCGACGCCGAACGGAGCGTCAGCCCGGACATCCTCGGCCGCCCCGCCCGCCCGTTCTCCGACTGGCTGCACCGCCACCTCGCCGCCTTCCGCTGACGTCGCGGCCTAGGCGGACGGCGAGGTGAGGGGCCGGTAGGTGAGGGCGAGGGCGCCGGTGGAGAAGGTGGTGGCGCCGAGGAGTTCGAGGGTGCCGGCGCTCTCTCTGCGGAACAGGGGCTCGCCCTCGCCCTTGATGACCGGATACACCCACACGTGGTACTCGTCGAGCAGGCCGGCGGCGGCGAGGGCGTCCGCGACAGGGCGGACGAAGCGGAGCCGCACGCGGCGGGTCAGCCGATCAGGACGATGGTCTCCAGATAGTCGGCGATGGCGACCAGGGTGCCGTCGGTGGCCCGGTTGTGGGCGTGCCAGACATCGATCATGTCCGCGCGCAGGTCGCGCCGACCGGCGTCGTCCAGGGCGGCGAACGCGGCGCTCGCGGGGCCGTACCACTCGGCGAAGTAGTCGACCGCGAACTCGACCGAGGGGTAGCGGAACGGCTGACCACGCCAGGCGGTGCGGATCTGTGCGTCCGGGAACAGCTCGCGCACCCGGTCCTCGGTGCCCCAGGCGAACGGGGAGTGGCCCGTGCCCGACCCGAGGTACTTGCCGATCGTGCGGGCGTAGTCGCCGATCAGGCCGGCCATGCACCATCCGGTCACGCCGACGCGCCCGCCACGGCGCGTGACCCGGGCCAGCTCGCCCGCCGTACGCCCCTGGTCGGGGGCGAACATCGCGCCGAACGCGGACAGGACCGCATCGAACGCGTCGTCCTCGTAGGGCAGGTCCTGCACGTCGGCCAGGTGGGTGACCAGCGGCAGGTCCTCGCACGCGGCGAGGCGGGCGGCCTGTTCCAGGGGGCTGGGGACGAAGTCCACGGCGACGACGTCACAGAACCTGCGGGCGGCGGCGAGCGCGACCGTCCCGGTGCCGGCGGCGGCGTCCAGGACGCGTTCGCCGGCCCGCAGGTCGGCCTCCTCGCAGAGCAGTTCGGCGTAGATGGGCGGCAGGTGGGCGGCGAGCTTGGCGAGGTCGCCGCGGGACCATGCGCGCTGCTGGGGATTCGTTTCGGATTCGCTCATGGGGCGACGCTAGGGAACCACCCTCGCGGGCCGCTTCGCCCATCGGCGCCATCCGCCGGAGATGGCCCATCCGGGCCATGGAGGGGTACGGCCGCTTCCGGCCCGGTTGCCACGCGGTGTGCGGAGGTGCGGTACGGCCAGGGTTCACCGCGTGGCGCGCGGGCCGAGCCGGTCATGAGCAGGTTCGGGCGGAGTCAGAGCAGGCCCGCGCGGGACGCCCAGGCGACGGCCGCCGCCCGGGACGGCTGGCCGAGGCGGGCCAGGATGTTGGCGATGTGGCGTTTGACGGTGTGCTCGCTCACGCGCAGCCGCTCGGCCGTCTCCCGCGTGGTCAACCCGAGGGCGACCAACCGAATGACCTCCAGTTGCCGCCCGGTCAGCCCCTCGGCCGCCGCCGGTCCGGCAGGGTGGGCGACGGCCGTCCGCGGGCGGCCGTCGCGCGCGCCGAGGTCGCCGAGGACGGCACGGGCGGTGTCGGCCTCCTCCGCGGCGGCCACGCGCTCGCCCGCGGCGTGTAACGCCTCGGCGAGGTCGAGCCGCACCCGCGCCGCGCCGTAACGATCCCCCGCCTGCTCGAACAGCCCCGCGGCCCTCTGCAGTTCCGTGCAGCTCTCCCGGGCCGTCCCGCCCGCCCAGCTCGCGGACGCGCGGAGCGCGTCGGTGCCGATGCGCTCCGCCAGCGCGCCGAGCTCCCCGGCCGCCCGGACGTCTCGCCCGGCACGGGCCATCAGTTCGAGCACCGGCGCCCGCTCCAAGCACTCGTCCGCGCCGATCTCGGCCAGCAGCCGCCGGGCCAGCTCGTACGCGCCGTCCCTGTCCCCCTCGTCGAATCGCAGCTCGGCCAGGCCGACCCGGGCGGCGCGTGCCGGCCGCGCCCTTCTGAAGAGTTCGGCCGCCTCCACGGGCCGTCCCTGCCTGCGGCGCAGCTCCCCGAGGCGCGCCCACGCCTGCGCCGCGAAGACGTCCCGCCCCTCCAGCGCCGTCGCCGCCGCCGTCAGCTCCCCTTCCGCCGCGGCCCACTCGCCCTGCCACAGCAGCACGGTCCCGTAATGGGTACGGCAGCGCTGGTACGGCGAGCCGAGGTCGAGCCTGCGGCAGAACTCCATCGTCCTCGTGCACCACTGCCTGGCACGCTCCCAGTCCCTGACCTGCTCGCAGCCCTGCACGAGGTGGCAGCTCGGCACCCAGACGGCCCCCACGTCGTCCAGCTCGCCGGCCAGCGCGGCGGTGGCCGCCTCGTCGAGCAGCCGCATGCCGTCCTCGACCAGCCCCTGGCCCACCAGCGCCATCCCGGCCACCGCCATGCCCTGGACCTCCAGGTCGGGCGATCCGACCCGCCGGGCGACGGCGACCGCCCGCCGCGCCCGGTCGGCCGCCTCGCGCAGCGCGCCGCGCCGCGCGGCGGCCATCCCGGCGAACAGCTCCAGCATCCCGTGTTCGGCGCGCTCGTCCTCGCCTTCCAGCAGCCTTCCCGCCCTGGTCAGCCAGCCTCGGCCCACCGCGTCCTCACCCCTGAGCTGTACGGCCGCGGCTCCCAGCCAGGCGGCGGCCCTGGCCGCCCCCGCCGCGTCCCCGGCGGTGCGGTAGCCGAGGTAGGCCTCCTCGTAGCGGGCGACCGTCTCGCCGCCGTCGTCCATCCACCAGGCGGCCCCGGCGAGCCCCTCGGCGGCGTTCGCCCGGGCGAGCGGGCCCTCGGCCGCCGCGAGCGCGGCGGCGAACTCCACGCGTGCCTGCCGCCACCGTCCCCGGCGCAGCATTTCCCGACCACGTACCAGGAGATCGGCGTTCACATCCCCATCATGCACGCGACAAGGCGCGCGCCGGTCCCGCACGACGATCAACCCGCTACCGGAGACCTCACTGCCTGTCCGGACACGACACGCCATCACACGGCGGACTTCGAAACAGGCCTTAGGCCGGCGGCGAGGTGAGCGGCCGGTAGGTGAGGACGAGGGCGCCAGAGGGGAAGGTGGTGGCGCCGAGGAGTTCGAGGGTGCCGGCGCTCTCTTTGCGGAACAGGGGCTCGCCCTCGCCCTTGATGACCGGATACACCCACACGTGGTACTCGTCGAGCAGGCCGGCGGCGGCGAGGGCGTCGGTCAGGCGGCCGTTGCCCCAGATGAGGATGTTGCCGCCGTCCTGCTGCTTGAGCTTGGTGACCTCGGGGATCAGGTCGCCGCCGGGGATGACGACCGTGGGGTTCCAGGCCGAGGTGTCCACGGGCCGGGAGGCGACGACGTACTTGGTCACCGCGTTCACATGGTCGCCGTACGGGTTGCCGCCCATGCCGGGCCACGCCTGCGCCATGCCCTCCCAGGTGACGCGGCCGAGCAGCAGCGCGTCCGCGCTCAGGGCGAGGTCGAGGCCGTACTTGCCGCTCTCTTCGTCGGCGTACCGCAGCGACCACAGGTGCGGGTCGTCGATGAACCCGTCGAGCGTGGCGAACGTCGAAACGATGATCTTGCGCATGGGTGTACTCCATCCAGGACCTCGGGCCATCGATCGTCAGCGACCCTAGCGGCGCCCACCGACAGTTCCGCCCGGACCCGGTGCGGCGGGTGACGAGGGAGTCACACGGGCCGGTCATCACTCCGAAGCTATGACCGTTCGGGATTTCCCAGGCGCGCGGGAGCGGGAGAGGTTGGAAGGCATCCCGCCCGCTCCGGTTCCAGGGGCGGCGCCGTCCCCCTTTCTCTCCCGAGGAGGCGCTGACATGCGCGGACGATTCATGCGTGTGGCCACGGTGGCGTTGACCGCCGCGGCCCTTTTATCCCAGACCCTCGCGGCGGCCCCCGCCCACGCCGGGCCGGTCGCCGAGAAGGAGTGGCGAGAGGTGTTCTCGCCCGACGGCACGATAAGCCGCGTCCTTGTCCCCGTGCGCAGGCCCGCCGCCCTCTCCGGCGAGCAGATCCGGGCGGCCGCCGCGGCCGAGGTGATCCCCTTGCAGGAGACGGGGCCGTCCTCGCAGCGCTTCGACCTGGTCATCCTCGGTGACGGCTACACCGCCGCGGAGATGGGGCTGCTGCGCCAGCACGCCGAGTCCAAGTGGGCCGAGGTGGCGGCGGTCGAGCCGTTCAAGAAGTACAAGAACTCCTTCAACGTGTGGCTGGTCAACGTGGTGTCCAACCAGTCCGGCGTGGACAACGATCCCTATGGCACGACCCGTGACACGGCGCTGGACATGACCTTCTACTGCGCCGGCACGGCCCGGCTGCTGTGCCTGGACACGGCCAAGGCCCAGGCGTACGCCGCGGCGGCGCCCCAGGTGGACGTGATCCTGGCGCTGGGCAACAGCACGACCTACGGCGGCGCGGGCTACAGCGGCATCTCCACCGCCTCCGGCGGCAACGCGCAGTCGGGCCAGATCGCCATCCACGAGTTCGGGCACTCGATCGGCGGGCTCGCCGACGAGTACTACACCGCGGGCACCACCTACTCGGGCGGCGAGCCGGGCGAGCCCAACGTCACCACCTCGGCGTCCGGCGCGAAGTGGGCGTCCTACATCGGGCGGGCCACGCCGGACGGGGGAGTGATCGGCGCCTTCCAGGGCGGCAGCCAGTACGAGTACGGCATCTACCGGCCGTCGGACAACTCGCTGATGCGGTCGCTCGGCCGTCCCTTCAACCTGGTCGGCCTGGACGTGATGGACCGGGCGATCGCCGCGAAGGCGGGCGGCACTCCGCCGGGCGCGTGCGACGGCCTCGGACAGCGCCGCACCGGCACGCTCGCCTCCGGCGCCACCGCCTACCAGCCCGACGGCAACTGGTACTACACCGGCGCCTCCGGGACGCACCGGGGATGCCTGGACGGGCCGAACGCCGCCAACTTCGACCTGTACCTGGAGAAGTGGAGCGGCTCGGCCTGGGGCACCGTGGCCACCGCCGCCACGAGCGGCGGCGACGAGACCCTGACGTACAACGGCACGGCGGGCTACTACCGCTACCGCGTCGTGGCCACGTCGGGGTCGGGGTCCTACACGCTCGGCTACGACGTCCCCTAGGAACGCGTCCTCCGGGAAGGCTCCGCGGGCCGCGGACGGCGAACAGGGACTCCCGCCGTCCGCGGCCCCCGGTACGCCGGGTGCCGGGCTCAGTCGCGCGGGGCCTGCGCGCCGATGATCTGGTCGAGCTGGGCGCGCATCTGCTGGGCCACCGGGGCGTCCATCTTGTCGGTCAGCGCCAGCGCCCGGCTCAGCGAGTCCCGCGCCGCCTCGTCGTCGCCCGCCTGCCGCTGCGCCTCGCTGAGCGATACCAGCGTGCGGGCCTCCAGCAGCGGCATGTGCATCGAGCGGAACAGCGACAGCGCCTGCTCCAGGTGCAGCACCGCCTGCGTGGCGTCGTCCTGGGCCATGGACAGCTCGCCGAGGCCGAGCTGCACCCGCGCCTCCACGAGCTGCTCGCTGGACGTGCTCGCCAGCATCAGCGACCGGTGCAGCGCGCTCGCGGCCTCGGCCAGCTCCCCTCGCCGGAGCCGGGCGATGCCGAGACCGTGCAGCGCGTACGCCTCGCCGGTCGGGTCACCGATGTTGCGCACCACGGCCAGCGCCTCGTTGAAGACCTCCGCCGCCAGCGCGGGCTGGTCGGACTGGAGGTAGGTATGGCCGATGCGGTGGAGCACCTGGGCCTCCACCCGCCTGCTGCCGCTGGTGCGGCTCAGCTCCAGCGCCTCGGCCAGCAGGCGCTGCGCCCCGGGCAGGTCGTCGAACTCCAGCCGCAGCTGCGCCAGGTTGTGCAGCACGTACGCCGACGCGACCTGGTCCCCGGTGCCGCGGAAGATGTCCAGGGCCCGTTTGTAATGGGCCTCGGCGTCGGAGAACCGCCCGCTCAGCCGGTCGAGGAACCCGATGTTCCTGATGACCAGGGCCGTGCCCTGCCGGTCGCCGACCTCCTCGAAGAGCTGGACGGCCGCCTCGAAGTCGCAGCGGGCGTCGCCGAACCGCTGCTCGGTGATGTAGAGGGAACCCCGCGAGTAGTGCATGGCGGCCTGGCCGCGCTTGTCCTGGGCCTGCCGGGCGGCGGCCAGCGCGATCTGGTGGGTCTCGCGCCAGTCGTCGAGGTAGACCCGCGACTCGAACAGCGTCACCGAGCTGATCGCGAGGTCCCAGCACAGCTCCACGAGCCCCGCCTGCGCGGCCTGGCGGATGCCGGACACCAGCATGCTGCGCTCGCGCTCGTACCACTGCAGGGGAGCGGCGACGAGCTGGTCGACCAGCTTGGCGGGCAGCGGCCAGCGCACGGCGCCGCTGTGGATCTGCACGTAGTCCCCGCCGTACTCGCGGCGGTGCGCGGCCTCGGCCAGGAACAGCAGCCCGCCGAGGACGCGCGCCAGCGCGGCGCCGCGCTCGGCCGGGGTCTCCTCGGCGGCCAGGCGCTCGCGGGCGAACACGCGCAGCAGGTCGTGGAAGCGGTACTGGCTGTGCACGCCGTACCCGACGCCGGTGGTCTCGATGAGCTGGGCGTCGGCCAGGTCGTCCAGCAGGTCCTGGGCGTCGTGGAGGGGCTGGTCGAGCAGGGCGGCGCTGACCCAGGCCGAGAAGATCTGCGCGTCCAGGATGGTCAGGCGGCGGAACAGGCGGCGGGCGTCCTCGCTGATGCTGTCGTAGGTGAGCGAGATGCTCGCCCGGATGCCCATCTCGCCGTGCTTGAGCTCGTCGAGCCTGCGGGTCTCGTCCTCCAGGCGGCTCACGAGCTGCTCGATGCTCCAGTGCGGGCGCGCCGACAGGCGGGCGCCGGCGATGCGCAGCGCCAGCGGCAGGTGCCCGCACAACTCGGCCAGCGCCTCGGCCGCCTCGATCTCCGACTGCACGCGTTCGATGCCCGCGATGCGCGACAGCAGGTTCACCGACTGGTCGGACTCGAAGATGTCCACGTCGACGTGGACGGCGCCCGCCAGCCCCGCCAGGCGGCTGCGGCTGGTGATGATGACGGCGGAGGCGGGGTTGCCGGGCAGCAGGGGTAACACCTGGCTCTCGCTGCCGGCGTCGTCGAGGACGATGAGCATGCGGCGGTCGGCCAGCAGCGCGCGGTACATCTCGGCGCGCTCCTCCAGGCCGTCGGGGATCGCGGTGCCGGACACGCCGAGCACGCGCAGGAAGCGCTCCAGCACCTGCATGGGGCTGGCGGGTCTCGGGGCCGCGCCGTGCAGGTCGGCGAAGAGCTGGCCGTGGGGGAAGCGGTCGCCCACGCTGTGGGAGGCGTGCACGGCGACCGTGGTCTTGCCCACCCCGGGCTTGCCGACGATGACGATGATCGGGACGGCGAACCGGGAGCGGTCCTCGGAGGCGAGCATCAGGCGCTGGCGGATGTCCTCGATCTGCTTGGTGCGCCCGGTGAAGTCGGCGATGTCGGTCGGCAGCATGCCCGGGACGTTCGGGACGGCCGGCGCGGGCTGGACCTCCACCCTGTCCTGCGGTGACGGCGGGTCCAGGCTCTCGTCGGAGGTGAGGATCGCGTGTTCGAGCTGCTGGAGGCGCTCGTTGGGCTCGATGCCCAGCTCCTCGATCATGGTGCGCCTGGCGTTGCGGTACACCTGGAGGGCCTCGGCCTGGCGGCCCGAGCGGTACAGCGCGGTCATGAGCTGGCCGCGCAGGCGCTCGCGCAGCGGGTGCTCCTCGGTCAGCTCGGTGAGCTCGCCGACCAGCTCGTGGTGGCGGCCGAGGTCGAGTTCGAGCTGGATGCAGTCCTCGTTGGCGGTGATGCGGTCCTCGGCGAGCCTGCTGGCCGCCGACTGCACGAGCCTGCTGTCGATGCCGTCGAGCGCGGGTCCCCGCCACAGCGACAGCGCGTCGCGGAAGTGGCGGATGGCCTCGTTGAGGTTGCGGCTCTCGCGGGCGCGCCGGGCCCGCTGGACGAGGCTCTCGAAGCGCTGGGCGTCGATCTCGTCGGCGGCGGCGCGGATGGCGTAGCCGAGCGACTGCGTGGCGATGATGTCCGGGCTGCCGTTGGCGGCGAACAGGCGCCGCAGCGAGGAGATGCAGATCTGGACCTGGGCGCGGGCGGTGGTCGGGGGCTCGTCGCCGTAGATGGCCTCCATGAGGCGCCCGATCGTGACGACCCGGTTGGCGTCGAGCAGGAGGACGCTCAGCACGATCTGCTGCCTGATCCCCCCGAGATCAAGCCGACGGCCCGCGACGGAAGCTTCGAGAGCCCCTAGAATCCCGAATTCCACCAGCATCTCCTCGCAAGAAAGCCCGCGGCCCATCCGGAACTTTGCTCACCCTCCGATGCGAGAGGTAACAGGTGCCTGATTCCAGGAGATCCGCCCCGTAGTAAACATCGACCTGTGGCCGGTTCGTACCACTCTTGCGCATTGATACTGCCAGGCGCGAGGTGGTCACGTATAGCGATGTCACTTATGTCTGGATCGTACTCCTATACGAGGTTCAGATCTATAGAGAGTCTACGTGTACTTTCTGGCCTCGTATACTTGTTTGCGCATGCAACCGAACGGCTACCGTCAGGTGGCGCCGCTACGGTGAAATGTCCGCTTCTGAGTACTTTAATTCCTGGGTGTGGATGAAGGCGCACGGCCGGTGGCGCCCCGGCGCGGGCCGGGCGCGAATGCGGCCCCCGTCGCCCGGGAGGTCAGCCCCAGGGCGTGTTGCCGCCGGCGGCTCCGGCGCGTGCGGCGGTCCCGGCGACCCGGGCGACGCGGAGGGCGGGGCGGGTGTGTGCGCTCATCGTGCTGACCTCTTCTCGTGTCGCGGTCCGCGGGGGCGCGGTCGAGCCTTGGGAACACCGTCAACGTAGAAACCACCGCCATTCGGTCATTATCGGTTCTCTTCTCGCCTGCCATTTGCCCTGATCAGCGCGTTATTCATGCTATTTCGGGCCTTGAAGACCCTTTTGCGGGCATCGGGGAGATCCGTGGCGTTTGCCGCGACTTGCCGCGATCGAAAGCGGCGCACGCAGGGGCGGCGGTCCGGCCGGGCGCGGCGGACGACGCGCAAAATAGCGAGACGAAAGTGAATCGATAGCGAGATTCGGCACGCTAGCCGCAGGCCGGAACTGACTGGGTGCCATCAGCATCTTCTCCTCCGGATCCATGCGCGTCGGGTCGGGGACGGCGAAACCGGATTGCGGCACGTCGTCCGGCAGCTCACGTGCGTGCGGCGCCCCGGGGCGCCATGGCGACCGGCGCGCGATCGCAGTGGTGGTCGAGCTGTCCGTCATGGCGGACCCGGCAGATGGAGCTCTCGGGATGAGCATTACGGCGCAGGCGTTGGACGGCGTTTATGGCCGGTCGGCGGCCGGCGTGCGGGCGCGGCTTGAACAAGACCGTCTCGGGTGCTGGGAGGACGTGGCGGACGCCGAGACCGACGGCGACGGCCGTATAAGCGAGTGGCGCGACAAGAAACTGGAACGCGGGCTTTATCGCATTGTCTTCGACAGTGACTACTACTTCGTCGGGCTGGGTCTGACCGCCGCCTATCCCGAGATAATCGTCACCTTCCGATTGCAGGACGAGACCGATGCCTATCTGATCCAGGTGATGTTGTCGCCGTACTCGTATTCGACGCATTTCCGGATCACGTGATGCGCGCGGGTCGCGCTGCGGCCGGTTCCCTCCGACCGCTCGGGGGGACCGGGCCCAGGCGGAGAAGGGAACCCCCACGGTGAGCACAGAGAAGATCATCAAGGTGGCGGCCGGCGGCGGGGGGCCGGCCCGGCCGCCCGCGGCACGCTACCGCCCGTTCACGCCCGTCGCGCTGGACGGCCGCTCCTGGCCGGACAACACGATCACCTCGGCGCCGCGCTGGCTGTCCACCGACCTGCGCGACGGCAACCAGGCCCTGGCCGTGCCCATGTCCCCCGAGCGCAAGCTGGCCATGTTCGGCCTGCTCACGCGCATGGGCTACACCGAGATCGAGGCGGGCTTCCCCGTCGCCGGCCAGGACGACCACGCCTTCCTGCGCACGCTGATCGAGCGGGACCTGATCCCCGACGGCGTGCGCGTCTCGGTGCTCGTCCCGGCCCGCGACGAGATGATCAGGCGCACCGTCGAGAGCCTGGAGGGCGTCCGGTGCGCCACGATCCACCTCTACAACGCGACGTCCCCGCAGTTCCGGCGCGTGGTGTTCGGCATGACCAGGGACGAGTGCAAGGACCTGGCCGTCCAGGGCGCCCGGCTGGTCATGAAGTACGCCGACAAGCTGCTCGGCGACTGCGACCTCGGGTTCGAGTACTCGCCCGAGCTCTTCAGCGACACCGAGCCGGAGTTCGCGCTGGAGGTCTGCGAGGCGGTGATGGACGTCTGGCGGCCCGGGCCGGGACGTGAGATCATCCTCAACCTCCCCGCCACCGTCGAGCGCGCGCTGCCCAACCGGTTCGCCGACCAGGTCGAGTGGCTGGACCGCAACCTGTCCCGGCGCGAGCACGTCTGCCTGTCGGTCCACCCCCACAACGACCGTGGCACGGGGGTCGCCGCGGCGGAGATGGCCCTGCTGGCGGGGGCGCAGCGGATCGAGGGCTGCCTGTTCGGCAACGGGGAGCGCGCCGGCAACGTCTGCCTGGTCACGCTGGGGCTCAACCTGCTCACCCAGGGCGTGGACCCGGGCATCGACTTCTCCGACCTGCCCGAGGCCCGGCGCGTCGTGGAGGCGTGCACCGGCATCCCGGTGCACGCGCGCCACCCCTACGGCGGCGACCTGGTCTACACGGCGTTCTCCGGATCGCACCAGGACGCCATCAAGAAGGGCCTGGACGCCCGGGACCGCGCCGCCGCGGCGGACGCCGACCCGCCGTGGGAGGTGCCCTACCTGCCGCTGGACCCGCGCGACGTCGGCCGCGCCCACGAGACCGTGGTGCGGATCACCAGCCAGTCGGGCAAGGGCGGCGTGGCGTACGTGATGAGCTCCCGCCACGGGCTGAACCTGCCGCGGGCGTTGCAGGCGGACTTCGCCCGCGTCGTCCAGGCCACCGCGGACGCGCGGGGCGGGGAGGTCATGCCCGAGGAGATGCTCGGCCTGTTCGACCGGGAGTACCTGGAGTACGCGGCGCTGCCGCTGCCGCTGGTCTTCACCGGCGAGACCGTCACCGCCGAGTTGCACGTGGACGGCGAGACGCCCGGCGCGTGGGCGGACACGGTCCCGCGGATGCTGGCCGCGCTCGCGGGGTGGGGCGTGGAGGTCCGGGCCGTGCACCGCACCGTGGGGGCGGTGCACGCCGGCGGGGAGGCGGCCGTGTACGCGGAGTGCGCGCTGCCCGGCGGCACGCTGTGGGGCGCCGGGGTGGACGCGGACGTGGTGCGGGCGGCGCTGTCCGCGGTGCGGGCGGCGGCCACCCGGGCGCGGCTGCGGGCCGCCGCGCCGCCGCCGGCCGGGCCGCCGCCGGAGCGGGCGCAGGACCAGGCGGTGAACGGGATGCCGCTCGGGATACCCGCGCCGCGTTCCTCGCACGCCGTGGCGGCGGCCGTCGGGGGATAGCCGCGCGATAAGGCCTGAAAGGTGCGGCCACTTAACGTGGCCATAGACGCCGAAATCGGACATGAACGGACAATCGGACAGCCAATTCGTGCCATGGCATCGCACGGAAAGGGCGGACGGGGATGCGACGCACTGAACCCGCATATGGGGGGAGGCCGCGCACCCGGCCTCCGATGGACGGCGGGGACGTGACTTTCGTCGGGACAAAGGGAGGCTCGTCATGAGCCTGATCGAACGACAGGAGGCGTTGGCCTCCTTGGAGGGATCACTCGCCAGCGCTATCAAAGGAAAGGGCCGGGTGGCCCTGGTAAGCGGCACCGTGGCGACCGGCAAGAGCGAACTGCTGCACGCGTTCGCCGAGCACGCCGCCGAGCTCGGGGCCCTGCCCGTCACCGCCACCGGATCGCTCGCCGAGCGGGACATGCCGTTCGGCGTGCTCGGCCAACTCGTCCACGACGCGCCACTGGTGCTCGCCGAACGCGAGCGCGCCATGGCGCTGCTGCAGGAAGGGGCGCGGGCCTTCGCCTCCTCCGACCCGGACGCCGACCCGCTCAAGCAGGTCGACGCCCAGATCGTGCACGCCCTGTGCACCGTCCTGCTCGAACTCTCCGAGCGCTGCCCGCTCATGATCGTGGTGGACGACGTCCACCACGCCGACCGGGCCTCGCTGCTGTGCCTGGCGTACCTGTGCCGCCGGGTGCGGTTCGCCTCGATCATCGTGGTGTTCAGCCACTCCACCCACGGACGCTACGCCGAGACGTCCTTCCCCACCGAGCTGATGCGCCAGCCGCACTCCCACCGCGTCCAGCTCGCCCCCCTCACCCAGGCGGGCGTGCTCGGCATGGTCGCCGAGCGGCTCGGCCCCGGCGCGGCCGAGCGGTTCGGCGGCCGGTGGCACGCCCTCACCGGCGGCAACCCCTTGCTGGCGGCAGGGCTCATGGACGACTACCAGGCCGCGGCGCGCGCCGGCGAGCCGCCCGCCGAGCTCGTGCCCGGCGAGGCGTACGGCCAGGCCGTCCTGGCCTGCCTGCACCGGGCCGACGCCAAGATGCTCCCGGTGGCCTGGGGGCTCGGCGTGCTCGGCAAACCCGACTCCCTGGCCCGGCTGCTCGGCGCGAGCCAGGAGTACGTCACCCGCGAGCTGAACACCCTGGAGGCCGCCGGCCTGCTGACCGGTGGCACGTTCCGCCACGAGGCCGCCCGCGCCGCCGTGCTGGCCGAGCTCGACGCCGGCGAGCGCGCCGACCTGCACCGCCGCGCCGCCCGCCTGGACTACGACGGCGGCGGCTCCACCACCACGGTCGCCGACCACCTGATCAGCGCGGGAGGCGCGGACGACCCCTGGGCCGTCGAAGTCCTGGAGGACGCCGCCCGCCACGCCCTGCGCGACGGCCGCGTGGAGGCCGCCGTCGAGTACCTGCGCCTGGCCTCCCGCAGCTGCGCCGACGACCGGCGCCGGTACCGGATCACCACCGCGCTCATGCGCGCGGAGTGGCGCATCAACCCCAGCACGCCCACCGGGCACTTCCCCGAGCTGACCGACGCGCTGCGCCGCGGCCGGCTGCGCGGCGGCGACGCCGTCGTCCTCGCCAAGGCCCTGCTGTGGCACGGCAGGCTCCAGGACGCCGAGGACGTGCTGAAACACCTCGGGGAGTCGGGGGAGAAGCTCGACGCCGACGCCATCACCGAGCTGGTGGTCGCCCGTCCCTGGCTGCGCTGCTCCTACGCCCCGTTCCTGGCCCACCTGCCCCAAGTGACCAGCGAGCAGTCCCGCGCCGCGATCCTCACGGTCGCCGCCTACCGCCGCCTGGAGTCCTCGGTCACCCTCGCCGCCGTGCTCACCCGCGGGCCGCGCGAGGAGATCGTCTCGGGCGTCGAGCGCATCCTGCGCAGCACGCGCCTGGACGAGATGTCCATGGACACCGTGGAGAGCGCCCTGCTCGCGCTCACCTACGGCGGCCGGCCCGACAAGGCGGCGCCCTGGTGCGACCTGTTCATCGACGAGGCGTCCTCGCGGCGCGCCCCGAGCAGGCAGGCCCGGCTCTCGGCCATCCGCGCCGAGATCGCGCTGCGCCAGGGCGACATGCTCGGCGCGGAGTTCCACGGCCGCCTCGCCCTGGACACCATCCCGGCCAGCGGCTGGGGCGTCGCGCTCGGCGGGCCGCTGTCCAGCCTCGTCATCGCCTCCACGGCGATGGGCAAGTACGAGGCCGTCAACGAGCTGCTCGACCAGCCGGTGCCCGAGGCGATGTTCCAGACCCGCTGGGGCCTGCACTACCTGCACGCCCGCGGGCGCTACAGCCTCGCCACCGACCACCCCCAGCTCGCGCTGCGCGACTTCCAGCGGTGCGGCGAGCTGATGGGCAAGTGGGACCTGGACGTGCCGTGGCTGATCCCCTGGCGGGCCGAGGTCGCCGAGGCGTGCCTGCGCCTCGGGCGTCCCGACCAGGCCAGGCGGCTCGCCGAGGAGCAGATCAGGCGGTGCGGCTCCGGCGCGCCCCGCGTGCACGGCATCGCCATGCGGCTGCTCGCCGCCACCAGCGAGCCGCGTCACCGTCCCATGCTGCTCCGGCAGGCCGGCGACCTGCTGCAGTCCGGCGGGGACCGGTACGAGCTGGCCCGCGTCCTCGCCGACCTCACCGAGGCGTTCCACGCGCTCGGCGAGTACCGCAGGGCCGGGATGATCGGCGGGCGGGCCCGCGCGGTCGCCCAGGAGTGCCACGCCGAGCCGCTGCACCGCTCCCTGGCCAGGGAGGGCGAGGCGGGGGCCGCCACCACCGCCACGGGCGCCGCCACCGAGGCCCCGGACGTGACGGCGATCCTCAGCGACGCCGAGCGGCGCGTCGCGGTGCTGGCCGCGGCCGGGTACACCAACCGGGAGATCGCCGACAAGCTGTACGTCACCGTGAGCACGGTCGAACAGCACCTGACCAGGACCTACCGCAAACTCGACATCACCAGCCGGGCGGAGCTCCCCTCCACCCTCCAGCTCGGCACCTCCATGCCCGCCTGAGCCCGGACCCCATCCGGCCCCGTTCCGGCCCACCGGGAACTCAGGACCCGACCTCCCGGGGACCCGCCCACGAGGCGGTCCCGCGGGGACGCTCCGGCCCACCGGCCGGGGCGCGCAGGCCGGGCGTGCCGCCGCACCCGTCCCTCGCCGTTGCACTACCGTCACGAACAGTGACCGCGCCGGTCGCGCCGATCGGCCACGGCGGACGGGGAGGGGACCATGACCGCGCAGGCCAGGCGGCAGGACCGTGACCCGCTGCCTCCCGCGCTCGTCGCGCTCACCGTCGTCAGCGGCTGCGTCGACGCGGTCAGCCTCCTCGCCCTGGGGCACGTCTTCACGGCCAACATGACGGGAAACGTGGTCATCCTCGGCCTGGCCACGGCGGGCGCGCCCGGGTTCTCGGTGGCCGCCTCCCTGACCTCGCTGGTCGCCTACATGGCCGGAGCGCTGGCCGCCGGGCGGGCCGGCGCGCGCGTGGGGTCGCGCCGGGCGCGGATCCTGCTCAGCCTGGCCGCGGAGACCGTGCTGGTCGCCCTGGCGGCGGGGGTCTCGGCCCGGTGGCCCGCCGTCACCGGCGGCGGCTACCACCCCGTGGTGGCCCTGACCGCCGTGGCCATGGGGGCGCAGTTCGCGACCGTGCGCACGCTGGCGATCCCCGACCTGACCACCACCATCCAGACCCGCAACCTCACCGGCCTGGCCGCCGACGCCTGGACCGCGGGAGACCGCGTCCTGCGCAGGGCCGCCTCGGTGCTGTCGCTGATGTCCGGCGCCGTGGCGGGCGCGCTGCTGCTCCGGTTCCTCGGAGCGCCGCGCACGCTGGCCTGCGTCGCGGGGGGCGTCGTGCTGATCGCGGTCGTCTACGCCGTCAGATCGCGGGCCGGGCGGCGATCACCGGGGGGGCGGTGACGACGGGCCGGGGATCACAGGTCGGGGTCGATGTCGCGTTCCTCGGCCAGGCGCAGCGACAGGTCCTCGTACCAGGCCAGGACGAACGCCCGCACCCGGGCGATCTCCGCCTCGTCCAGGCCGTGCCCGGCGAACAGGGCGTCGTCGAAGGCCAGGCCCGCCTCCAGCTTGAAGGCCAGTTCCTCGGGCGTGAAGCCGTCCTCGAACAGGGCGCCGAGGCGCTCCAGGTCGGGGAAGCCGTAGCGGTCTCCGGCCGACACCACGTCGATGAAGTCGCGGGGCAGCGCCCGGCCGCACAGCGCGCCGACCTTCATGCCCACGACGTCGTCGATGCCGGCGACCGGGCCGATCTCCATGTCGACCGCGGGACGCTGCAGAGGCTCCTTCATCAGGTCGACGGCCACCGCCTGCGCGGTCACCGGATCGCTGACCGTCAGCCGGGCCAGGCGCGGGCCGCCGCGCCGGTGCTCGACCGTCAGCCCCTGGCGCTCCAGGGCCCGCGTCAGGTCGCCGGTGATCTCCTCCAGCGGGGTGCACGCGACCGTCGCCAGGTCCAGGTCCTGGCTCGGCCGGTCCACCAGGCCGTGCGCCCGCATGGCGTGCCCGCCCGCCAGGACCACGCCGTGCACGTCGCACACCAGCACCGCCGCCTCCAGGATGCGGCGGTGGAAGGGCGGCATGTCCATCACGGCGCCACCCGGGCGCGCACGGCCGCACGGGCCCGCAGCAGCTCGGCCCGCACCTCGTCCTCGCGCAGGCGCGCCGCCTCGGCCAGGCGGGGGAAGCGCGACTCCCACGCGGCGCGCGCGGCGCCGTTGAGCAGCCGCCGCAGGCGGGGCCAGCTCTCCTCCAGCAGGCGCGCCTCCAGATACGCCTCGGCGTCGGCGCGCAGCCCCTCGGTGATCACGATCTGGTACAGGGCCAGGCGGACGGCCGGATCGGCGACGTCGAACACCCGGAGCCCCGACCAGCACAGGTGCAGGGGCGGCGCGACCTCGCCCGTGGCCGGGCCGCGCAGGTCCGACAGCGCGCCGGGGACGCGGTCGGCGATGTCGGCGTGGCGGCTCGGCGGCGGCGTGGCCATGTGTCGATTATGGTCCATCCCCGGGTGCGCGTGTCAGCCGGCGAGCAGGCGGCGTGCCTCCGCGGCGAGGCGGTCCATGCCGAGGCGGGCGGCCAGGCGCAGTGAACGGTGCAGCAGGCGGGTGGCCTCGCCGGAGGCGTCGGAGGGGTCCAGCAGCCGCAGCGCCTTGGCCCGGTCGAGCTGGATCCTCGCCATGTGCGGCGGCGCGCCGGACACCAGGCGCTTGGCCTCGTCGAAGCAGCGCAGCGCCTCCTCGGCGTCCCCGGCCGTGGTGGCCAGCAGGCCGCGGAAGCGGGCCACCGGGCCGATCAGCACGGTCGGCCACCCGGCCAGCCCGATCTCGCCGGGGTAGGCGGCCAGGCGCTCGCGCAGCAGGCGGACGTGCTCCTCGGTCTCGGGGCCGTCCGCGCCCGCCTCGGAGATGAGCGCGCACGCCTCGCCCAGCACCGCCAGCGTCGGCACCGCCCAGCCGTGCGCGGGCAGCGCGGCGAGGCCCGCGGTGTCGCGCACCACGGCGGCCAGGTGGTCGGCGGCCTCGTCGTGCCGCTCGGTCTCGCACAGCGCCAGCACGTGCGCGGCCCGCCAGATCGGGAAGTAGCCGTGCTGCTCGATCTGGGACGCGAGGCCCGAGTCGAACAGCTCGGCCATGCGCCCCTGCTCGCGCAGCAGCCACAGGTACTGGCCCATCCAGGTCTGCTGGAGCGTCTCGGCGGGGACGGCCTGGCCCTTGGCGGCCTCCTGGACGATGGCCAGCGACTCGCCCATGAGGCGGTCGTGGGCGCGCCGGAAGTCGCCGCCCCACAGGTCCATCACGGTGTCGAACGCCCCCTGCACCCAGGGGCCGAGCGCGCGGGGGTTGCGGGCGACGTGCCTGCGGTGGTCGTTGACGGTGCCGAGGGCGTCGGGCAGCAGGCCGAGCCTGAGCTGGTCGACGGCCAGCGCCACCAGGCCCTCGCCCTCGAAGTAGGCCGAGCCCGCGCCGATGCCCGCCTCGCGCAGCCGCGCGGAGATGCCGACCAGCTCGGCCGGGTAGGTGTGGTCGAACAGGGCCCAGCGGACCTCGGTGAGCACGTCGCAGCGCACCAGCGGGTCGCCGTCCTCGGGCAGCTCGCGCAGGGTGGCGCGGGCGAGCTCCACCGCCTCGCGGGTCTCGGACGGCGCGGCGCCGGCGCTCGGGCTCACGGCCATCGTCTGCTTCTTGCACAGGTGGGCGCGAAGCTGGAGCCGCAGCTCGGCGGCCTGCGGGCCCTCGGCCTCGCCGAGGGCGGTGAGCGCCCGGCGCAGCAGGTGGATGACCTGCCGGTCGGCCTGGCCCGGGGCCGACCAGCGCCGGGCCAGGCGGATCGCCGCGGCGGCGGCCAGCTCGGGCAGTCCCTCCGCGGCCTCGTGCGCGGCCAGGTAGCGGTGCCCGGCCTCGTCCATGTCGCCGGCGTCGCCGAGCGCGTCCCCCAGGGTGATGAGCAGCCCGACGCGGGTGGCGGGGGCGGACCGCAGCCGCAGCCCGGCCTGCGCCCACTCCACGGCGCCGCCCCCGCCGAAGCCGCGCTGCTCGGCGCGCGCGGCGTCCAGGCAGGCGGCGGCGACGCGTTCCTGCGGCAGGTCGGCCCCCGCGGCGCGGGCGTGCCGGGCGACGCGCACCGGCAGCGCCGGGTCCACCCCGCCTCCGGCCTCCATGCGCTCGCTCAGCGCCTCGAACGCCCGGCGGTGCAGGTCCCTGGCCAGGGCGGGGTCGCGTTCGAGCCCTTCGAGCACGGTCTCGCGCGAACGGTCGTGGGGAAAGCACACCTGGTCGTGCCCGAGGATGGCGTTGCCCGCCGCGGCCAGCGCCTGGTCACGGTCGGCCTGCTCGGGGCGCAGGCCCAGCATGCGCCCGACCAGCGCGGCGTCGATGTCCAGCCCCCTGGCGGTGATCGCGGCCGCGGCCAGCCAGCGGAAGGCCGGAGCGGGGGCGGGGCCGGTGGGGGCCGGGCGCGGCTCGCCGTACTCGGTGAGGTCGTGCAGCTCCAGCGGCACGCCGTGGGTGACGCGGGCGGCCTCCTTGACCTCCTGCTCGGTGGGCTCGCGGCCCCACGCCCTGCCGAGCCACTCGGCGACCTCCTCCACGGTGAGGGGGCACAGGGTGAGGGCGCCCATGACGTCCTGCCAGCGCGGGGCGGGGTCGCGGGTCGCCAGCAGGAAGCCCACGGGCGCGGCGCCGAGGCTCCTGCGCACGTGGTGGAGCAGGTCGACGGCGTAGCCGGCGAGCAGGTGGGCGTTGTCGAAGGCCACCAGCAGCCCGGCGCCGGCGGCGCGGCGCAGCAGGCCGGTCAGCAGGAAGGTCAGCTCGCGCGGGTCGCGCTCGTGGCCGGGCCGCGCGGGGGAGTCCAGCTCGGCGGCCGACATGAGCTTGGCGAGCGTGCCGCGCTCCTGGAGGCCGATCGGGTCGGCGGGGGCGGTCAGGTCCCGGCGCAGGTGTCCCCATAACGTGCCCGCCAGCTCGCGCCAGGGCTGCAGGCCGTCGCCCTCCCGGCACATCACGGTGACCGCCCGCGTGCCCGCGCGTGCCGCCAGGCCCGCCGCCTCGGCCAGCAGGCGGCTCTTGCCGATGCCGCCGGGGCCGCACAGGGCGAGGGCGGCGTCCCCGTCGCCCAGCCGTCCCACCAGGCGCGCCAGCTCGCGCAGCTCACGCTCGCGGCCCACCGGGGCACGCGCGCCGTCCGGGCCCGGCGGGCCCGCCGCGCCGAGCGGCGCGCCGACGTCGACGCCGTGCTCGTGCAGGGCGAGGAGGTCCTCGGCGCGGCGGCCCGCGTCGTCGCCGGGGGAGTGGGCGAGACGCGAACGGACCAGGCGGCGGGCGGCGGCCCCGCCGTCCTCGCGGAGGGTGGTCAGGAAGCGCAGCAGCCACATGGCCGTGGTGTCCTCGTGCCCCTCGCCCACCGGCCCTTCGGTGAGGAAACGGGCGTCCTCGTGGCGGCCGAGCCGCAGGGCGATCCTGGCGACCAGGCGCACCAGCTCCTTGCGCTGCTCCTCCAGCCGGGCGCGGTGGGTCTCGCAGACCCACGGCAGCGCCCACCCGGCCGCCAGCGAGGCGAACGGCGCGCCCCGCCACTCGCCGGCCGCGGCGCGCAGGCTCTCCAGCGCGCCGTCCAGGTCGCCGGTCTCGTACCGCGCGCGGCCCTCGCGCAGCCGCGCCTCGAACCGGGAGGAGTCCAGCGCGGCGGCCAGCACGCCGGGCCGCTTCTCCACCAGCGCGTAGGCGTGGGACCACTTGGCGGGCGGGATGTCCAGGCCGGCGCCCGACAGCGCCTGGCGCAGCCGCGACAGCGGGGGCGCGACGTCGGGCACCGGGACGCCGGGGCTCTGGCCGAGCGCGGCGGCCAGAGTGTCCTGCGGGATGGGATTCCTGGAGGCCAGCAGCATGGCCAGGGCCTTGGCCGTCTGGGGGAGCAGCTTTCTCGGCGCTCCGTCCACCAGGATCGCGACCTCGCCGAGCACTCTGATGTCGAATTCCGCCACGTTCACCGCCGGGATCGGTTTGCGATTCTCAATCGACGGCCTTCCCCGCAAGGTCATCGCAAGGATCATTGGCCACGATGGGGCCGGTGGCAAAGGGAATCGTGGATCCATGGACGCCAAGGACGCCATGAACGCCGTGGACGCTGTCAACGCTATGACCCGAGGTGAGCCCGTGGCAAGGATCGACCGGATCTCGGTTGACGCCCTGGAGGAGCATCAACTCGAAGAAGTCAGACAGAGCGTACGACGCGAACGCGACATCGAGGCCAATAAAGCCCTGAGTGTAGCAATCATGGGCCATACCGGTGTCGGAAAATCCTCGTTGCTCAACGTCCTTTTCGGCACGCGGTTCCCAGTTGGGGACGTCAAGCCCGCCACCCGCCGTCCCCAGGCCATCTCCGTGCCCAGTAATTCAGGTCATACATTGACTTTCTGGGATATGCCGGGATTAGGGGATTCGGCGGAGGCGGACGCCGGATATCGGGCCATGTATCTGGAGAAACTCGCCGAGTGCGACGTCGTCATCTGGGCCATGCACGCTGACAGCCGTTGCACCGACCACGAGGCACGCTGCCTCAACCGGCTCCTGGACGACGCGCCCCCCGAGGAGGGACGGCGCATCGTCGGCAAGCTGACCTACGTCCTCACCAAGGCCGACCTGCTCACCCCGCCGCCGTGGATCTTCGACATGCACGGCGACCGCGGCACCTTCGTGCCGAGCCTGGCCCTCGCCGGCCGCATGGAGCTCAAGGCCGCCCACGTCGAGCAGATGGTCGTCGAGCCGTGGGGCGACCTGCTCGGCGCCGCCACCTACAACACCGGCGACTTCGCGCTCCGCGACCGGCGGCTCGACTTCGACCGGCAGACCGTCACCTACCGGGGCCACTTCTCGCGCGAGGTCTGCGAGCGCTACACCGCCGCCCACCCCGAGCACGCCGAGGTCTTCTCGCGGCTGCGCGACAACCACCGGGTCCTGCCCTGCTCGGCGCTGTTCCGCTTCAACCTGGCCGCGCTCATGGTCAACGTGGTCGGCAAGCTGGGCCCCACCGCGATCTTCCGCTTCCAGCGGGTCCTGGACGACGCGGCCGAGCTGGCCGGGGTGCCCGTCGCCGCGATGCGCGAGTACGGCAACTTCCTGGTCTGGGACGGCATCCGCGGCGCGCGCGCCTTCGACCTCGGCCGGCTCCCGATCTGACCGCCGCCCCGGACGCCGCCACGGCCCGCGCCACCGCAGGACACGAGGAAAGCGACATGATCGAGGACGACGACATATCCCGCGCCGTGGAGGCCGGGCGCAGGCGGGACGCCGAGTACGTCGCGCGGCTGGACGACGCGGTGCAGAACCGCGACGAGACGGCCATCGAGCACCTGGCGGGCCGGGCCGTGACCCGCGTGCTCGGCCGGGCGGCCGAGGCCGGGTTCGACGTGGTCAGGCACGTCTGGAACTGGCTGGTCGGCCACTGACGCCCCGCGCCCGCCTCCCCTGACGGACGCCCGCCGTCGTCCCTCCCGTGATGGGCGCGTAACCGGTATGTGATCGAATCCTGGCTCGCCGGCGGGGGAGCGCGGCACGCGTTCCCCGGGTTTAGGTAAAGAATGTGTATGTAGTCGGTGGTCGTCCCGCACCGGGGGGAGGCAGGGAGAGTTGGTCATGCCCGGCCCAGCGATGGGCCTCGCCGAGGTCGACGACGTCCTGCGCCGCCGTGCCGAAGAGCGCGACCGCGTCGCGGGCGACCTGCTCGACCTGGACGACCACCCCGGCCACCGCCTGCTCACCGGCATGACCCCCACCGGCGAGACCGGCCGCCGCTGGCAGGCCGCCCAGGCCCGCTACGTCACGCTGTGGTGGCTGTTCGACGCCTACCGCCGCGCCCTCGACCGGGCCCAGGAGCTCAGGTCCGCCGCACGGCCCGACCTCGCCGCGCTCACCGCCCTGCTCACCGGCCCGTCCGTCGCGCTGGAGCCCGGCGACGTCCCCGTCGAGAAGCGCTCCCTGCTCCAGGCCGCCGGCGAGCGCGTCACGCTGGACGTCCTGCTGGCCCGCATGGACGCCGCCTACCGCGAGGTCGCCGGGACCGTCGCCGACGTGGACGCCGCCTGGGCCGCGCTGCTGCCCCGGCTGGACGAGGCCGACGCCGCGCGCGCCGCCGCACGCGGGCTCGCGCGCGACCTCGGCGTCCAGGACCCCGACCTGGACGAGCTCGACGACCGGGCCGCCGCCCTGCGGGCCTCGGTCACCACCGACCCCCTGGGGTGCGCGGGCCGCGGCGACGAGCTGGACGCCCTGGCCTCCGCCTGCGCCGCGCGCAAGGCCGCCCTCGAACGCGCCGTCCTCGCGCGCGAGGAGTTCGCCGAGCGCGCCCGCCGCCTGGAGGAGCGCATCGCCCGCGTCGCCGAGGCCGAGCGCGAGGCGCTGCGCGTCCGCGACCTGGTGCTCGTCAAGATCGCCGCCCCGGCGCTGCCCGCGATGCCCGACCAGGCCCCCGCCCTGCGCGACCGCCTCGGCGCCCTGCGCACGCTCACCGGACGCTGGCTGGAGCTGGCCGAGCGCCTCACCGCCATGGAGCGCGCCACCGACGAGGCCCTCGCCCGGACCGAGAGCGTCACCGAGTCCATCGCCGGGCTCATCGGCCGCCGCGACGAGCTGCGCGGGCGGCTGTCGGCCTACCAGGCCAAGGCCGTGCGCCTCGGGCACGCCGAGGACGTCACCCTCACCGAACTTTACGGCGCGGCGCGCGACGTGCTCTGGAGCGCGCCGTGCGACCTGCGGCGGGCCACCGTCGCGGTCGCCGAATACCAGCGGGCCATCACGCGGATCGGAGCGGCCGGATGACGAAATGCACGCAGCCCGGGTGCGCCGGGACGGTGGTGGACGGCTACTGCGACACCTGTGGCATGGCCCCCGCCCCCGAACCGGCGCCCGCGTCCCGATCGGGCGCCCCGCCCGGGTCCTCCGGCGGGCCGCCGTCCGCGGGCGTCTGGCCGCCCGGCCCCACGCCCGGCCCTGTGCCCGGCACCGGCTTCCCGCCCGCGCCCGGCGCGGCCTATCCCGCGGCGCCCTCGCCGGGCGTCGCCTGGCCCTCGGCGCCCGCGCCCGGCGCCCCGGGGGTCGCCTGGCCGTCCGCGTCCGCCGCCCCCTCCGGCGCGGCGCCGCCGTCCGCCCCGCTGACCATGCCCTCCATCGGCGGGTCCCTCGCCACCGGCGCGGCCGGCACCGCCCCGAGCACGCGCGGCTCCCGGCGCGGCAGCACCAGGTCCCGCCGCGGCATGCTCGGCATGGGCCTGGTCGAGGTGCCCCCCGTCCCCTACCGCGACCCCTCCGCCGTCGTCCTCGCCGACCCGGTGGTGCCCGAGGACCGCCGCTTCTGCGGCAACCCCGACTGCGGCAAGCCCGTAGGCCGCCGGCGCGACGGCCGCCCGGGCCGCCCCGAGGGGTACTGCCCGCACTGCGGCCAGCGCTTCTCCTTCACCCCCAAGCTGCGCGACGGCGACCTGGTGGCCGGGCAGTACGAGGTGAAGGGCTGCCTGGCCCACGGCGGCCTCGGCTGGATCTACCTGGCAGCCGACCGCAACCTCGACGGCCGCTGGGTGGTCATGAAGGGCCTGCTCGACACCGGCGACCTGGAGGCCCTGGCCGCCGCCGAGGCCGAGCGGCGCTACCTGACCGCGATGGACCACCCGAACATCGTCAAGATCTTCAACTTCGTGAGCCACCCCGACCCCGGCACCGGCACGCTGGTCGGCTACATCGTCATGGAGTACGTCGGCGGCGAGTCTTTGCAGGACCTGCTGCGCAAGCGGCTCAGGGACAGCGGCAACGCCGCGGCCCTGCCGCTGTCGCAGGTCATCGCCTACGGCCTGGAGATCCTGCGCGCGTTCGGCTACCTGCACGACCGGGGCATGCTCTACTGCGACCTCAAGCCCGCCAACGTCATCCAGGTCGAGGAGCAGCTCAAGCTCATCGACCTCGGCGCCGTCCGCCGCCTTGACGACGCCGACAGCGCCATCTACGGCACCATCGGCTACCAGGCCCCCGAGATCGCCTCCACCGGCCCCTCGATCGCCTCCGACATCTACACCGTCGGCCGCACCCTCGCCGTGCTGAGCCACCCGTTCAGCCCGGCCAGCGGCGGCGCGGCCACCCCCCTGCCCGACATGGGGCCCGGCCGCGAGTCGTTCATGCGCCTGCTGCGCCGCGCCACCGACCCCGACCCCGCCCGCAGGTTCGAGAGCGCCGCCGAGATGAGCGAGCAGCTCGTCGGCGTGCTCCGCGAGACCAGGGCCGAGGAGGAGGGCAGGCCGCACCCCGCGCAGTCCGGCGTCTTCGGCCCCGAGCGCGGCGCCGTCGGCACCGAACTGGCCGCCGCCACCACCGGCCGCGTCTTCGGCCCGCTCGACCGGCTGGACGCCGCCTCCTCCCTGCCCGTCCCCCTGGTGGACCCGGCCGACCCCGCCGCCGGGTTCCTCGCCGGCCTCACCTCCGGCAGCCCTGACGAGCTCATCGCCGTCCTGGAGTCCGCGCCCCCCACCCCCGAGACCAAGCTCGCGCGGATCCGCGTCATGAGCGAGCTCGGCCGCGAGGTCCCCGACAGCCTGTACGAGAGCGCGGCCAAGGACCTGCCCGGCGACTGGCGCCTGTGGTGGTACCGGGGCGTCGCCGAGCTCGCCGCCGGGGACGCCGGCATGGCCGCCCGGTTCTTCGACGGCCTCTACTCCTGGTTCCCCGGCGAGGCGGCGCCCCGGCTGGCCCTGGCCTTCGCGCTGGAGGCCGCCGGCGCGGGCGGCGACGCCGCCCGGCACCACGCCGCCATCTGGCGCACCGACCGCTCCTTTGTCAGCGCCTGCTTCGGCCTGGCGCGCATCGCCCTGGCCCACGACGACCGCGCCGGGGCCACCCGCGCGCTCGACGAGGTGCCGCCCACCTCCATCCACCGCACCGCCGCCCAGGTCGCCGCCGTGGCCGTCACCGTGCGCGGCCAGGCGCCCGCCGAGGCCGAGCTGGTGGCGGCGGGGGAGCGGCTGCGGGTGCTCAAGCTCGACTCGCGCGACCGCGACGGCCTCGCCTCCGAGGTGCTGGAGAGCGCGCTGGCCCGCCTGGTCACCGGCCAGTCCGCCGCGAGCGGGGGCAGCGTGCTCGGCACGCCGCTGAACGAGCGCGGCCTGCGCGGCGAGCTGGAACGCGTGTACCGCGCGCTGGCCAGGGCGGCCGGCACCACCGAGGACCGCCACGCCCTCATCGGGCGGGCCAACGCCGTGCGGCCGAGGACGCTGTGGTGAGCGGCGCCTGCCCGGTGTGCGGCACCGGAGTCCTGGCGGGCGAGGCGTTCTGCGAGAACTGCGGCCACGACCTGCACAGCGTGCCTCCGGCCCCCTGCACGGCCTGCGGCGCCGCGGCCGTGGGCGCCGACGGCTACTGCGAGAACTGCGGCATGCTCCAGCCCTCCGGCCGCGACCACGTCGAGACCGAGGCCGCGGGCGCGGCCGCCGTCAGCGACCGCGGCCTGCGCCACAGCCGCAACGAGGACGCCATGGCCCTGCTGTCGGTGGGATCGCCCACGGAGTCGTGGGCGGGGTCGCCGGCGGGGCAGGGTGCGGTCGTCGCGGTCGTGTGCGACGGCGTGTCCAGCTCGCCCCGCCCCGAGGAGGCGTCCCAGGCGGCGGCCGACGTCGCCGCGGCGGCCATCGTCAAGCGGCTCGCCGACGGCGACGACCCCGAGGCCGCCACCCGCGAGGGCGTGCGGCTGGCCGCCGACGCCGTCGCCTCCGCCGCGCGCCCCGGCGAGGACTCCCCGGCCTGCACCTACGTCTCCGCCGTCGTCGCCGGGCGGCACGTCACGGTGGGCTGGGTCGGCGACAGCCGCGCCTACTGGCTCGGCGCGCAGTCCGCCCTGCTCACCGAGGACGACGCGACCCCCGGCACGCACATGCTCACCGCGTGGCTCGGCGCCGACGCCGGCGAGGTCGTGCCCCGCGTGCGCACCTTCACCACCGACGGCCCCGGCGCGGTGCTGCTGTGCAGCGACGGGCTGTGGAACTACTACCCCGAGCCGGAGGCGCTCGCCGCCACGGCCCTCGCCGAGACCCCCCTCACGGCGGCCCGGCGGCTCGTCCGCATGGCCATCGAGGCGGGGGGACACGACAACATCACCGTGGCCGTCATCCCGTTCGGCCAGGGGGACCGGACGCAGACCACGGTGGCATTCCCGAAGGAGAGAAGTGACTGACTTCACCATCCGCGTGGACCAGAACAAGTACCTGCCCGCGGGGAGCCAGGAGGTCCACGGCATCGTCACGGTCGAGGCGAGCGGTCCGGTGCAGACCGGCCCCGCCGCCGAGGCGGCCGAGGTCATCATCATCGACACGTCGGGCTCCATGTCCTACGGCAAGATCGCCGACGCCCGCAAGGCCGCGCAGGCCGCCGTCGACACCCTGCGCGACGGCGTCCACTTCGCGGTCATCTCGGGCGACCACCAGGCCGAGGTGATCTTCCCCGGCGACGGGCGGCTCGTCCCCGCCGACGCCGGCAGCAGGCGCGCCGCCAAGGACGCCATCGCCCGCCTGCGCGCCGAGGGCGGCACCGCCATGGGCCGCTGGCTGCGCCGCGCCGCCGACCTGTTCAGCGCGCACCAGGCCATCCAGCCCAATGCCATCCGGCACGCCATCCTGCTCACCGACGGCAAGAACGAGCACGAGCCCGCGCCCGAGTTCGACGCCAACCTCGCCTACGCCGCGGGCAAGTTCGTCTGCGACTGCCGCGGCGTCGGCACCGACTGGGTCGTCGCCGAGGTCCGCAGGATCGCCTCCACCCTGCTCGGCAGCGTCATGGACGTCCGCAGGCCCGAGGAGCTCGAGGCGGACTTCCGGGCCATGACCGAGGCCGCCATGGGCAAGACCGTCGCCGACATCGCCCTGCGCGTGTGGGTGCCCCGCGCGGCCACGCTCAACTTCGTCAAGCAGGTCTCGCCGGCCCTGGAGGACCTGACCGGCCGCCGCACCGACGTGGACGCGCTCACCGGCGACTACCCCACCGGCGCGTGGGGCGGCGAGACCCGCGAGTACCACATCAGCGTCAGCGTGCCGTCCGGCAACGTCGGCCAGGAGATGCGCGCGGCGCTGGTCAAGCTGGTCCAGCCCGCCACCGGCGAGGTCCTGGCCGGCGGCAACATCCTCGCCCAGTGGAGCGACGACCCGGTGCAGTCCACGCGGATCAACCCCCGGGTCGCCCACTACACCGGCCAGCAGGAGCTCGCCTCCCTCATCCAGGAGGGCCTGCAGGCCCGCAACGACGGCGACGTGGAGACCGCGACGGCCCGGCTCGGCAAGGCGCGCGGCCTGGCCGAGCGCGCCGGCAACGACGAGACCGCCAAGCTGCTCGACAAGGTCATCGACGTCGACCCCGCGACGGGCACCGCACGCCTCAAGCGCGTCGTCGACAAGGCGGACGAGATCGCGCTCGACACCCGCTCCGTCCGCACCGTCCGCATGCGCAAGGACCCGGAGAGCTGAGCGATGGCGATCTGCCCACAAGGGCACGAAAGCTCCGACGAGGAGTACTGCGACACCTGCGGCGCCCGCATGACCGGCCCCGGCGCCGGCGGCGCGCCCCAGGCGACGCCCGCCCCCGCGGCGGGCGACCCCGGCGACGCCTGCCCCGACTGCGGGGCGCCGCGCGGCGGGCGGTTCTGCGAGAACTGCGGGTACGACTTCGTCCTCGGCGGGTCCGGGGGCGGGCCGTCCTCCGCGGTGCGCCCCGCGGCGCCGCCCGCGGGACCGCCGCCGGCGGGGGCGACCGGGTCGTGGCAGCCCGCGCAGCCGGTCGGCGGGGGCGCCCCGCCCTGGCAGCCCGCCCAGCCCTCGCGGCCCTGGCAGCCCCCCACGCCCTCCTACGCCACCGCGCCGCCCCCGCAGGGCGGCTGGGTCGCCGTGATCACCGCCGACCGCGCGCACTACGACGCCATGATCGCGCAGGGCGGCCCCGACGCCGCCCGGGTGGCGTTCCCGCCGTACTGCCCCGAGCGGCGCGTCCCCCTGCGCGGTCCTGAGACGCGGATCGGCAGGCGCCGCCACTCCCGGCCCATGATCCCCGAGATCGACCTGTCCGAGCCCCCCGAGGACCCCGGCGTCTCCCACCTGCACGCCGTGCTGCTCGCCCAGCCCGACGGCGGCTGGCACGTCGTCGATCCGGGCTCGGCCAACGGCACCCTGGTGAACGGCAAGCTCATCGAGGTCAACGTGCCGGTCCCGCTGGAGGACGGCGACCGTGTGCACGTCGGCGCCTGGACCCTGATCACCGTCCGGAAGGCCTGACATGACGATCGCCGGTCCCCCCGCGGCTCCCGCCCCCGCGCCCGCCGCGCACCCCGACACCGCGCCGCCCGGCGGCCCCCTCGCCGTGCCGCCGCCGCCCGGCGCGGTCGCGGGCACCCCGGCGCTGCGCCGCGTCACCCGCGTGCGCACCGTCCCGGGGTGGATCCGCCTGCTGTCGGGCCTGTCGGTGGCCACCGTCCTGCTGGCCTTCGGCGCGGTCACCCTCGCCGTCGGGCACGCCAGGGACGGCCTGCGCGTCATCGGCCACACCGCGGGCCCGCAGGTCGTCGCCACCGCCGACCTGTACTTCGCGCTCAGCGACATGGACGCCCAGGTCGCCGCCGTCCTGCTCATGGGCAAGGAGACCGGCCTGCAGGCCGGCCGCCAGGCCATGCTCGACCGCTACGACGAGCGCCGCTCGCAGGCCGACCGCGCCGTCCTGCAGGCCGCGGACCTGGCCAGCGAGGACGCCACCGAGCAGAACACCGTGCGCGCCCTGCTCGACGGGCTCGGCCGCTACGAGCGGCTCGCCGCGCGCGCCCTGCTGCTCGACGAGCAGTCCGGCCACGCGGCCGGGCCGCCCCCGCAGGCCGTCCTGGACGTGTACCGCCAGGCCACCGACCTGATGCGGCTGGACCTGCTGCCGAAGGCCTACAACCTCACCCTCGACAGCGGCACCATCGTCCGCCACGCCTACCTGGCCGAGCTGTCGGCCGTGCAGACCGGGCGGCTGTGGGTGGGGCTCACCGGCCTGCTCGCGCTGCTGGCGCTGATCGGGCTCCAGGTCTACCTCAGCCGCGGCTTCCGCAGGACGCTCAACCTGCCGCTGCTGCTGGCCTCGGTCGTCGTCGGCGCGCTCACCCTCGCCGGCGTCCTCGTGCTGCAGCACGAGGGCAACGCCCTCACCTCCGCCAAGGAGGACGGCTTCAACTCGGTGCTCGCGCTGTCGCGCGCCCGCGCCATCGGCAACACGCTGCGCGGCGACGAGATCAGGTACCTGCTCGACCCGCAGCGGGCCGACACCTACGAGCAGGTCTACCTGGACAAGTCGCAGAGCGTCCTCTACGTGCCCGGCGGCAACCTCGACAAGTACTACACCGCGCTGGACGAGGCCGTGTCGGGCTACCCCGGCAAGGTGACCTTCCTCGGGTTCTACGGCACCGAGGCGTCGGCGGGCGGGGTGTCCGGCCAGCAGGCGGCGGTGTCGCGGGTGCTGCGCCTGTACCAGGCGTTCCAGCGCAACGACCAGCAGATCCGCCGGCTGGCCACGGGCGGGTCGCGGCGCGAGGCCGTCGGCAGGGTCATGGGCCCCTCCTTCGGCGCCTACGACGACGCGCTGGTGCGCCTGACCACGCTGCACCGCACCGCGTTCGACGACGCCGTGGCCGGCGGCGACCGGGCGCTCGGCGGGTGGAACTGGCTGCCGCCCGCGGCGGCGCTGGCCGCGATCCTGCTGGTCCTCATCGGTGTCAGGCCCCGGCTCGCCGAGTACCGCTGAAGGGAACGTCACGTTGATCACGCTGTTCACGCGCCCCACGCCCACCCGCGGCGCGCGGCGCGGCTCACCGGCCGGGCGGGCGCGCCGCGCCGCGGCCGTAGCGCTCGCGGTCGCGGCGGTCCTGCCCCTGGCCGCGTCCTGCGCCGCCGGCACCTCGGTCCTGGACAAGGACACGCTGGTCATCGGCGTCAAGCCCGACCAGCCCGGCCTCGGCGTGAAGGTCTCGCCCGGCAAGTACCGGGGCTTCGACATCGACGTCGCCACCTACGTCGCCCGCAAGCTCGGCAAGCCGGTCCGGTTCGTCGACGCCCTCTCGTCCCAGCGCGAGAGGCTGCTGATGGACGGCGCGGTGGACCTGATCTTCGCCTCCTACTCGATCACGCCCGAGCGCAAGACCAAGGTGGCGTTCGGCGGCCCGTACTACGTCGCCCACCAGGACACGCTGGTGCGCACGGGCCAGGCCGGGATCGACAACGTCCGGGACCTGCGGAACCGCAAGCTGTGCCAGGTCACCGGGTCCAACTCCTGGAAGCGGGTGAAGGAGGAGCGCAAGATCCCGGTCGTGCTCGTGCCGTCGGTCTCCTACAGCGCCTGCGTGTCGGACCTGCGCACGGGCAAGGTGGACGCCATCTCGACCGACGACCTGATCCTGGCCGGGTTCGCCACGCCGGGCACCACGATCGTCAACGCCCCGTTCAGCGACGAGCGCTACGGCGTGGGCATCCGCAGCGGGGACGTCGACGGCTGCGAGGCGGTCAACAAGGCCATCACCGAGATGTACCAGGACGGCACCGCCAAGCGTCTGCTGGAGCGCTGGTTCGCCCGGTCGGGGCTGGCGCTGACCTTCACCGTGCCCCAGTTCGAGGGCTGCGGCTGACGCCGGTCCGTTCCGCGAGGACGCCGCGCCCGGCGTCCTCGCCGCCGCGGCGGGCATCGCCGTGAAATTTCATGAACATCCCGGCCTGACCCGCCGGACATTCCTCCGGATATAGTCGCTGAACGGCTATATCGCGCGCGGACGACCCCGCGCGTTGTTCATGAACATCCGGTGTCACAGGGAGCGGGGATGGGCGACGAGGGCGGGCGGGCCGCCGAGAGGGTCATCCTCAACTGCACGGTGACCGACGGCAGGACGGCCGAGGGCGCCGAGCCGATCCGGGACGCGGCCGTCCTGGTGCGCGGCGAGCGGATCGCCGCCGCCGGGCCCCGCGCCGAGGTCCTGGCCCGCGCGCCCGGGGCCGCGCGCGTCGACCTCGGCGGGGCGTACCTCACGCCCGGTCTGGTCAACATGCACACCCACCTGTCGCTGTCGCTGCCAGGACCCGGCGGGGAGGGCGTCAAGGCGCTCGGCCCGCACGACCTGGCCCTCTACATGGCCGACGGCGCCCGGCGCACGCTGCACTGCGGGGTGACCACCGTGCGGTGCGTGGCCGAGAAGGACCACGCCGACTTCGCGCTGCGCCGCGCGATCGAGGCCGGCCGCGTCCCCGGGCCGCGCATCCACACCGCCGGGCGCGCGCTCGTCTGCACCGGCGGGCACGGCCACGAAGGCGCCGACACCCTGGAGTGCGACGGCCCCGAGGAGTTCCGGCGGGGCGTCCGCGCCCAGATCAAGGCGGGCGCCGACCTCGTCAAGGTCATGATCTCCGGCGGCATCGCGGGCGAGCACGAGCGCATCGACACCCCGCAGCTCTTCGCCGACGAGATGGCCGCCGTCATCGAGACGGCGCACGCCTGGGGACGCAAGGTCACCGCGCACGCCGGGCCCGCGCCCGTCATCGCCGAGGCCGTCAAGCTCGGCCTGGACTGCGTCGAGCACGGCTACCAGCTCACCCCCGACGTCGCCGCCGCGATGGCGCAGCAGGGCACCGCGCTCGTCCCGACGCTCGTCGTCACCCGCTGCAAGGCGTTCTTCGACGAGCTCGGCGTGCCCGCGTGGATGCAGGAGCGCTCGCTCGGCGCGGGGCCGCGGCACCTGGAGAGCTACGCCATGGCGCTGGCCGAGGGCGTCACGGTGCTGCTCGGCAGCGACATGCCGCCGTTCTGGTCCTTCGAGGGCACCAACGCCACGGTGCGGGAGCTTGAGCACATGGCAGAGAACGGACTCGGCCCGGCCGGCGCGCTGCGCGCCGCGACGCTCGGCCCCGCCCGCTGGCTCGGCGCCGAGGCCGACGTCGGCGCCGTCGAACCCGGCAGGTACGCCGACCTCATCGCCATGGACGACGACCCTCTCGCCTCCGCCTCGGCCTTTCGCGGCGTCCGCTGGGTGATGAAGGGCGGAGAGATCGTCCGCGACGACACGGCGTCCCGCCCGTGACCGCCCCCGGCCCCCACTCCGGCGGGCAGGAGCCGGACGAGCAGGGGGACATGGAGCTGTACGACCTGCGGGTGGTCGTGGACCGCATCGAGGGCAGGTCGGTGTGCGGGATGGCGGTCGGCGACCACTTCGACCTGGAGCGCAGCGCCCACCTGCGGCTCCCGGACGGCGGGCACTTCTGCGTGTACGCGCTGGCCGCCGTGCTGCCGTTCCTCGCGGCCAAGCAGCGGGACCTGGCCTCGGGCGACTGGCTCGCGCGGGACGCCCTGTTCGCCTGCCCCGACCCGGAGGAACGGCTCATCATGCGTGTGGAGCGCACCCGCCGCCGCCGGATGAACTCCTCCGACCTCACGTAGCCGACACGAGCCGACACCCGGCCGGGAAAGGGAGCCATGCCGAAGGAGTCCGGGATGAGGGCGGTCGAGATCGGGCTCGGGTTGCAGAGCGACAAGCGGCCCGGGGACTACGCCCGGCTGGCGCGCCGGGCGGAGGACCACGGGTTCGACGTGATCAGCGTGTTCGGCGACCTGATGTACCAGCCGCCGATCTTCCCGCTGCTGGAGATGGCCGCGGCCACCGAACGCGTCCGGCTCGGCCCCGCCTGCCTCAACCCCTACTCGATGGCCCCGTACGAGATCGCGGGCCAGCTCGCGGCCCTGGACCTCGCCTCCGGCGGCCGTGCCTACCTGGGCCTTGCCCGCGGCACCTGGCTCGGCGAGGTCGGCGTCGCCCAGCCCCGCCCGCTGACCGCGCTCGCCGAGGCCGCCGAGGTCGTCCGCCGGCTGCTCGCGGGCGACGACGCCGGCTTCGAGGGAGAGGTGTTCCGCCTGGCGCCGGGGACGCGCCTGCGCTACGCCGTGCGCCGCCCGCGCCCGCCGCTGCTGATCGGCGCCTGGGGGCCGCGGGGCGCGGCGCTTGCCGGGCGGATCGCCGACGAGATCAAGGTGGGCGGCAGCGCCAACCCGGCCATGGTGCCGGTGGTGCGCGACCGGGTGCGCGCGGGGACCGGCCCCGCCGGGCGCGACCCGGACGCGGTGGGCCTGGTGTTCGGCGCGGTGACCGTCGTGGACGCCGACGGGGCCGCCGCGCGCGCCCGGGCCCGCGCTGAGGTCGCCATGTACCTGGCCGTCGTGGCGGACCTGGACCCGGTCGCCCGCGTGCCCGCCGACCTTGTGGCCCGGGTGAAGGAACTGGTCGCCGCGGGCCGGGACGACGAGGCGGGCGCGCTGATCCCCGGCGACGTGCTCGACCTGTTCGCCTTCTCGGGCACCCCCGAGCAGGTGGCCGCCCAGGCGCAGACCCTCATCGACGCGGGGGTGAGCCGGGTGGAGTTCGGCACGCCGCACGGCCTCACCGACGACCGCGGCGTCGAGTTGCTCGGCGGGACCGTCCTGCCCATGCTCCGCCGCACGGCCGCGGGGTAGGGACCGTGCACGGAGGTGACGGAGTGAACGTCGGCGTCGTGGCGGGTCCCGGGCTGGTCGCGGACCCGCGGTTGCTGGAGGAGGTGGCCGGGGCCGAGCTGGCCGCGCTCGGGGTGCCCGGGCGGTTCACGGCCGTCCCCGGGGTCGCGGAGCTGCGCGCGGCGCTCGGCGCGGCGGGGGAGGGGCAGGCGCTCGTGGTCATGCCCGGCCCGCTCCCGGAGGCGCGGCGGCTCATCGGCGTGCCGGCGGACCACTCGCCGCGCACGGTGTGGCTGGACCTGGACCGGGTCGGGCCGATCGCGGCGGCCGGGGGCGCCGCCCACCACCAGGGGCGCGGCGTCGGCGGGCTGACCTGGGCGATCCGGCACGCCGTCCACCGCCTGAGGTGGCCGCCGCACCGGATCCCGTACGGGCCGCACGCCGACCAGTGGGCCGAGCTGCGCCTCCCGGGCGACACCCCGGAACCGTACTTTGTAAAGGCGGCCTCTCCGCACAAGCCCTCGCACGAGGACGGGGAGGCCGGCGCCGGCGAGCGGGACGCCTCCGAAGAGCGGGTGCCGGTCGCGGTGCTGGTCCACGGCGGGTTCTGGCGGACGATCTGGGGCGCGGACCTGATGGACGCGCTGGCCGTCGACCTCGCCCGGCGCGGGTTCGCGTCCTGGAACCTCGAGTACCGCCGCCCCGACCTGCACGGCTGGGAGGCGACCACCGCCGACGTGGCGGCCGGCGTCGCGGCCCTCGCGTCCGTGGACGCCCCGCTGGACCTGGACCGGATCGCCCTCATCGGGCACTCGGCGGGCGGCCAGCTCGCGCTGCGCGCGGCGGCCGACACGCGGGTGGCGGTCGCGGTCTCGCTGGCCGGGATCCTGGACCTGGTGGAGGGGGAGCGGCGCCGCCTGAGCTCCGGCGGCGTCTCCGACGCGCTCGGAGGGACCCCCGAGCGGATCCCGGAGGTCTACGCGGCGGCGAGCCCGATGGAACGGCTCCCGCTCGGCGTGCCGCAGATCGTCGTGCAGGGCGCCACCGACGACCTCGACCTCGTGGACATCTCCCGCAGGTACGCGCGGAAGGCGGGGGAGGAGGCGTTCTACCTGGAACGCCCCGGCGACCACTGGGCGGTCATCGACCCGCATTCCCCGATCTGGCTGCTCACGGCGCGCGAGCTGGCGGCCCGGCTCAGTCCTCGATCGGGGTGAGGGCTCGCCAGGGGAGGGGGCTGGAGAGCATCATCATGCTGGACGGCTGGCCGTAGGGGGCCAGGCGGTCGATGAGCTCCTCGAAGGCGGGCATCGAGGCGGTGGCGACGCGCAGCAGGCAGCAGGTGTCGCCGGTGACCCGGTGGACCTCCACGATCTCGGGCCAGGCCAGCGCCTGGGGATCGCGCAGCACGCACCGCACGCCGTAGCAGGACATGCGGATCAGCGCGCCGACCTTGCGGCCCGCGCGGGCCAGGTCGACGCGGGCGTGATAGCCGGCGATCACGCCGGACTCCTCCAGCCGCCGCACCCGCTCGGCCACGGCCGGCGCCGAGAGGTGCACCCGGCGGGAGAGCTCACTGTAGGACAGTCGCGCGTCGGCCTGCAGTTCGGCGAGCAGGGCCCAGTCCATCGCGTCCACGGTCACACTCCGTCATCCGCAAATCGAAAGTGGATTTACGCCTTTCATCCAGAAAGCCGGACGGCAGAATCGCTGCCGACCCAGTATTTCACTAAAATTCTGCCTAAGTGAACATGGAGGTGAAACGGGGAGGCGGACATGACGACGAGAAGGCGGATCGGCCTGGCGGGCGCGCGGCGGCGGCCCTCCCGCGCGGTGGCCGATCACGGCGCGCCCAAACTGGAGTTCACCTCCGGCACGCCCTACGACGACTACGTGGCGGCCGAGGCGCTGCACGGGCTGCAAAGGCCCGTCACCGACCTGCCCGAGGAGCGCGCGTTCCTCGTCACCACCCAGGTGATGGAGCTCTACTTCGGGCTCATCCGCGCCGAGTGGCGGCTGGCGCAGCGGCTGCTGGACGCCGGCGACGTGGTCGCGGCGACCGCCGTCCTGGCCAGGAGCGTCCGCTACTTCGAGGCGCTGAACGCCTCCTGGGCGGCGCTGTCGTGGCTGACCCCGGCGCAGTTCAACTCCTTCCGCGACGCGCTCGGCGAGGCGTCGGGATTCCAGTCCGCCATGTACCGCCACCTGGAGTTCCTTCTCGGCAACAAGTCCGAGCCGCTCACCCGGCCGCACCGGCGCAACCCCCGCGTGTACCAGGAGCTGGTGGCCGCGCTGCGCGCGCCGAGCCTGTACGACAGCGTGCTCGCCCTGCTCGCCCGGCGCGGGTTCGAGGTCCCGCCCGCCGGCGACCCGGCCGCCGAGTACGTCCCGAGCCCGCTCGTCGAGGCCGCCTGGGTGCGGGTCTACGCCGAGGGCGGCCCCGGCGAGGAACTGTGGACCCTCGCCGAGACGCTCACCGACCTGTCGGAGCGGTTCTCCGACTGGCGCTACCGCCACCTGATGGCCGTGCGCCGCTCGATGGGCGCCAAGCCCGGGTCGGGCGGGTCGAGCGGCCTGACGTGGCTGGAGCGCAGCCTGCGGCGGGACGTGTTCCCCGAGCTGTGGTCGGCGCGCACGGCCATGTGACGCGCCGGATGTTCACGGCGTTCACACCCACTGAACACGCGCCGGGCGGGCCGGTCATGGCCGGGTATGGGTTCAGTACAGGCGAGGCGTGACCACCGACACCACCGTGGTGACGTGGTCGGTGTCGTTGTACATGCTGTGCGGCACCGTCGAGCGCAGGTGGACGCTGTCCCCGGCGAACAGCCGGTGCTCCACGCCCTCGACCTCGTACAGCAGCTCGCCCTCCAGGACGAACGCGAACTCCTCCCCGGCGTGCCCGTAGGCGTCCTCGCGCCGGCCGCCGGGGGCGATGCGCACGAGCAGCGGCTCCAGCACCAGGTGCGGCCCCCGGGAGGACAGCATGCGGTAGGTCTGCTGCCCGGAGACGTACTCGGTGGCCGCCTCCGCCCTGCGGGTCAGCGTGAAGTGGAACGGCAGCCGGGTGACCTTGTCGTCGTCGCCGGACGGCGGGTCGCCGTCGAAGAAGTCGGCCACGCTGCGGTCCAGCGCCGCGGCGACGCCGTTCAGCGCGGTCAGGCCGATGGAGGAGATGCCACGCTCGACCTGGGACAGGAAGCCGATCGACAGACCGGAGCGCGAGGACAGGCCGCGCAGCGTCATGCCGCGTTCCTTGCGGAAGCGGCGCATCCGGGCGCCCACGGCCTCCGCGCGGTCGTCGCCGGCGTCGCGGCCCCGGTGCTCCGACATGCCCACCCGAAACTCTCCCTCCGCGTCGGATACCTCGCCGCACGACATTCCACAACAACCACCTGGCGCGTGCCAACCCGCGCCCGCCCGGCGCGGGGGCAGGAGGTGGCCTTCCGGTGACCCCGCGATGACCCCCCGTCCGCCTCCGGCCACTCACCATGGAGAACGCATGGGGTATCCCTGGCGTCCTCGGGGGTAGGGAAGCGCGGGTGAAGGCCCGAGCGAACGAACCGCGGGGCGACTCCGCCTCGGTACCGATGACCGTTGACCTCGAACTCTCCGTCAACGGGCGGCCATATCCCCTTTCCGTTGACACGCGGGAGACCCTGCTCGACACCCTCCGCGAACGCCTCGGCCTCGCCGGCGCCAAGAAGGGCTGCGACCACGGCCAGTGCGGGGCGTGCACGGTGCTGGTGGACGGGAGGCGCGTCACCGCGTGCCTCACGCTCACGGTGACCGTCGACGACCGTCCGATCACGACCGTCGAGGGCCTGGAGGGCCCCGAAGGTCTCCACCCGCTGCAGAAGGCGTTCATCGAGCACGACGCCTTCCAGTGCGGCTACTGCACCCCCGGGCAGCTCTGCTCGGCGGCCGGGATGCTGGACGAGGCGGGCCGGGGCTGGCCGAGCGCGGTCACCCCCGACGTCGCCGCCGACCGGCCGGACCTGGACGAGGCGGAGATCCGCGAGCGCATGAGCGGCAACCTGTGCCGCTGCGGCGCCTATCCCGGCATCGTCGCGGCGATCGCGGAGGTGTCGCGATGAGGCCCTTCTCCTACGCGCGGCCCGCCGACGCGCGCTCGGCCGTGGCGATGCTCGGCGACGGCGCGGTGTACCTGGGCGGCGGCACCAACCTCGTCGACCTGATGCGGCTCGGGGTGGTCGAGCCCGGCGCGCTGGTCGACGTCAGCCGCCTCGCCGACGACGTGATCGAGGAGACCCCCGGCGGGGGCCTGCTGGTCGGCGCGGGCGTGCGCAACGGCGACCTGGCCGCCCACCCGCTGGTGCGGCGCCGCTACCCGGTGCTCGCCGAGGCGCTGCTGTCGGGCGCCTCCGGCCAGCTCCGCAACATGGCCACCGTGGGCGGCAACCTGCTCCAGCGGACCCGGTGCTCCTACTTCCAGGACGTCACCAAGCCGTGCAACAAGCGCGAGCCGGGCTCGGGCTGCCCGGCGCGCACCGGCGACCATCGCAACCTGGCCATCCTCGGCCACTCCGAGAGCTGCGTGGCCACCCACCCCTCCGACATGGCGGTCGCGCTGGTCGCGCTCGGCGCCCAGGTGCGCGTGGAGGGCCCCGGCGGCGCGCGTGCCGTCCCCATGCCGGGCCTGCACCGCCTGCCCGGCGACGACCCGAGCCGCGACACCGTGCTGGAACCGGGCGACCTGATCACGGCGGTCGAGCTGCCCGCGCTGCCGCTCGCCGCGCGCTCCCGCTACCGCAAGGCCCGCGACCGCGCCTCGTTCTCCTTCGCGGTCCTGTCGGTCGCCGCGGCGCTGGAGGTGGACGGCGGCGTGGTGCGCGACTGCCGCATCGCGCTCGGCGCCGTCGCGCACGTGCCCTGGCGGGCCGAGGCGGCCGAGGCCGCCCTGCGCGGGGCCCCGGCCACCGAGGCGGCGTTCGCCCGGGCCGCCGACGCCGAGCTCGCCGCCGCGCGGCCGCTGCCCCGCAACGGCTTCAAGGTGCCGCTCGCCCGCAACCTGCTCCTGCGCGTGCTCGCCGACCTCGCGGAGATGCCATGACCACCACGGACGTCAAATACGTCGGATCGGCCCTGGACCGGGTGGACGGTGTGGAGAAGGTCACCGGCGCCGCCCGCTTCGCCTTCGAGTACCGGCCCCGCGACCTGACCTACGCCGCGCCCGTGCAGGCCACGATCGCCCGAGGCGAGATCAAGGGCATGGACGCCGGCGCCGCGCTCAAGGTCCCCGGCGTGATCGCGGTGATCTGGCACGGCAACGCGCCGCGCCTCGCGCCGAGCGACGCGGCCGAGCTGTCGGTGCTGCAGTCGCCGCGCGTCGCCTACCGGGGCCAGTACGTCGCGGTCGTCGTCGCCGAGACGCTGGAGGCCGCCCAGGAGGCCGCCGCGCTGCTGCGCCCGGAGTACGCCGAGGAGGGGCACGACGTCGAGCTGCGCGCCGACCACCCGCGCCTGTACCGGCCCGAGCACGTCAACCCGCGCTTCCCCGCCGACGACGAGCGCGGCGACCCCGACGCCGCGCTGGCCTCCTCCCCGGTCGTGGTGGACGCCGCCTACACCACGCCCGCCGAGCACAACAACCCGATGGAGCCGCACGCCGCGGTCGCCGAGTGGGACGCGGGCGGGCTGACGGTGTACGACTCCACCCAGCAGCCGTCGGGGCTGCGCGGCCAGCTCGCGCCGCTGTTCGGCATGCCGCCCGAGCAGGTGCGGGTCATCGCGCCGTACGTCGGCGGCGGCTTCGGGGCCAAGGGGCGCGCCCACCCGTACGTGGTGCTCGCGGCGCTGGCGGCCAAGCAGGTCGGCCGTCCGGTCAAGCTGGCGGTGACGCGGCGCGAGATGTTCGCGGTCACCGGCTACCGCACCCCGACGATCCAGCGGGTGCGGCTCGGCGCCGAGGCCGACGGCAGGCTGAGCGCGATCGTCCACGACGTGTGGGAGCAGAGCTCGACGCTCGCGGAGTTCGCCGAGCAGACCGCCGTCGCCACCCGCATGATGTACGCCGCGCCGCACCGGCGCACCACCCACCGGCTGGTCAGGCTGGACGTCCCCACCCCGTCGTGGATGCGCGCGCCGGGGGAGACCCCGGGCATGTTCGCGCTGGAGTCGGCGATGGACGAGCTGGCCGTGGCCTGCGGCCTGGACCCGATCGAGCTGCGGGCGCGCAACGAGCCCGCCACGGACCCCGACGCCGGGCTGCCGTTCAGCTCACGCAACCTGCTCGCCTGCCTGCGCGAGGGGGCCAGGCGGTTCGGCTGGGCGGACCGGGACCCGCGCCCGGGGGTGCGGCGGCGCGGCGGGCTGCTGTACGGCACCGGCGTGGCCTCCTCGACCTACCCGGCCTACCGCGCGCCCGCCCAGGCCACCGCGCGCGCCGAGCCGGACGGCTCCTACACCGTGCGGATCGCCGCCGCCGACATCGGCACCGGGGCCAAGACGGTCCTCACCCAGATCGCCGCCGACGCCCTGCGCGCCCCGGTCGCCCTGGTGCGGGTGGAGATCGGCGACAGCGCGCTGCCGCAGGCCCCGGTGGCGGGCGGGTCGATGGGCACCGCCTCGTGGGGCACCGCGGTCGTGCGGGCCTGCGAGGCGCTGACGCGCGAGCTGGAGGAGTCGGGCGGCCGGGTGCCGCCGGGCGGCGCGGAGGCGTCGGCCGCCACCGCCCAGGAGGTCAAGGAGCAGGAGAAGTACGCGCGGCACGCCTTCGGCGCCCAGTTCGCCGAGGTCGCCGTGGACGCCGCCACCGGCGAGACGCGGGTGACCCGCCTGCTCGGGGTGTTCGCCGCCGGGCGGATCCTCAATCCCAAGACCGCGCGCTCGCAGTTCGTCGGGGGCATGACGATGGGCCTGTCGATGGCGCTGATGGAGGAGAGCGTCATGGACGCCCGGTTCGGCGACTACCTGAACCACGACCTGGCCCAGTACCACATCGCCGCGCACGCCGACGTGCCGGACGTGCGGGCGTACTGGGTGGAGGAGGACGACCCGCACCTCAACCCGATGGGGTCGAAGGGCATCGGCGAGATCGGCATCGTCGGCACTGCGGCCGCGATCGCCAACGCCGTCCACCACGCGACCGGCGTGCGGGTCCGCGACCTTCCCATCCGCCTGGACCGCCTGGTGCGCTGAGGCCGGGAGCGGTGCCCTGGCTGTCGCGCCCCGACCGGCTCGCCGACGTCGCGCCCGGCTGGCTGGTGGAGGCGGTGCGCCCGGCGTCGGCCCGCCCCGACTGGGGGCCCATGCTGCGGATGGCGGCCTCCGTCGCCGTCCCGCTGGTGGTGGCCCTGTTCGCCGGGCAGCTCATGCGGGGGCTGCTGCCCGCGATGGGCGGCATGGCGGCGGGGCTCGCCGACCGGGGCGGGTCCTACCGGGCCCGGCTGATCCGGGTGTCCTCGGCGGGGGCGGGCGGCGCGACCGGCTACGTGGTCGGGCACGCCCTGCGGGAGGCGGGCTGGTGGGCGGTCGCGGGCGTGGCCCTGGTCTCGGTGGTCGCGGCGCTGGTCAGCACGGCCGGGGACGCGGGGTCGATCGGCACGCTGCAGCTCCTGGTGATGACGGTGATCGCCCAAGGGGTGCCGTTCCCCGAGTCCGGGGCGTACGGGGCCCTGGCCTATCTCGCCGGGGCGCTGTGGGCGCTGGCGCTGGCCCTGGCGGGCTGGCCCTTCCGGCCGCGCGCGCCGGAGGCGGCCGCGGTGACGGGGGTCTACCGCGCGCTGGCCGAGCTCGCCGAGGATCCGGGCGCGCCCGGGGGGCCGGCCGCGTTCGACGACGCGATCAAGCGGGCCTACGAGGTGGTGTTCGGCGCGCGGTCGGCGGCCTCGGGGCCCGACGCCGAGCGCACCCACCTGGTGGCCCTGCTCAACCAGGCCGCCCAGATCCGCCACGCGCTGGTCTCGCTCGCCCAGGAGGGCCGTGACCCTCCTCCCGAGGTCGTGGACGCGGCGCGGGCGCTCGCCGCGGCCGTGGGTCGAGAGCGCCGCCCTCCCGGCCTGCGCCTGGAGCCGTCCTCGCCCGCGCTGGCCGCGCTGTGCTCGGCGGTGAACGGGGCCGCCGAGCTGGTGGGCGCCGAGGCGCGCGGCGACCTGGAGGCGGGGGAGCCGCCCTACGAGCCCATGGGCCGCGCGGCGCGGCTGGCGGCGGTCTGGCGGCGCGTGTGGTCCGGGCCGCTCACCCGGGTCTACACCGCACGCCTCACGCTGTGCATGGGCGCGGCGGCGGCGCTCAACGAGCTGCACTGGCTGGAGCGGTCGTACTGGACCACGCTGACCGTCGCGCTGGTGCTCAAGCCCGACTTCGGCTCGGTGTTCGCGCGCGCGGTGCAGCGGGGGCTCGGCACGGTCGCCGGGGCCGTCATCGGCACCGTGATCCTCTCCGTCGTCCCCTACGGCCCGGCCATCCTGGCCCCCATCGCCGTCTTCGCCGCGCTGCTGCCGTACGGACGGCAGCGCAACTGGGGGCTGATGTCGACGTTCCAGGTCCCGCTGGTGGTGCTGCTGGTGGACCTGCTGACCGGAGGGGGGCCGCGGCTGGCGGAGGTGCGGCTGGTGGACACGCTGGCCGGGTGCGGCATCGTGCTGCTGCTCGGCTACCTGCCCTGGCCGGCGAGCTGGCACGCGCCCGTGCGGCCCCGGTTCGCCGACGCGGTCTCGGCGATCGCCCGCTACGTGCGCCACGCCTTCGACCCGGCGCACCCGGGCCGGACCGCGCTGCGGCGCGAGGCGTTCGACGCGCTGGCCGACCTGCGCACGGTCTTCCAGCGGGCGGTGACGGAGCCGGCCGTGGTGAGCCGGCGCGTGACCACGTGGATGGCCCCGATGACCGCGCTGGAGCAGGTCGCCGACGCCACCGCCGCCACGGTCGCGCGCACCGAGCACGGCGCGCCGACGCCGTCGCCGGAGTCGGTGCGGGAGGCGGCGCGGTCCCTGGACGGGATCGCCGGGGCGGTGCGGGAGGGCAGGCCGGTGCGCGGTCCCGGCCCGGTCACCGAGGGGCCGCTGGAACGGGTGAACCGGGCCGTGTGCGGCCTGCGGGAGACCCTGTCCGGCCACGAGTGACCCCCGGCGTGGCCGCGGGGGCCCAGTTATCGGAGAGATATATCCGGTTATTACCGTTCAAGGCTATTCTTCCAGGCGTTTGCCGGTCGCGCGATCGACACTTTCCAGGCAACGTTGGAAAGATGAGAACCGATTCCCCCGCGTCAGAAGGCGGACCTCTCTGGCGAACCCATGGAGCCCAGGACTTGCCCGAAGTATATGCTTTGGAGATCAATATGGCTTTTGGCCGTTGATATCCACTGCCACACGCCAACCGCACCACCGACCAAGGAGGGCTCCAAGGGTGTCGGCGCAGGAAAGACGGCTCTCGGCGATCGGGGAGGCCGCGGCAGAGGTCCTCCGCCACACCGATTACCACCTGGTCAGGGCCGAGGACGTCGCGGCGGCCGTGCGGCTCTCGCGGGAGGGGCACAGCGGGCGGCGCAGCGCCGTCTGGCTCTACAACGAGGTCAAGAGCAGGCGGGTCCTGGTGGCGCTCGCCCTGCGGCACGCCTTCGTGGAGTTCGCCGAGCGCGCGGGCCCCCGCGAGCGGCTCGACACGCCCGTCGCGCTCGTCGAGGCGCGCGACCTGCTCACCCAGGCGCTGCTGCTGGTGGCCCGCTTCCACCGGGCCGAGGCGTTCCTCACCCAGCAGGTCCAGCTCGGCATCGGCGACATCGCCACCTCCGAGAAACGCCAGTCCGCGCCCCAGGAGCCCCCGGGCTGGCCCGACGGCGCGCTCGGCCGCGCCGCCTCGGCCGGCTGGTCCGGCCGGATCGTCGCCTACGCCGACCACCTGGCCCCCGTGATCGCCGCCTCGGCCCGCGCCGTCTGCCTGCCGCCGCCCGGCTGGGCGCGCGCGTGCGCGGAGAAGCTGTCGGACCTGGCGTTCGACGCGCTCACCGACGACCCCGACGGCCCGGTCGACCGGCAGGCGGCGGCGCTCGGCGCGCACTGGTACGAACGGCACCTGGTGCCGCTGGCCGGCACGTGGATCAACGACCTGGACGTCGCCGAGCGCGCCAGGGACGTGGCGCGCAGGTCCGCGCCCGGCACCCCGGCCGAGGCCGACGCCCAGGCCGGGGTGCTGCGCTCGCTGCTGGACACCGGCATCCTGCTCAGGCGCGCGGCCCGCGAGGCCGGGGAGCTGTCCGGGCTGCTGCCCGCCCCCGGCGCGGCCCCGTCGCCGGCGGGCGGCGCGGGCCTGCGCAGCCGGTGCGACGTGCAGAACCGGCGCGGCCTCGCGCTGCTGCGGTACGGCGACCTGGAGGCCGCCCAGGCGAGCTTCGAGTACTCGCTGGAGATCTCCGAGGAGGAGAAGGGCCTGGCCCCGGAGGAGACCGCCGCCTACGCCGCCCGCGCCCGCCACCACCTCGGCGAGACGCTGGTGGAGGCCGGGCGCCCGGTGGAGGGACGCCGGCTGATCGAGCAGGCCCGCGTCGCCAGCGTCGAGCAGGCCCGCGCGGCCGGCGAGGACGACGGGACCGGCGGAGGCGAGGAGCCGGGCGCCGCCTCGCAGGCCTGGCGGCGGCTCACGCTGACCGCCCAGGCCGCCGCGCTCGCCGCCGTGCGCGCGGGACGGGTCGTGGAGGGCCTGCGCGAGGCCGAGGCCGTGGTCACCGACCGGCAGGCCCGCCTGGGCGACCCCGGCGACATCAACGTGGTCGCCGCCCGCGTCTCGCTGGGAGAGGCGCTGCTGGAGGCCGGCCAGCCCATCGAGGCGCGCCACGTGCTGCAGGAGGCCGGGCGGCAGCGCGCCGACCTGCTCCAGCCGACCGCGTACTGGCCCAACCACGACATCGTGCGCGTCGCGCAGGCCGAGCTGGTGCTGCGCGACCCCGGCACCGTCGTGCGGCTGCTGGAGCGCGCGCCCGTCCTGGACGACTGGTTCGCCGCGCAGGTCTCCTTCCGGCTGTGGGCGCAGGCCCGCGTCCTGCACGCGCGGGCGCGGGCGCTCGGCGAGGAGGCCGGCGCCGCGGTGACCGCGCTCGGCGAGCTGGCCGCCCTGCTCGCCCCCGCCGGCTCCGACGCCCTGCTGCTGTCGGTGCGCCGGGCGCTCGCCGAGACCCTGCTGGGCGGCGGCGAGCCCGAGGAGGCGCTCGGCGTGCTGCGGACCGTCCAGGCGGTGGAGTCCGGCGCGGCGGACCCGCCGGGGCGGGCCAGGACGCTGCTGCTCACGGCGCGCTGCGAGGACGCGCGCGGCGACGACAAGGCCGCCTCCCGGCACCGCGCGACCCTCGCGAACCTGGCCTCGGCCGGGCTCGACCCCCGCCACCCCCTGCTGCTCGAAGGCCGCTACGACGAGGCGGCGCGCCGCTTCGAGACGGGCCGGTTCGACGGCCTGGACGAGCTTCTGGCGCCGCTGCTGGACCGCGAGCCGCTCGCCCACGGCCGTCCCGCCCTCGGGGACGGCCATCCGCTGCTTCTCAAGGCGGTGGCGCTGGCCGACCGCAGCGGCGCCGTGCGCCTGCCCCGCGCCCCGCGCCAGATCCTCTGGGAGGACGCCTGACGCCGTCCCCGGACGGGGCCGGGTCCGCCCGGCCCGGGGCGTGTCAGGCGCCGCCCTGGCGCCTGCCCCGGCGCGGCCGGGCCTCGTCGCGGTCCGGGCGGGCGGCGGGCGCGCCGGGGACCTCGGCCAGCGCCAGCGCGTAGTCCTGCCCGGGGTCGGTGTACCAGCGCACCGGCACGTAGCCGGTCCGCACCAGCTCGCGCTCCAGCAGGTAGCGGTGGAACTTGGTGCTGATCTCCGTGCGCATCTCCTCGCCCGCCCGGAACACCACCTCCAGGGACGGCACGCGGAAGCGCACCCGCGTCTGCCGCGTCGCGCGCAGGCGCATCTCGATCCGGCGCCGCCGCGCGTCGTACAGCGCGACGTGCGCGAACGCCTCGGGCGCGAAGTCGGCGCCGAGCTCGCGGTTCAGCACCGCGAGCACGTTGCGGTTGAACGCCGCGGTCACCCCGGCGGCGTCGTCGTAGGCGGCGACGAGCCGCCCGGTGTCCTTGACCAGGTCGGCGCCGAGCAGCAGGCCGTCGCCGGGGGAGAGGGTCTCGCGCAGCGCGGCCAGGAACGACGCCCGCGCCTCCTCGTCCAGGTTGCCGAGCGTCCCGCCGAGGAAGGCCACCAGGCGCCTGCCGATCCGGGGCAGCAGCGCCAGGTGCCGTTCGAAGTCGGCGCGCACCGCCCACACCGCCAGGCCCGGGTGCCCGGCCGACACCCGGCGCGCCGCCGCCTCCAGCGTCTCGCCGTCCACGTCCACCGGCGTGTACGTCCTGAGCGTGCCCGCCCCGCCGAGCGCCTCCAGCAGCAGCGCGGTCTTCTCGCTGGTGCCCGAGCCCAGCTCGACCAGGTTCTCGGCCCCGGTCAGCCGGGCGATCTCGGGCGCGTGCTCGCGCAGCAGGCCGAGCTCCCGGCGGAAGGGGTAGTACTCCGGCAGCCGGGTGATCCGCTCGAACAGCGCGCTGCCCGTGGCGTCGTAGAACCACTTGGGCGGCAGCCACTTGGGGGAGGAGGTCAGGCCGGCCAGGACGTCCCGCGCGAGGGCCTCGCGGGCGTGCCCCGGCCCGATGTGGTCGACGGTGTACAGGAACGGCAGCGGGATCTGGGTGACGGACACGCGAACCTCCTGAGGTGACCGGTGAACAGGTGGCGACGGGCCGGTGAACCGCGGAACGCCCCTGGCCCGGGGCGCGTCACAGCGGCTGGACGCGCACGCCGTCGGGCGTGGCGAGGACGATATGCCGGTCGGGCACGGGCTCCCAGCCCGGCCGGTCGTCCAAAGGCTCGCTGGCGAGCAGCACCCCCTCGCCCAGGTGCAGGAACAGGGTCTCGTTCCAGGCCGTGGCCACGAGCGTGGCGCCGTCGCCGACCAGCAGGTTCAGCCGCGCGGCGGGGTCGCACCGCCCCGCGAGCGCGACCACGTCCGCCGTCGCGGCGCCGAGCCGCGCGCCCGCGGCGAGCCGCGCGAACACCGCCGCGGCCAGCCACGCCGAGTCGCACGGGCTCTCGGGGAAGCGGTCCCCGGCCAGCGGGCGCACCGCCGCGCGGTCCACCCGCCCGTTGTGGCTGAGCAGCCAGCGCCCCTCGGCGAACGGCGCGGTGGCCGACTCCTCGACCGGCATGCCGGGGCTGGCCGAGCGCACCGCGGCCATCAGGCAGCCCGAGCGCGCGGCCCGGGCCAGGCCGGGCAGGTTGGCGTCGGCCCAGATGGGGACGCCACGGCGGTAGCGCACCGGCTCGGGCCCCGAATCGGGGTCGTACCAGCCCATCCCGAAGCCGTCGGCGTTCACCGTGCCGCACCGCTGCATGCGCGGCGCGTACGCCTGCCGGCACAGCCCGTGGGCGGGCTCCTGGAGCAGCGAGGCGAGCGCGCGGGGCGCGCCGAGCCACGCCGCGTGCCGGCACATCTACGCCTCCTCGGGCGAGGCCGGGCGCGCGCAGCGGAACCCCGCGAAGATCTGCCGCCGGATCGGCAGGTCCCAGTTGCGGAAGCAGGCGCGCACGGCCAGGGCGTGGGTGGCCCACGAGCCGCCGCGCAGCACCCGGTGGTCACGGCCGAAGAACACCTCGCTGTACTCCCGGTAGGGGAACGCGCGGAACCCGGGATAGGGCACGAACCACGACCCGGTCCACTCCCAGACGTCCCCGATCATCTGCTCGGCCCCGTAGCGGCTCGCGCCCGCGGGGAACGCGCCCGCCGGGGCCGGCCGCGACGCGCGGTGCCCCAGGTTGGCGTGCCCGGGCCCGGGCACGGCGTCGCCCCACGGGTAGGCGCGGGCGCGACCGGCGCGGGGATCCCAGCCGCAGGCCTTCTCCCACTCGGCCTCGGTGGGCAGCCTCCTGCCCGCCCAGCGGGCGTAGGCGTCGGCCTCGTACCAGCTCACGTGCTGCACGGGCTCCTCCGGCGGCACCGGCTCCATCCGGCCGAACCGGGAGCGCCACCACCCGCCGCCCGGCTCGCGCGTCCAGTACAGCGGGGCCGTCACGCCCTGCCGCACGCGCCAGCGCCACCCGCGCGGAACCCACCAGCGGGGGTCGTCGTAGCCGCCGTCCTCGGCGAACGCCGCGAAGGCGCCGCAGGTCACCGGCAGGCGGTCGATCCAGTACGCGGGCAGGTCCACCTCGTGGGCGGGCCGCTCGTTGTCGTAGGCCCAGGGGTCGCTTCCCGCGCCCATGCGGAACGGGCCGGCGGGGACGAGCACCTCCGCCGGGCCGCCGGGCCGTCCCGCGGGCAGCGCGCCGTCGCGCACGAGCCCGGGACGGCCCGACAGCTGCAGCGTGGCCAGCATCGTCTCGCCGTGCTGGTGCTCGTGCTGGAGCGCCAGCCCGAAGGCGAAGCCGCCCGCGCGCAGCGGATCGTGGCCGTACAGGTCCCCGTCCTCCATCAGGTCCAGCACGTCCAGCACCCGGCCGCGCACCCCGGCGATGTAGGTGCGGGCCTCGGCGGGGCCGAGCAGGGGCAGGAGGGGGCGCTCCTTGCGCGGGTGGGCGAAGGCGTCGTACAGCGTGTCGATCTCCGGCCGGGTCGGCTCCGCGCCGGCCAGCGCGCGCAGAACCCACAGCTCCTCGTAGTTGCCGACGTGCGCGAGATCCCACACCAGCGGGGACATCAGCGGGGAGTGCTGGCGCACCAGCAGGTCGTCGTCGATGTCGGTGTAGGTCAGCGAGCGGCCGCGGCCCTCCTCCAGCTCGGCGGCGATGCGGTCCTTCAGCCGCGTCGCCGCGGTCATGCCACGACCTCCTCGCTCAGCCAGGCCAGCGGGCCGGCGCCGGGCTCGCGGGCGCGGCGCAGCGCCTCGGCGGCGGGCGACCGCCCCGGCACGACGTGCCGCTCGGCGTAGGACTCCACGTCGGCGACCAGCCACGGCTCGGCGCCGAGCCGGGGGAGGGCCGGCGCGGCGGCGCGGAAGCACTCCTCGGCGGCGCGGCGCACGCGCGGGTCGCCGAGGCCCACCCGCGCGGCGTGCCACCAGCGGTCGGCCAGCGGCGCGGCGGCGGCCAGGGCGGCGTCGGCGGCCCGGTCGTCCAGCAGCAGGGCGCCGGTGACGGCCACGCAGGCGGGCCACCAGCGCGGGGGCAGCGCGTCGAGGTAGCGGACCTCCAGCCACCCGCGCGGCCGTACCGGCGGGAAAACGGTGGTGGCGTGGTAGGCCAGGTCGCGGACCGTGGGCGGGTGCCCGCCGAGGTGCGGCGAGCGCGTCCAGTCGGCGAAGGTGGCCCGGCTGGGGGAGGGCGGGCGGCGGGTCCCTTTCTCACGCAGCAGCATGAGGCGGGCGTCCATGAGGTAGCGCGCCCACGCGGCGGCCGGGTCGTCCTCCCAGACCACGGGGCGGGTGCGCGTGGGGTCCAGGTGCAGCCAGACGGCCTGGCGTCCCGACATCCACCCGCACGGCCGCGAACCGGTCAGCGGCGAGTTGGCGAAGGCGGCGTTCAGGACGGGGCCGAGGGCGCAGGCGCGCTCCCAGCGGACCGCGGGCTTCGGGCCAAGGTCCACGTTGACCTGGATGGACGCCGACAGGCACATCATCAGCGGGCCGTAGGGGACGCCGAGCAGCTCGGCCATCGCCTCGTAGCGGGGCGCGCGGAGCTGGCGCTCGGGCGGCCGGATCGGGTCCAGGCCGATCCCGGCGAGCAGCAGCCCGTCGTCGCCGAGGGCGCGGCGCGCGGTGTCCAGGTCGGCGGCCACCTGGCGCACCGCCCGGGCCAGCGGGGCCGGGGAACCGGACAGTTCGAGCTGGCCGCCGGGCTCGAAGGTGAGGGCGCTGCCGCGCGTCAGCGGGGGAAGGGCGTCGATGATCCGGGACACGCCGACCTGGCGCGCAGGGTCGGCGCGGTCGAAGACCAGGAACTCCAGCTCGACCCCGACCTGGTCGCCGGGGGAGCCTTGGAAGCACCGCCGGGCGAACTCCTCCACGTCCGCCAGGTCGCGGACCCGCGCGTCGCTGTTCTCCGTACCGATCATGGGACCTCCTAGGGCGAGGCGTGGACGGTCGGCAGAGCCGTGGAGACCTCCACTTCGTGTGCGGCGTGTGCGGCGTGTGCGGCGGGAGCGGGCGGCGGGCGGGACGGCGCGGACCGAAGCGTGCGGGCCGGAATGCGCCGGACCGGTGCGAAAGGTGAACAGGTCGCGAAGGGGTCCCGAAGCTGCGCGGAGAAAGTCGGAAAAGGCGGCCGGAGGCGGGCAAAGGTGCAGAACCAGGCGAGAATCAGGCGTCCGTCCGGTCGTTGGCGGCGCCGGCGGGCGGCTAAGCATCACGTACCCGGCATTCCACCATTTGAAGCACTAAATAGGATTAGTGCCGCAAAACATATGATCTCCCCAATATGGGGATCTTGTCTGATAAAGGGGATGTAAGGGGCGCCAGGCCGTCCTCCGGGCTGTCCTCTTGTGGCCGTAGGGTGCCGCGACACGCCCGCGCCCCGGGCGGCGCGCGGGCCGGGACGGCGCGCGGAACGCGCAGGTCGCCCGGCCGGTGGCCGCGTCAAGCGATTACGGCGGCAAAAGTGGGCGCCGCTCCACGGGCCCCGGCGGCCCCGGCGACGGCATGGACACGCTGAGTGGCTATCTGGATACTTCCGGTGACGAACCGAAGATCCCCAGCCCCCGACGCCACGGGGAACGCGACGGTGCGTCCCGTCGCCGGCCGCGCGAGACGGGGCGGGGAACCATTCGAAGGAGAGACGCCATGCACGCCAAGAAGCTCTGGACGCTCGGGGCGGTCGCCGCCGCCTGCTGCGCGGGGCTGGCCACGATCGCCGCCGCCCCCGCCTCCGGCGCGGCCACCGTCCCGGCCCCCGCCCCCGCCGCCGTGCGCCCGGCCGCCGACTTCACCGGCTACCAGATCGTCAAGCTGCCCAACGCCAACGTGCCCAACTTCCAGCGCCGCACCGTGTACTGCCCCAACGGCAAGCGGGCGGTCGGCGGGGGCGCCGAGGCCCAGGGCAACGACGCCGTCCTCGTCGGCAGCTTCCCCACCGAGGACGGCAAGGGCTGGATCGGCCTCGGCCGCCAGAACCGCTACGCCGACGTGGGCATCAGCGTCTACGCCATCTGCGCCGCCGCGAGCTGAGACGTCCCCTCCCGCGCCCTCGCGCGAGGACCCTCCCTTCGGTCCCCGCGCGGGGACGCCCCCGCGGCCGCCGGCGGACCGGGCCCGCCGGCGGCCGCCCTCTCGGCCGAGCCGCCAGACCAGGCCCGCCAGGCCAGGCCCGCCAGAGCCGAGCCCGCTAGAACAGGCGGGCCCGCGTGGCGACCGCGATGCCCGGGTCGTCGGAGAACACCCCGTCCACGCCCAGGCCGTACAACCGCTCCAGCCAGCCGGTGACGTCGCCGGTGGCGCGGGGGAAGGCCGGGCTCGCGGGATCGCCGAGCCGGTAGTCCACCGGGAGCTGCGAGTTCTCCGGGCGGATCGTCCAGGTGTGCACCTTCAGGCCGCGGCGGTGCGCGTCCTTGATCAGCGTGGTCGGCTGCAGCAGCCTGCCGTCCGGGCCCGCCGGGACGATCCGCGTGGTCGCCACGCCCACGCCGTCGGCGTACCCGGCCACCTCCCGCAGCCCCTCCGGGGTCACCATGTCGGCGTAGGTGCGCTTGTCGCCGGCCGCCACCCAGTCGTAGGGGGCGCCGCTGCCGTTGACGAGCTGGATCAGCGGCAGGCGGGTCAGCCGGCGCAGCTCCTTGAGGTTCCCGGTCTCGAACGACTGGATGAACACCGGCGCGCGCGGGCCGTCGAGGCCGTGGCGCTTCAGCGTCTGCAGCAGCGGCTCCTCCAGCGACAGCCCGATCGAGTCGAAGTAGCTCGGGTGCTTGGTCTCGGGGTAGACGCCCACGCCGTTGCGGCGGGCGAGGTCGAGCACCTCGTCGAGGGTCGGGACCTGCGCCAGCCCGTTGAACGCGGTGTTGTCCGGGCGCAGGTCGGGGATGCGCTCCTCGGCGCGCAGCGTGCGCAGCTCGGCCAGCGTGAAGTCCTCGGTGAACCAGCCGGTCACCGCCACGCCGTCGATGGTCTTGGTGGTCCTGCGCGCCGTGAACTCGGGGTGGTTCTCGACGTCGGTGGTGCCGCCGATCTCGTTCTCGTGCCGGGCGACCAGCACGTGGTCCTTGGTGGACACCAGGTCCGGCTCGATGTAGTCGGCCCCCAGCTTGATCGCCGCCTCGTAGGACAACAGCGTGTGCTCAGGCCGGATGGCGCTGGCACCGCGGTGGCCGATGACGATGGGCTCGCCGCCGTGGTGGTCGCGGTCTCCGGCGGTAGCGGTCTGCGGAAACGCGATGGCCACCATCGCTCCGGCCGCGAGCACCGCCAGCGTTGACTTCTTCATGTCCGGGCACACCCCACTCTCGTGATCCGCGGGGCACGCTAACGGCCGCACCTGTCCCCGGGATGGCGGGGCGGTTAACGATCAACGGCCTCGGCGTCTCGGCCCGACAGCCAGGCGCGGGCGCGCTCCAGGTGCGCGTCGGTGAGCCCGGTGCGGGGCTCCACGTCGACCAGCAGGAACTCGCCCACGCCGGGATGGTCCTTGAGGTACTGCCAGTCGGGGACGCCGAGGCCGTCGTCGAACCAGACGAACGGCCGCCCGGCGACGTACTCGGCGACGTGCCGGGTCTTGAAGTGCTCGCCCGCGCGCGAGCCCGGGTCGCCGTTCACCGCGATGACGGGCAGCGCGGGCAGGCCGAGGCGCGGGGCGATCTCGGCGTTGGCGTGATCCTCCCAGGTGGTGGCCCAGGCCAGCTCGGCGCCGGTGTCGCGGGCCAGCGCCGCCAGCTTGGCGCCGTGCCGGGCGTCGAGCAGGATCCGGTAGGAGCGGCCGTCCAGCACGCACTCGTGGCGGCGCTGCCGCAGGGAGTGGCGCCTGGCCGGGTTCAGCACCCCGTCCACGTCCAGAAGTATCAGGGGACGCTTCGTCACGTGCCGCTCCTCGGTCGTCGGTGCTGGGGGACGGGACGTCGTGCGCGGGTCCCCCTCGCGGGCGTGCCGGTCACGCCGCGCGGAACTCCGCGCGCCAGTACCGCACCGGAGGGTCGCCGCCGGGCGGCCCCGGCACCAGGTCCACGCGCGCCGCGGTCAGCGCGCGTGCCCCGAAGGACTCGACCTCGGCGCGGGTGAGCGGCCAGGGCATGTGGCCGGGCGGGTCGGACTCCTCGCGGGCGCGGGCCACGACCAGCAGCGTGCCCCCGGGCGCGAGCAGGCCCGCCAGGGACGCCATGGCGCGCTCGCGCAGCGGCCCGCGCAGGACCTGCAGCGTGTACGCCTCGGCCACCAGGTCGAAGGCGCCCCGCCACGCGGCGGGCGGGTCCAGCAGGTCGGCGGTGACGTAGCGCACGGAGGTGCCGGGGAAGCGGCGGCGGGCGGCCGCGACGGCCGTCGGGGCGATGTCGAAGGCGGTCACCGCGAAGCCGAGCCCCGCCAGGTACTCGGCGTCGTCGCCGAGCCCGCAGCCGGGGACCAGCGCGGTGCGTCCGGCGCCGTTCGCCGCCGTGGCCTCGGCCCAGCCCACGACCAGGGAGTTCGGCACGCGGTGCGCCCAGGGGACCACGCCCTCGCCGCGCTCGGCCGCCGAGTACAGCGGCTCGAACCAGCCGAGCGGGTCGCCGCGTTCCTGGTAGCGCGCCGCGAGCTCGCGCGCGCCGCCGCGCGCCGCACCGGGATCGGCGGACATCCTCCCCCTTCCTCCGCTTCCGCGGGGTGACTGGGGAATCATCCTGCCATCGCCGCCCCAGGCCGCGCACCTGCTCTCCCGTGGGACGAACGAGCCCCCCGGCGCGGTTCCCGGCCGCGCTAGTCCAGGCCCCAGGCCTCGGCGAGCAGCCGGAAGGAGCGCACCCGGTCGGCGTGGTCGTGGGCGATGGTCGTGACGAGCAGTTCGTCGGCCCCGGTGACGTCCCTGAGCACCCGTAGCCGCTCCACCACGGTCTCCGGCGGCCCGGCGAACCGCGTGTCCAGCCGGTCGGCCACCAGCAGGCGGTCCTCCTCGCTCAGCGGGTCGGCCGCGGCCTCCTCCGGCGAGGGGTACGGCATCGCGCCCCGGCCGGTGCGGATCGACCGCACCCAGTGGCCGAACGGCGCGCCCACCGCGCGGGCCGTCTCGTCGTCCGGGGTCACCAGCACGTCCGCCGACACCAGCACGTACGGGGCGGCGAGCGTCGCCGAGGGCTTGAACGCCGCGCGGTAGGCGTCCACCGCCTCCAGCACGCTGGATGGGCTGACGTGGTAGTTCGCCGCGAACGGCAGCCCGCGCTCGCCCGCGACCCGCGCGCTCTGGCCGCCGCTGCTGCCGAGCACCCACACCGCCAGCTCGGCGCCCTCGCCGGGGACGGCGTGCGCGTCGATGCCGTCGGCCGACACGTAGGTGCCGTCCAGCAGGGCGAGGATCTCGTCGACCTGCGCCGCGAAGTCCGGCGTCTCGGCGCCCGGCTGTTGCAGCAGCGAGGCGTACAGCCGGAACCGGGGCAGCCGGGCCAGCGTGGCGAACGAGTACGACGGCGGGATCAGCAGGCCGTCCACCAGGTGGCCGCCCTTGCCGTCGGGGACGGACCGGCGCGGCGCCCGCG
>NZ_JACHBR010000003.1:300000-404476 GCF_014200435.1 Sphaerisporangium krabiense | reverse complement strand
CGGCACGGTCCCCGCCCCGAGGCCCACGTCGACGAGCAGGTCGAACACCTCGCGGCGGCGGGCGGCGGTGGCGATGGCCGCGTCGATGAAGCCGGGCGACTGCGCGGCGCGCGCCAGCAGGTCGGTGGTGCGCAGGTGCCGTCCGAGCGCCTCGCGCAGCTTGCGCCGGTACGCGCGCAGCGGGTCGCCGTCCGCCTCGACGGCCGCCTGGCCCGCGAGCCGTCCCGACAGCAGCGCGTAGTAGATGCCCTCCCCCGTCAAGGGGTTGATCAGGCCGGCGGCGTCCCCGGCGAGCAGCACGCGGCCCGCCCCGGGCTTCGGCCGCCCCGGCGACAGGGGCAGATGGTGGGCGCGCAGGTTCCGCGCGGGCAGGTGGGGGAGCAGTTCGGCGAGGCGGCCGTGCAACACCTGCCTGCCGGGCAGCCCGGTCGCGCGCAGGCGGGGCAGCAGCATGCCGAACCCGACGTTGGCGGTTCCGTCCCCGATGGGGAACGACCACGCGTACGCGGGCCAGCCCTCGGCCTGCATGGCGATGTGCTGGACGTCGTCGCCGGCCGGCACGTCGGCGTACCCGCGGACGGCGATGGCGGTGTGCCGCGGCGGGGCGGCGGGCAGCCCGATCAGGCGGCGCACGGCGGAGTTCGCGCCGTCGGCGCCCACGACCACCCGCCCGCGCAGCGCGCCCCCGGACAGCAGGACGTGCCCGCCGGCGAAGGTCAGGTCGCGGACGTGGTGGCGGCGCACCTCGACGCCGCGTCGCCTGGCGGCCTCGACCAGCCGGGCGTCGAAGACCATGCGGGGGACGACGTGGTTCGGCCGGGCGACGGTGGCGCGGACGCGGGCCCCGCCGGGGGAGATCACCTCCAGGTGCGGGACGGGGCGGTGGTCGTCGATGAGGCCGGGGACGCCGAGCAGGGCCAGTTCGTCGCGGCCGTGCGCGGCGATGCCGTCCCCGCACGCCTTGTCCCGGGGAAAGTCGGATTTGTCGAGCAAAAGCACCCGCGCGTCCGGCCGCACGCGCTTGGCGCCCAGCGCCGCCGCGGCCCCCGCGGGACCACCCCCGACGATGATCAGATCCCACCCGTCGCCCACACGGATCAGCCTGCCATGCCCCGCCCGCCCGATGCCCGACCGGCGGGGCACAGGGACCGGAAGAGGGGCCGTGCGGTGGCAAGGCTTTGTCGGTGGCCGGTTGTAGAGTTCGCGACGTTCTTCGACGCGGGGAGGGTTCGATGGGGATTGGTTTCAGACGATCGTGGATGTCCAGGTGTCGCCGGAGAAGGCGGACGCGCTGGCGGCGGAGGTCCGGGATTGGCTGACCTCGTCGGGGATCGTGTCGGCCGAGCGTAAACCGTGTGTGCTGGGCGGTCATCTCGGGTTTCCGCCGGGTCCGCGCGCCGACGAGGTGGTGGACGTCTCGGGCTGGAGCCTGCCCTGGCAGGACGTGTGGTTCAACGGCCTGGACGTCGCCGCCGGCCGCACCGTGTTCGACGCGGGGCAGGGGGAGCCCATGGCGGTGACCTGCCCGCACTGCTCGGTGAGGATCGAGCTCGTCGATGAGAACTTCGCGCTGGTGCACACGGCGTGGGACCCCTTCCACGAGGTCGTGGACGGCTGGCGCGAGGGACGCGACGTCGTCATCCCCTGCCCGGCCTGCGCCCGGCCGGTCGAGCCGGCCTCCTGGATATGGGCCGATGACCACTTCGCGTTCGGCCATCTCGGCTTCACCTTCTGGAACTGGCCACCACTACGGCCGGAGTTCGTCGCCGAGCTCACCCGCCGCCTGGCAGGCCACCGCGTCGTGCTCCTCGAGGGTAAGTTCTGACCGCCAACGGCTCCGCCTGGGCGTGATCTCCCAGGTCTTCACCATGGAGGATCTGGAACGCTTGAGCGGGGCGTGACAGGGGTAGCGTGGCGTTGGAGTGGATCTCGGGAGTGCGGCCCGCGGGGGAGGGGCGCCGCCGAGGTCGTCCGGCGGGGACGGCGGCGCCCGGCTCGGGCGGGCTCGGACCGGGGCCGATTCCGCGGGAACGTCAGGGAAGGGAAGTGCCATGGAGGACCGCGCCGGAGCGCCGATGCCGGAAGAGATCGGCGCGGAGGAGTGCTTGACGCTGATCTCGCCGGGAGGTGTGGGCCGGGTCGGGTTCGGCGCGCCCTCGGGCCCGCTGATACTCCCGGTCAACTACACGGTCCACCAGGGCTCCGTGCTGTTCCGCACCGCGTTCGGCGGGCCGATGGACCAGCAGCTCGACACCGGTGTCCGCGGCGTGGAGTTCAAGATCGCCTTCGAGGTGGACCACATCGACCCGGCGTCCCGCCAGGGCTGGAGCGTGCTCATCCAGGGCGCCGCGCACCGGATCTCCTCGGAGGAGGAGCTCACCGCCGCCAAGGCCGCCGCCGTGGAACCGTGGGCGGGCGGGGAGCGGCGGCTGTACATCCGCATCACCCCTGTCCAGATCACCGGCCGCCGCATCGTCCGTTCATAGTCCCGTGCCCCGGTGCCGGGTGGCCGGGCGCGATCGCGGCGAAACCGCCGGCGTGGTCGTTTCTGACCCGGCACCGAGCGGGAATGGCGTCAGGGCGGGACATGGCGCGCTTGCCTGTCGGAAGGTGCCATTCCCTCGCTTTCCCGCCGGTGCCGGGAGCGATCAGAGGGATTCTGGCAGCGTGCCGCATTATCAGCCCCATGACAATATGTAACGAGATATCTACCGATCGTTATATCCGTTCGGCATGACGATCATCCGGGCTCGCGTCCGGGCACGAATAACAGGCAGGGCCCCCGGCGCGAGCCGCCCGGCGCTCGCGGCGGCAGGTCCGCCGGCCCGTCCGGTGACGCCGCGACCCGCCGCGCCCGGTCGGGATCGGGGTCCGTGTCGCGGTGCCAGGACGCGTGTCGAGGGAACGATCCGGCGGCGGTTTCCTCACGGCCGAGTGCATCCCGGCGTGTCCCGCCATATAACGAGAGCCGGAAGGCTAGCTCTTTCGCTGTCATATGGTGCCAGTCGCTTAGAAACGGACCGACATGAGCGAGATCCCCGCCGGACACCGCCCCTCGAACGACCTCAGAACCGACCTGCCGCATTCCGCGCGCATCTGGAATTACTGGCTCGGTGGAAAGGACAATTACCCGGCCGACCGCGAGGCCGGCGACATCGTCGAACGCATGATCCCTGGGATCATCGACTCGGCCCGCGCCGACCGCGCGTTCCTGACCCGGGTCGTCCGGTACCTGGTGGCCGAGGAGGGGATCCGGCAGTTCCTCGACATCGGCACCGGCTTACCCACGGCCGACAACACCCACGAGGTCGCCCAGCGCTTCGCCCCGGAGTCGCGCGTCGTCTACGTCGACAACGATCCCCTGGTGCTGGTGCACGCCCGCGCGCTGCTGGTCAGCAGTCCGGAGGGCGTCTGCGACTACATCGACGCCGACGTGCGCGACACCCGGCGCCTCCTCGACGCCGCCGCCGCGACCCTGGACTTCTCCCGTCCGACGGCCCTCATGCTGCTCGGCATCCTGAACCACATCGTGGACGACGAGGAGGCCAGGTCGATCGTGCTCGAACTGCTCGACGCCCTGCCGTCCGGCAGCTTCCTGGCCATCGGGCACCCGACCGCCGAGGTCCACGGCGAGGCCATGCACGAGTCCATGCGGGAGGTCATGAGGCGGGGCGGCACCCCGATCGTCGCCCGCTCGGCGCGCGAGCTCGAAGTGTTCTTCGACGGCCTCGAGCTGCTGGAGCCCGGCGTCGTGTCCTGCTCCCGGTGGCGGCCCGAGCCGACGCCGTTCGGCGAGCCGCCCGAGGTGTCGCAGTTCTGCGGCGTGGGCCGCAAGCCCTGACATCCCGTCACGACAGGACACGCCACCCGTGAATCGGGCCGGCGAGGACCGAGACGGGCCGGACCGGCCGAGACGGAGGTCGCGGGCGCCCGCGACTTTCGTCTCGGCCGGGCGGGGGAGGGGCGACGTCGGTCGCGGTGGAGCCTCCCGATGCCCGATGCCCGCCGGGGCCGCCCGCTCCTAGCGTCGGTGACATGCGCAAACCCATCCAGTTCCTGGGGATCTTCCTGGTCCTCGAAGGCGTGAGCGGCTTCCTGGACCACGTCTTCGTCCAGCCGTTCTTCGGCATCGTGCTCAACTTCTTCAACCGGGTCGTCATCCCGCGCGTGGACCTTCTGGCCGGCCACGAGATCTTCGCGAACCTGTCGCTGGCCGCCCTCGGCGTCGTCGTGGTCGTGGCCGCCGAGCACGCCGGACGGTGACGCGGTTTGACAACGGTTCGGGTCCTCCTGTATTTAACCTATCGGTTAGATAACCGAGTGGTTGGATGGAGATGGCAACGGACACCCTGAGCGTCACCTTCGCCGCGCTCGCCGACCCGACGCGGCGCGCGATCCTCGCCCGCCTCGCGCAGGGCCCCGCGACGGTCAAAGAGCTCTCGTCGCCGTTCGCGATGAGCGGTCCCGCCGTGTCCAAGCACCTGCGCGTGCTCGAACGCGCCGGGCTCATCGCCCGCGGCCGCGAGGCCCAGTGGCGTCCCTGCACGCTGGAGGCGGCGCCGCTGAAGGCCGTCGCCGAGTGGGCCGCGACCTACCGGCGCTTCTGGGACGAGAGCCACGACCGGCTGGACGACTACCTGCGGCGCCTGCAGGGGCGGGAGGACGACGATGGACATCGCGCATAGGCTCGGCGGCGGCACGACCTTCACCACGCCGTCGGACCGCGAGATCGTCGTCACCCGCGTGCTGGACGCGCCGCGGCGGCTCGTGTTCGACGCGTGGACCAGCCCCGAGCACATCCCGCACTGGATGGGGCCGAAGGCGTGGACCATGCGGGTATGCGAGATCGACCTGCGCCCCGGAGGTGGGTACCGCTTCGCCTGGAGCGGCCCGGACGGCGCCGAGATGGGCATCAGCGGCGTCTACCGCGTGATCGACCCGCCCGGCCGCCTGGTCACCACCGAGTCGTGGGACGAGGGGCCCGAGGTGCTCAACACGCTCGTCCTGAACGAACAGGACGGCGTCACGACCATGACCTGCACGGCTCTCTACCCCTCCAGGGACGTCCGCGACGCGGTGCTCGGCACCGGCATGCGCGCGGGCATGTCCGAGGGTTTGAACCGTCTCGAAGAACGCCTGCGCGCTCGCGCGGGCTCGTCCGAAGGGAAGACCACCGTGGATTGGAAGCTGGAAGCCGTTCCGCTCCCCGTCACCGACGTGGACAGGGCCAAGCACTTCTACGGCGAGATGGCCGGCTTCACCGTCGACCACGACCACCGGATCGGCGAGGACTTCCGCGTGCTGCAGCTCACCCCGCCCGGCTCGGCCTGCTCGATCGTCGTCGGCACCGGCATCGTCGCCACCGAGCCCGGGTCCGTGCAGGGCCTCACCCTGGTCGTCCCCGACATCCACGCCGCCCGCGCCGAGCTGACCGGGCGCGGCGTGGAGGTCAGCGAGGTCGAGGACCTCACCGCGCCCGGCAAGCCCACGGTCTCGCACGCCTACTTCAGCGACCCGGACGGCAACGGCTGGGTCCTCCAGCAGCGCATCCACTTCCCCGGCTGAAGGACGGACATGGCCGCGTCAGAAGACCAGATCGCCCTGCTCGGGCGCGCGCTCGACCAGACCGGGGCCCTCATCGCGGGCATCCGCCCCGAGGAGGCCGGGCTGCCGACCCCCTGCCGATCATGGGACGTGCGCGCCCTGGTCGACCATGTCGTGGACGAGGTGCGCCGGTTCGCCGCCGTCACGGCCGGAGGCAGACGCGACCACCAGGGCACCGACCTGATCGGCGACGACCGGCACGGCGCCTACCGGGCGGCGGCGAGGGAACTGCTCGCCGCCTGGCACGGCCCCGGCGCGCGGGAACGGCCGCACCGCCTGCCCTTCGGGGAGATCCCCGCCGAGTGGGCCGTCGGCCAGCACATCACCGAGCTGGTGGTCCACGCCTGGGACATCGCCAAGGCCACCGGCCGGCCCACCGACCTCGACCCCGAGCTCGGCGAGGCGGCCCTGGCGTGGGGGCTGGCCAACCTCACGCCGGAGCACCGCGCCGACGAGGCGGACGGCGGCCACATCGGCCCGCGGGTCGAGGTCCCCGAGGACGCCCCGCTGTACGACCGCCTCGCCGCGTTCGGCGGCCGCGACCCCCGCTGACCACGCGCCGCGTCCCGGCCCCGCCGGCGGCCGTCACCGGGCGGGGCCGGGATGCGCGGGCGCGGCGCGGTGGGGTAATCTGCCTGTCCTACGACGGACCTACCGGGGAGGTGAGACCCATTACCGCCAGATCGGGCAGGGTGCTCTCGCCGCACGGCCGTGGGGTCCACCGGGGTTAGGTGACCTGCGGAGCGCCCACGGCACTCCGTTAGGACCTTCATGTCGCTCTCACCTTCCTTGTCCATGTCAGACGTCGTGAGCACGCTGCGCGCCGCCGGGTGCGTCTTCGCCGAGGACGAGGCGCGGCTGCTCGTCTCCGCGGCCGGAACCCCCGCCGGTCTCGCCGCCATGGTGGAACGCCGCGTGTCCGGGGAGCCCCTGGAACACGTCCTCGGCTGGGCCGGGTTCCACGGCCTGCGCGTCGCCGTCGACCCGGGGGTCTTCGTGCCCCGCCGCCGCACCGAGTTCCTCGTCGACCAAGCCCTCGCCGTCACCCCGCCGCGCGCCCGGGCCGACCAGGCCCTCGCCGTCGCCCCGCTCCACGCCCGGCCGGTCGTGGTCGACCTGTGCTGCGGAACGGGGGCGGTCGGCGCCGCGCTGGCCGCGGCCCTCGGACCCGTGGAACTGCACGCCTCCGACCTCGACCCGGCCGCCGTCCGGTGCGCCCGCCGCAACCTCGCCGCCCTGGGCGCCCGGGTGTACGAGGGCGACCTGTACGAGCCGCTGCCCGCCACGCTGCGGGGCCGCGTCGACCTCCTCGCCGCCAACGCGCCGTACGTCCCCACCGCCGCGGTGGCGCTGCTGCCGTCCGAGGCGCGCGACCACGAGCCGTTGACCGCCCTGGACGGCGGCGCCGACGGCCTGGACATCCTCAGACGCGTGATCGCCGAGGCCCCGCCCTGGCTGACCCCCAGCGGCCACCTGCTGGTCGAGACCAGCGAACGGCAGGCCCCCCACCTCGTCGAGACCGCGGACCGCCACGGCCTGCACGCCCGCGTGGCCGTCTCCGACGAGGCGGACGCCACCGTCGTCATCGTCACAACGCCTGCCACCCCGTCATCGACGGGTCCCGCGGGCTCAGTCCCTCAAGGGTGAAAGGCCCTGCCACCAGGCGTACAGCGGGCGTGGGGTCCAGGCCTCGGCGGTCATGGCCACGGACCGGCCCTTGTACGTCCAGGACATGGCGTAGTACGGCCCGTTCATGGTGCAGAGCAGCCTGCCCCTCATCCAGGTGCCTTTGTACTCGGCCCCGGTGGCGCAGTCTCCTGCCCGGCCGTCGTGCAGGGCCCACCAGTACGAGTCCACCCACGTCTCGGCGTCGGTGTCGGTGTCGAACAGCACGATCATCGGATCGTGAACGGGACCGGAGCGGACGGCCGCGCAGTCGAGTGCGGCCACCGCGCCGGCCGGAGGACGAGCGGCGGGCCGGCAGTCCCTCAGGTCCGCCGAACCGAGCATCTTCTCCAGGCGGCACTCGCGCGGCGTCATGACGCACGCCGACCCCACCCGCCTCGTCGGCGGGTCCTCCGCCGTCTGAGCCGATGGGGTCGGCGGGTCCTCGTCGGTCCGCCCTCTCGGAGTGTTCTCGTCGGCCGTCGGCTCCGGTGTTCGGGAAGGAGGGCCGGAAGTGGGCGTCGCCGACGCGGTGCCGGGAATCGAGCCGGTCACCGTCACGGCCGGCGTAGGCGTCGGTGGCGCGGGTTCAGGATCTCCCCCTCCACCCGTCCGAAGCGCGACGAGAGCGACGATCAATCCGGCGATGCCCGCCAGGGCGCTCACCATCTCCCAGTGAATGCGTTTGTACAGGGATGTCCGGGCTTGCTGAGCCGGTCGTGCGGTGTCCTTCGATTCGGGGGCCGAGGGGCCGACCGGAGTCACGTCTGACCTCCTGCTCATGGAAAGACCAGACGCCGAGCATGACATCACCATCGACACCCGCACTACCGGCCGGCGCGAGGATCATGCCGTCAGGAGCCGGTGTGGACCGATTGGTCCCAGTCGATGCGGTAGTCGTAGATCCAGCGGCTCGGGTCCTCGCCCCTGCGGGCCATACGCTTCAGCGCCGCCGCCATGATGAGGTCACGGGGGATACGGGCCACGGGCCCGAGTCCCTTCCAGGCGCCGGTGCTGTTGCCCTGGGCGACGACCCGTTCCACGCGCTCGCGGCGAAGCCGTTCGTAGGCGGTGAAGGCGGCGGTGACGCCGGGGCTGTCACGAAGGCACTTGGCCAAGACGACGGTGTCCTCGATGGCCATCCCCGCGCCCTGCCCGATGGAGGGGGCGGTGGCGTGGGCGGCGTCCCCGATGATGATCATCCGGTCGCGGTGCCACCGGGGTACGGCCGGGACGTCATAGGTCTTCCAGGCGGCGAAGATCTTGCCGGAGGCCGCGATGAGGTCGGTGGCGGGGCCGTGGTCGTGCCGGAACAGGTCGAGCAGGTGGGCTCGCCATTCCTGCGGGCTGATCGCGCTCAGCTCGGCGGGGGTGGGCTCGGCTTTCCTGGCCGGGTTCGCCGCCCACCAGACCTCGCCGTCCGGATGGGTGAGGTGCAGGAAGAAGGCGTGCCTGCCGAAGACGGCGCACATCACGCCCGGCTCGGCGCCCGTGCAGACGCCGCGCGCGTAGCCGCCGGTGTTGAGCAGCCCGGAGTAGCGGACGCCGGGGGCATGCGGGTCGATGATCTCGCGGGTGCGTGACCACAGCCCGTCCGCGCCGATCAGCAGGTCGCCCTCGGCCGTGCTGCCGTCGGCGAAACGCGCCAGCACCGCGCCGCCCCCGCTCTCGGCCTCGACGAGCCGCTTGCCGTACTCGATCCGCACGCCTCGCCGTACGGCGTGCTCGCGCAGCAGCCGGTAGAGGTCGGCGCGCTTGACGGTCCTGCTGACGGTGCCGTCCTGCAGGGGGGCGCCGTACTGGAGTTCGCCGAGCTTCTTGCCGGAGCCGCTGGTGAGGGCCATTTTCGGCGTCTCGAAGCCGATCTCGCGGACGTCTACGCCGAGGGTGCGTAAGGCGTCGAGCGCGTTCACCGCGAGTGTCAGGAAGGCGCCCACGTTGTCGGCGTCGCGATCGTAGGCCTCGTAGATGACCGACCCGATGCCCGCCTTGCGAAGCGCGATCGCGCTCAGCGTGCCGGCGATGCCGCCGCCCACGATCAGTGATGTGTACGTCATACACTGACTGTATGGCATACACTTCGAAGGGAGGCAAGAGTGAGGCGGAGCGATGAGAGAACAACTGCCGGCAGGGCTCGGCGAGCTGTGGGCCCGCCTCGACGAGCCCGAACCTGAGACGCGAAACCGGCTGACCCTGTCCCGCGTCATCGGGGCGGCGGTGGAGCTGGCCGACACCGACGGACTCGACGCCGTGTCGATGGCCCGGGTGGCCGAGCGGCTGGGCTTCACCACGATGTCGCTCTACCGGCACGTCAAGAGCAAGAACGAGCTGCTGCTGCTGATGCTGGACCGGGTCGCGGCCCTGCCCCCCGCGCTGGACGAGCCCTGTGACGGGTGGCGCCCGTGCCTGGAGCGCTGGTGCCACGCGCAGTGGGAGATGCTGCACGCCCACCCCTGGACCGTGCGCCTGCCGATCACCGGGCCGCCGATCACGCCCAACCAGCTGGCGTGGAGCGACCGCGCCCTGCGCGCACTGCGGGGCACCGGGCTCGCCGAAGCCGACAAGGCCGGGGTGGTGCTGCTGGTCGCCAGTCACATGCACACCATGGCGCGGCTGAACGCCGACCTCGGTCCGGCCGCCTCCGGGGAGTCGATCGCCGCCTACAACACGCTGCTGCACGGGCTGGTCGACGGGCGGCGCCTCCCGGCGCTGCGCGCCGCGATCGACGCCGGTGCCTACGACTACCCAGCGGACACGCCGCCGGGCGAACGACGGCTGGACTACCGGTTCGGGCTCGCCCGAATCCTGGACGGGGTGGACGCGCTGATCCGCGCCACGAACAGGTGAGCGGTCCCACGCGCCGCCGTCACCCCGGGCAGTTCCACGGGCCGACGCTCTGCCCGTCGCCGACGACGGTGATCTCGGCACGGCTTTGCGGCGCCGTGGCGGCGGCGGTGCACACGATCTGGGCGACGGCCAGTGGGGACAGCTCGCCGGCCGGAATGGACTGGGTCACCTTCAGACGGCCGGCCGGCTCGGCGGTCACCGAGAACGGGCCGGCTTCGGGCGGGACGTCGGTGGTCAGTCCGTCCGCCTGTTCCGTCGCGCTGGGGCCGGCGGCCAGCAGCGCGAGCGTGTCCGCTTGGGACAGCCGGCCACCGGGGCGCGTCACCACCCTGAGACGGCCGTTCCTCACCAGGTAGAGGGTGATCTTCAGGTCTGGTGCGATGGTCGGCGCGACGGGTCCGTTCGGCGGGTCGCCGGCGCGGATGGCGTCGCTGGGTTGCACGCCGCAGCCGGCCACGGCGACGAGCGATATGAGACCCGCGGCGAGCGCGCGGCGGGTGAGCCCGGTCCTCATTCGGGGCCTCCGTCCGGTTCGTGCGCCCGGCGTGGCAGGCGCAGCGTGAACACGGCGCCGCCGTCGGGGGCGTTGGCGACGGTGAGGTCGCCTCGGTGCAGGCGCGCGTTCTCCCGCGCGATGGCGAGGCCGAGGCCGCTGCCCTCGGACCTGGCCCTGGCCGCGCTGGCCTTGTAGAACCGGTCGAACACGTGCGGCAGCACCGCCTCGTCCAGCCCCGGCCCGTGGTCGCGGACCTCGAAGGCGATCCAGTGCGGGTCGGCGGAGAGCCGCACCGACACCGGTGGCTCGCCGTGCCGCAGGGCGTTGCCGACCATGTTCGCGAGGACGACGTCCACGCGGCGCGGGTCCAGCCGTGCCGTCACCCCGGGGGGAAGCTCGGTGCGCACCTCCTCCGACCAGCCCCGCGTACGCAGGGTCGCGCGCACCAGCTCGGCCACGTCGATGTCGTTCAGCGCGAGGGCCGCGACGCCGGAGTCGAACCTGCTGATCTCGATGAGGTCGTTCACCAGCCCGGTGAGGTTGAGCGTCTCCTGGCTGACCAGCCGGGCGGCCCTGCCGGCGGGCTCGGGCAGCCCGGCCGCCTCCTCGTCCAGGACGTCGGCGACCGCGGTGAGCGCGGCCAGCGGGGTGCGCAGCTCGTGGGACACGTCGGCCACGAACCGGCGGGCGTCGGCCTCCATCGCGCGGAGCTGCTCGACGTGCCGTTCCAGCTCCGCGGCGGTGTCGTTGAACGTGCGCGCCACGTCGGCCAGCTCGTCGGAGCCGCGGACCGCGATCCTGGTCCGCATCTCGCCCTGGCCCAGCAGGCGCGCCGCCCGGCCGAGCTCGCGCACCGGGCCCAGCACGCCACGGGTGGCGAGCAACGCGAGGACGACCGCGAACGCCAGGGCCGCCCCGCCGTTGCGCCAGGCGACCGCGGTGAGATCGTCTATGCTGCGCTGCTCGGAATCCAGGCTGTGCGCGATGTAGACCTCGATGCCGGACGCCCGCGTCGGCCGGTCCCCCTCGGTGATCATCAACGGTGTGCCGATGATCAGGAGGGGCTCGTCCTGCCACACCACGCGTTGCCACGCGATGTCGCCGTCGGCCACCATCCGCCGCAGCCCCTGGGGAATCATCTCGGGCTCCAGGCCATGACGGCATTGCCTGAGCAGAGGCAGGCATGGCCGGTCGCGGCCGGCCAGCGAGCGCGTCCCGTGGTAGATGGCGACCGCGTCGTCGTTCCCGTCGGTCACGGCGCCGGCGATCATGCCGAGCTCGCGCGGGCCCGGCGCCGGATTCCCCAACGGGTAGAGCGCCTGCAGGCGGCTTCTCATCGTCTGCACCGCGGCGTCCTGGGTCCGCTGCAGGATGGCGTTGCGGGCCTCGACGTAGATCCCGCCGGTCACCGCCGCCGCGGTGACCACGCACAGCAGCGCGAACGCGAACAACAGCCGGGCACGCAGCCCCAGGCTCGGCCGAGGTGTCACCGGCGCCTCACACCGGCCCGAACCGGTACCCGAACCCGCGTACCGTCTGCACGTAGACGGGCGCCGCCGAGTCGTCCTCGATCTTCGCCCGCAACCGCTGCACGCACGCGTCCACGAGGCGCGAGTCGCCGAAGTACCCGTGCTCCCACACCGACTCCAGCAACTGCTGGCGGGTGTGCACCCGGCCCGGCGTGCCGGAGAGCTCGAGCAGCAGGCGCAACTCGGTCGGGGCGAGGCCGACCGGCACGCCGCGGTGGGAGACCACCAGCCCGGCCCGATCGATGGTCAGGTCCCCATACCGCTCCAGCTCCGCCTGGTCCCGGCCGACCCGCCGGAGCACCGCGCGAATGCGCGCCTCCAGCACCCTGGGCTGCGCCGGCTTGACCACGTAGTCGTCGGCGCCCGCCTCCAACCCGGCCACCACGTCGATGTCGTCGCCGCGCGCGGTCAGCATGATGATCGGCACGTCACCGGTGGCCCGGATGCGGCGGCAGACCTCGAACCCGTCCATGCCGGGCAACATCAGATCGAGCACGACGACGTCGGGAAGGTCGGCGCGCAGCCGCTCCAGCCCCTGCTCGCCGGAGCCCACCGCGCGCACCCGGTGCCCGTGCCGGGTCAGGGCCAGCTCGAGGCCCTCCCGCACGGCAGGGTCGTCCTCGATCAACAACACTCGCGCCACGCTGCCGAGTTTCACCGCACGCTCCGTCACTCGCCCGCCGGTCGACCCCATCCACTGTCGACCGGACGTGTCCCCGCCTCGTCCGCACCATGTCATGGTCGTGTCACGATGGCGCCCACCGTGGCCGCCGTCGATAAACCATGACATGCAGCGGATAACGCGCGCACATTCGGCGCCGATCGTGGTTCGTCATGAACGAGCCACGTACCATCCCGTCCCGGCCCCGGGACCGGTTGTTCGCCGCGGCCACGCTGGTGCTCGCCGTGCTCCTGCTGCCCGCGGCGTTCGCCCGCCGTCCCCGCGGCGCCCGCGAACTGGCCGGCCGCTGGGCGTTACGGATGCGATTCCCCGCCGAGGACCTCACCGGGCTCACCGACGGCGCCCTCGCGGCGTTCACCGCGGCGCGCACCGAGGCGCTCTGGCGTCACGGCCAGCTCATCGGCCTCACCTCGGGATACCGCTCTCCCCTCGTCCAGCAACGGATGTTCGACGAGGAGGTGCGCCGTTCCGGCTCCCCGGCCCTGGCGCGAATGCTCGTGCTGCCACCGGCGGAATCCCCCCACGTCAGGGGCATCGCGCTGGACGTGCGCCCCCACGAGGGCGCGCGCTGGCTGGAGGAACACGGCGCCCGCTACGACCTCTACCGCATGTACGACAACGAGTGGTGGCACTTCGAGCACCGCCCGGACAGCGGCGGCACGCCCCCACGACGACGACCTCACCCCGGCGTGCGCTACGTGAGCGAGTACGGGGACCGGCCATAGCCCCGGATCGGGTCCATCCATGACCGACGGGACGTCCGACCAGGGGTTAGGGGTATGTCAGTGGGAAGCACGAACAAGTCCGGGTCGCTGGGATGGCGCCTGCGAGCAGCGCGCGAGATGGCCTTCGTGGGGCGGGAGGAAGAGCTCGCCGTTTTCGGCGCGGCGTTGCGCGGCGACGGCCGCGGCGTTCTGTACGTGCACGGTCCCGGCGGCATCGGCAAGTCGGCCCTGTTGCGGCGATTCGCGCACGAGGCCGCGGTGGCGGGGCGGCCGGCGACCCTGGTGGACGGGAGCACGCTGGAGCCGTCGCCGGCGGCGTCCGAGGCCGAACCGGTGCTCCGCGACGCGGACGCGGTGCTTCTGATCGACGGCGTCGAACGAATCCAGGGCCTGGAGGGATGGCTGCGCGAGCGGTTCCTGCCGCGGGCGCCCATGGGGGCGCTGGTGGTGATCGCGGGGCGGAACCCGCCGGACCTGCGGTGGCGGGCGGATCCGGGATGGGCGGGGACCCTGGAGGTGCTGCCGCTGCGCGGCCTGCGGGCCGGAGACGCGCGGGCCCTGCTGGACTTCTCCGGGGTGCCGGCCGAATCGTGCGCGCCGCTGCTGGCCTTCGCCGGTGGTCATCCGCTGGCGCTGCTGCTGGGGGCGGCCGTGGCGGCGAAGGACGGTGGGCGCTGGTCGCCGAGTCAGGACATGGTGGCCACGTTGCTGGATCAGCTGGTGGGCGAGCCGCCCACGGCGGCGCATCGGCACGCCCTGGAGATCTGCGCGCACGCGTACGCGACGACGGAGGACCTGCTGCGCGCCGCCTCGCCGGAGGACGCCGGGACGTTGTTCCGGTGGCTGCGGCGGTTGCCGTTCGTGGAGTCGGGCGGTCGCGGGCTGTTTCCGCACGACGTGGTGCGGGAGGCGCTGGAGACGGACCTGCGATGGCGGGACCCCGAGGGGTACGCGGCGATGCACGGCCGCGTCCACGCGCACCTGGCGGAGAAGGTGCGCACGGCGAACGACGCGGAGGTGCCCGGCGCGGTGGCGGCGCTGTTCTACCTGCACCGCGACAGGGAAGCGCCGGCCGGGTTCCACGGCCGCCACGACGAGGACGGGTTCCAGGAGGAGCCGCTGCGCGAGGACGACCTCGGGACGCTGCTCCGGGTGGCGACGGCGGCGGAAGGCACGGAGGGCGCGGCGGCCACGGACGGCGCGGCGTCCGCGGCGTGCGCCGCCTTCTGGGCGGAACGCCGGCCGGAGGCGTTCCGGCTGTATCGGCGGGCCGCGACGGGCGAGCCCGTGGCGTTCTCCGCGTGGCTGCGGTTGGCGGACCTCGCCGAGGAGGAGCTGACGGCCGATCCCATCGTGGCCATGGCGTGGGCGCACGCGCGTGCCACCACGCCGTTGCGCGCCGGTGAACATCTGGCGGTCGCCCGGCTGTGGGCGCCGCCGCGGTACCGCGGCGACTCGCCGCTGATGGATCTGATCCAGTGGCGGGCGATCGGCGATTGCCTGCGGTCCGAGCGGATGGCATGGTCATATATCGAGATACGGCATCCGAACCACGCGTGGATGGAGCGTTTACCGCGCTACGGGATGCGTGACATCTCCGCGCGGCCGGCGGATGACGCCTACGGCCTGTTCGTTCATGACTGGCGCGCGGTGCCCGCGCGGGCGTGGCTGGAGCGGATGAACCGGCCGCTCGTCGCGGGGCCCGCCGGCGGCCCGAGTGCCGCGACGGCGGAGCTGGCGGTGCTGTCCCAGGAGAAGTTCACCGAGGCGGTGCGCAAGGCGTTGCGCCGGCTGTCGCGGCCGGACGCGCTGGCCGCCTCCCCGCTGACGCGCACCAGGCTGATCGCCGAGCGGGACGGGCGGAACCCGGCCACGGCACTGGGCGACCTGCTCCGCCAGGCGATCGACGACCTGCGTGCGGATCCGCGCTCGGTCAAGTCCCACCGGGCGCTTTCCGTCACGTTCCTCCACGGCGCGCCCACCCAGGAGCTGGCCGCGGAACGACTCGGCCTCCCTTTCACCACCTACCGCCGCCATCTGACGGCCGGCATCGAACGCGTCTGCGCCGACCTGTGGCACCGGGAGCTGTACGGCACCGGCGCGCCGACTGCCCCCCGATCCACCTGAGCCGCCCCATCGTGCCGGCGACGAACGCTGCCGAGGGCATGTCAGCCGGCGAGCGCGAAGCCGGCCGCCGCCTCCGCGTGCAGCCGGGCGCTCGGCAGCACCGGGATGGCGCAGTCCTTCTCACCGATCAGCAGCTCGATCTCCGTGCAGCCGAGGATGACGCCTTCGGCGCCGTCGTCCGCGAGCTCATCGACGATCCGGGCGTAGGCGTCCCTGGACGAGGGCCGGAGCACCCCGCGCACCAGTTCGTCGAAGATCACGCGATGGACCAGTTCCCGCCGCTCACGCCGCGGGACGACCACGTCGAAGCCGTGGGCGGCCAGCCGATCCCGGTAGAAGGGCTGCTCCATGGTGAAGCGGGTGCCCAGCAGGCCGACCCTGCGCATGCCCCTGGCGCCGATCTCGGCGCCCACGGCGTCGGCGATGTGCAGCACGGGAACGCTCACGGCCCGCTCCACGTCGTCGTTCACCCGGCTGAAGGTGTTGCTGCAGATGAGCAGGAGGTCGGCGCCGAGATCCTCCAGTGCCCCGCCCGCGCCGGTCAGCAACGCGCTCACCTCGTCCCAGCGGCCGGCGAAGATGAGATCCTCGACGGTCGTGTAGTCCACCGACCAGATGAGGGTGTTGGCGGAATGGCTGCCGCCGAGTCGCTCGCGTACCCGCTGGTTGATGATCTGGTAGTAGATCACCGTCGATTCCCAGCTCAACCCGCCGATGAGACCGATAGTGCGCATGGAACTCCCTTTCGCCCGGCTTGTGGGCGTGCTCAGCTCGGCGGCGCGGCCAGCGCACGGGCCAGGGCGCCGAGCCCGATCTCGCTGGACGCCTTGACGAACACCACGTCTCCCGGTTCGACAAGCGCGGTGGCCAGCCTGAGGGCCCCGGCCACGTCCTCGGCGGCATGGACGGCCACGCCCGGGTTCGAGGACTCCGCCGCCTCCGCCATCGCGAGCGGATCCCCTGCTCCGACCGCGATCAGCACGTCGAAGCGGAGGTCGGCGACGAGCCGGCCCATCTCGGCGTGCCGGGCGCGGGAGGCGTCCGCCTGCTGCCCCATCGCGCCGAGCACGGCGACGGTTCGGCGGGCGCCGGCCAGGGCCTTCACCGCCCGCAGCCCGGCCCGCATGGATTCGGGGCTGGCGTTGTAGGCGTCGTTGACGACGGTGACGCCGTCAGGGCGTTCGACGATCTCCAGCCGGCCGGGGGAGCGCCGCCGCGCGGCGTTCAGCCCGCCGGCGATCTCGGCGACGTCCAGGCCGAGCGCGGTGGCGACGGCGGCGGCGGCCAGGGCGTTGCTCACCTGGTGCTCGCCGATGAGGTCGAGCGCGACCGGGGCCCGCCCCGAGGGCGTCACCAGCGTGAACGCGGTTCGCGCCCGGTCGTCCATCCGCACGTCCTCGGCCCGCACCTGCGCCCGCGCCGACCCGCCGTACGACAGGATCCGGGCCCTGGTGCGGCCGGCCATGCCCATGACGTACGGGTCGTCGGCGTTGAGCAGGGCGAACCCGTCCGCAGGAAGCGCCTCGACCAGCTCGCCTTTGGCCTCGGCCACGGCGGCCGGCCCGCCTCCCATGCGCTCCGCGTGCGCGGTGCCGACATTGAGCACCAGCCCCACCTGGGGCGGTGCGATCCCGGTCAGATACGTCAGGTCGCCCTTCCGGCTCGCGCCCATCTCCAGCACCAGGTATCGGGTGGTGGCGTCGGCACGCAGCACGGTGAGCGGCAGCCCGAGCTCGTTGTTGAACGACCTGTCGGTGGCGACCGTCGCGGCGTGCCGTTCGAGCACCTGGGCCAGCAGGTCCTTGGTCGTGGTCTTGCCCACGGAGCCGGTCAGGCCGATCACGGCCGGGCCGAGGTGTTCGAGCACGTGCCTGGCCAGCCGGCCGAGCGCGAGCTGGACGTCCTCGACCACGAGGGCGGGCACGCCGACCGGCCTCGAGGCCAGCACGGCGACGGCGCCGCCCTCGATGGCACGGGCCGCGTAGTCGTGACCGTCGACGCGGGCGCCGGGCGTCGCGGCGAACAGGCCGCCGGGCGCCACCTCGCGGGAGTCGACCGCCGAGGGCGCCGTCACCGGCTCCCGCGGGTCGCGCACGTCATGCAGGCTCGCCCCGACGACCTGCGCGATCTCGTCCAGCGTCATGGGGATCATGAGCCGCTCCTGGCGAACGCGAGGTCGATGAGGCGGCGCAGCAGGACGGGGTACGGGACACCGCTGGCGGCCCAGGCCCTGGCGTAGACGGAACGGGACGTGAAGCCGGGCATGGTGTTGACCTCCAGCACGTACAGGCGCCCCGTGTCCTCCTCATAGAGGAAGTCGACGCGGGACAGGCCGTAGCCGCCGATCGCCCGGAAGGCGCGCAGTGACAGCTCGCGCACGTCCTCGGCCACGCGTTCGGGCAGCGTCGCGGGGATGACGGCGATCTCGGCCCGGCTGAGGTACTTGGCCTCGTAGTCGAGCCAGTCGCCGGGCACGATGAGCTCGCCGGGCACCGAGGCGTCCGGAGTGTCGTAGCCGCCGAGCACACCGCAGATGAGCTCGCGTGCGGTCACGCCCTGCTCGACGATGACCACCCGGTCGTAGGACAGCGCCAGGTCCACGCCCGCGCGCAGCTCCTCCATGGAGGTGACACGGGAGATGCCGATGGAGGACCCCATGTTGGCCGGTTTGACGTACATCGGCCAGTCGAGCGACTTCACCAGACCCCAGTGGTCGGTGGTGGCGCGCCATTCGTGCGCGGTGAACCACACGTACGGGGTGATCGGCATGCCCTCCGCCAGGAGCGTCCGCCGCGTCGCGACCTTGTCCATGGCCACGGCGGAGGCCGTGACGCCGCAGCCCACGTACGGGATGCCCAGCGTCTCCAGGTGACCCTGGACGACGCCGTCCTCGCCGAACGGCCCGTGCAGCACGGGGAAGACCACGTCCGCCACATCGCGTCGCAGCTCCACCGGCCACCGGCCGTGCCGGTCGATGATGACGGCGACGGGCTCGTACAGATCCCTCGGCAGGGCGTCCAGCACGGCCTGCGCCGACTGCAGCGACACCTCATGCTCGGCGGACGGCCCACCCGCCAGCACGGCCACGCGCACGCGTTCAGCCACGATCAGCCTTCCTCAGGGGCACGGAGACGGCACCGGCGGCGGCATCCTCTCCGCCGTCGCAGGACCCTGAGTGTCGGCTCTTCGCCTGACCACTTCCCAGACCATTCGCTGTCCGTTTCCGCACCGCTACTTGACTTTATCTAGTACCTGACACAGTCTAGGAGTGTGACCTCAAGCCATGACCCGCAATTGCTGAAGGGAGTCCTGTCGCTTCTGCTGTTGCGACTGCTCGCCGAACGGGAGTCCTACGGGTACGAGGTGGTGCAGCGGCTGCACGAAACGGGCTTCGTCGACGTCCTGGAAGGCACGGTGTATCCGGCGCTGGCCCGGCTGGAGCGGGAGGGGCGGCTGGCGACGCGACTCGTCCCGTCGCCGAGCGGGCCCGCGCGCAAGTACTACCGGCTGACCCCCGACGGCCACCGATACCTGCGGACCGCGACCGACACGTGGAACCGCCACGTGGACGGCGTCAACGCGGTCCTGCGCAGACCACTCCCCAACGACCCGGAAGGGACGCCGACATGACGCACCCCGTGACCTTATTCGACCGCCTGCGCATCGAGCGCCTCGTGTGGACGCTGGACCAGCAACTCTACGACCTGCCGCACCACTCGCGCGTCGCCAAGCGCCGCGAGGTCCGCGCCAACCTGCTGGAGGCGTCCCGCGACGTCGGGACGTCGGCGGCGCTGAAGCGCCTGGGCGGCAGTCGCCGGCTGGCCGCGGAGTACCTCGACGCCGAACTCGGACGCCGGCGGCACTCCTGGATCGCCGCCGTCTACTTCCTCGGCGGTGTCCCGCTGCTGCTGAACTTCTTCCTCTCCGAGGCGGCCGGGGCCTACGAGCGGGCCATCACCGCGGCCGACCCCCACGCCACCGGCACCTACACCTGGCGCGGCGTCAGCTACCTGCAGTCCGCCATCACCTACACCTTCGACCAGGGGCACGCCAGCCACGTCGGCGGCGCGTGGAGCCCGCTCGTCTACGTCCTCTGGATCGGCGGAGCCGTCGCCTGCGGCCGGTTGTGGCGGCTGCTCCCGCGCGCCTGACCGGGGCACGACGCGGCCGCGGCCAGGGCGCTCCCCGTGCGGCGGCCGGCCTGGAGTTCTGGGCCGGTCTTCCCGCACGATGGTCTGGTCCGTGCGCGCGACGCGCGAACGGAGGGGGACCAGCGGTGGATCGAGACGAAGGAGTGTCCGATGCACGTGACCGACGCCTACCGCGCCGCCCGGGACCTGCTGATGGCGCTCCGTGAGGATCTTCCTCGTGCGGTGGCGGAGTTCCGCTGGCCGGAGCTGGGGGACCGGTTCAACTGGGCGGTGGACTGGTTCGACGCCATCGCGCGCGGCAACGACCGGCCCGCGCTCATCGTCGCCGAGGAGGACGGGTCCACGACGTCCCGCACCTTCGCCGAGATGTCACGGGACTCCGACCGGCTGGCGGCGTGGCTGGCCGCCCACGGGGTCGGCCGGCGGGACCCGGTGCTGCTGATGCTCGGCAACCAGGTCGAGCTGTGGGAGTCCACGCTCGCGCTCATGAAGCTGGGGGCGGTGATCGTGCCCACGACCGGCGCGATCGCCGCCGCCGACCTCGCCGACCGGATCACGCGCGGCCGTGTGCGGCACGTGATCTGCAACGCCGCGGACACCGCGCGGTTCGAGCGGGCGCCCGGCGACTACGGCCGCGTCAGCGTGGGCGGGGCGCCCGGCTGGGCCGACCTGCGCGGCGCCCGCGAGCTGGAGCACGTCCCGGCCGCCCATCCGGGCACGGCGCCGGACGACCCGCTGCTGCTGTACTTCACCTCGGGGACGACGTCGCGCCCCAAGCTCGTCGAGCACACGCAGGTCTCCTATCCGGTGGGACACCTGACCACCTTGTACTTCCTCGGGCTGCGGCCCGGCGACGTGCACCTGAACATCTCCTCGCCCGGATGGGCGAAGCACTCGTGGTCCTGCTTCTTCGCGCCGTGGATCGCCGAGGCGACCGTGTTCGTCCACAACTACCGGCGCTTCGACGCCGCCGCGCTCCTGGACCTGTTGCGCGAGCGGCGGGTCAGCACGTTCTGCGCGCCGCCGACGGTGTGGCGCATGCTGATCAACGCCGACCTGGGGGAGCGTCCGGCCGCGCTGCGCGAGGTGGCCGGAGCGGGGGAGCCGCTCAATCCCGAGGTGATCACGCGGGTACGCCGCGCGTGGGGCCTGACGATCCGGGACGGGTTCGGGCAGACCGAGACCACCGCCCAGATCGGCAACACCCCCGGCTCGCCGGTGCGGCCGGGGTCGATGGGCCGCCCGCTGCCCGGCGTGCCGGTGGTGCTGGTCGATCCGGTCGGCGGCCGCCCGCTGGACGGCCCGGGGGAGGGCGAGATCTGCCTGGACCTCTCCCAGGCGCCGCTGCCCTTGATGCGCGGCTACCGGGACGACCCGCTGCACACGACCGCGGCACTGGCGGGCGGCTACTACCACACGGGCGACGTGGCCGGCATCGACGCCGACGGGTACATCACCTACGTCGGCCGGACGGACGACGTGTTCAAGGCCAGCGACTACAAGATCAGCCCGTTCGAGCTGGAGTCGGTGCTGATCGAACACCCGGCGGTCGCCGAGGCCGCCGTGGTCCCGGCCCCGGACCCGGTGCGGCTCGCCGTTCCCAAGGCGTACATAGCGCTGGCGCCCGGGCACGAGCCGACGCGGGAGACCGCGCACTCGATCCTCCGGCACGCCCGCCGGAACCTGGCGCCCTACCAGCGGGTCCGGCGGATCGAGTTCGCCGAGCTGCCCAAGACGCTCTCCGGGAAGATCCGCCGGGTGGAGCTCCGGGCCCGCGAGGACGACCGGGCCGCCGAAGGCGGCGGCGGCGCCGAGTGGCGTGACGACCAGTTCCCCGATCTCGGGAACTGACGCGCCGGCCGCGGGGCAGGGCTCCGTCCCCCGGAGGGCTGGACGGCGCCCGCCCTCGTCAGGTACCTTACTCAACCTCAAGGTTGATAAACCGAAAGGTTGAACGCAATGCTCCTGGAGAACAAGGTCGCCGTCGTGTACGGCGCGGGCGGGACGATCGGGGGCGCGGTGGCCAGGGCCTTCGCGCGTGAGGGGGCGCGGGTCTTCCTCGCCGGGCGCACCGGGGCCACCCTGGGGAAGGTCGCCGCCGACATTCGCGCCGCCGGGGGCGCGGCCGAGACCGCCGAGGTCGACGCGCTGGACGAGGACGCCGTCGAGACCTTCGCCGCCGCGGTGGCCGCGCGGGCCGGCGGGATCGACGTCTGCTTCAACGCCATCGACGTCCAGGACGTGCAGAAGCCGCTGATGGAGATCACCGCGGAGGAGTTCGTCCGGCCGATCCTGACCGCCACGCGCACGCACTTCCTGACCACCAGGGCGGCGGTCCGGCACATGATCCCCCGCGGGTCCGGGGTGATCCTGTTGTTCGGCGGCGGCGGCCCCCAGACCGTTCCGGGGCTCGGCGGGTTCAAGGTCGCGCTCGACGCGCTGGAGGGCCTGCGCAGGCAATGGGCGTGCGAGGCCGGGAAGCACGGCGTCCGCGTCGTCACCATGGTCACGGGCGGCGTGCCGGAGAGCCTGCCGGAAGACTTCCCGGGCAGGGAGGAGCTCACCGCCGCGCTGAACGGCGAGACGCTGCTCGGACGGGCCGCCACCCTGGCCGACGTGGGGAACGTCGCCGCGTTCGTCGCCTCCGACCTGGCCAGGACCATGACCTCGGCGACCGTCAACGTCTCGTGCGGCGCCATCGTGGACCACTGACGTGCCAGGCGACCGGCTGAGCCTCACCTTCGCCGCCCTGGCCGACCCGACCAGGCGCGCGATACTCGCCCGGCTCGCGGAGGGCGAGGCGACGGTCAACGAACTGGCCGAGCCGTTCGACATGAGCCTGCAGGCGGTCTCCAAGCACCTGAAGGTGCTGGAAAGGGCGGGGCTGATCACACGGGGCCGCGACGCGCAGTGGCGTCCGTGCCGCCTGGAGACCGAGCCGCTGGACGCGGCCTCGGAGTGGATCACGCGCTACCGCGACCGCTGGGCCGCCCGGCTCGACCGCCTCGACCAGGAGATCAAGCGTATCCAGCGAGGAGAACACCATGAGTGAGACCCAGTTCGTCATCGAGCCCGGCCGCCAGGACATCGTCATGACCCGCGTCTTCGACGCCCCGAGAGAGCTCGTGTTCCGGGCGATCACCGACCCCGAGCTGCTGCCGCGCTGGTGGGGGCCGCACTCCATGGCCACCCGGGTGGACCGTATGGAGCTCAGGCCGGGCGGGCTCTGGCGGTTCGTCAACATCGACGCCGACGGCCTGGAATGGGGCTTCCACGGCGTCCACCACGACGTCGTGGCGCCGGAGCGGTACGTGCGGACCTGGGCGTTCGAGGGCGCGCCCGAGGACGTGGCGCTCGAGACGGTCAGCCTCTTCGAGACGGACCGCGGGACCGAGTACGTCGCCCGGACCGTGCACCCGTCGGTGGAGGCCCGCGACGCGATCATCCGCGCCGGCGGGCTAAGAGGCGGCCAGGAGTCGATGGACCGCCTCGCCGTCGTGCTCGCGCGCCGCGCGGCGGCGTCGTGATCGGTGTCAGGCCGTCGTGGTCGCGTCCGGGCCGGCGGGCGGGGGAGTGAGGCTCTCCGGCACGGGCGAACGCCGGGCCAGGGCCCAGAGCAGGGTGGCGAGGAGGGCGCCGAGGGCCAGGAGACCGAAGTAGGGGTCCTCGGCGCCCGCGCGGTCGTTGGCGAGACGGCCGGCGGCGGCGACGTTCGCCGGGCTCGTGTGCGGTACCCAGGACGCCGCGAACTGCAGCAGCCCGTCCGCCACGATGAAGATCGCCAAAGCCGCGACGACCGCCGCGCACAGCCCGGCGATCAGCACCTGATCGCCACCCTCGGGCCCGGAATCCTCCACCTGGGAACCCTCCGGCCCAGGACCTTGCGACCCGGGTACCTCCGCCTCGTGCCCGGCGTCGACCGGCCGTCTGGCGGTGATCAGCATGGCGGTCAGGGCGGCGCCCGCGAGCGCCGCGAGCGCCCGGCCGCTGGACGGGGGCAGCGGAGGCCACAGCAGCACGGGCGCCGTGAACGCGGTCGCCGCCGCGGCGCCGCAGCCGCCGCCGATCCGCAGGGCGCGCGCGGGCGCGGCCGACCGGAGGGACGTCACGGCGAGAAGAGCGGTCATGGAGACGCCGAGGACGCAGGTCAGGATCGGCAGGCCCACCCAGGCCCTCTCCTCCACGCGGCCCGTCGCCGCGCCGAACTCGGCGAAGACGAGCACGGCCGCCGCGCCCACCAGAGCGCAGCCGCCCGCCCGCAGCAGCCGGGTGGTCCCGGCGCGGGCCGCCGGGCCGAGCGGGCCGCGCAGCCGGCCGAGCCACGCGAGCACGAGCAGGACCACCACCAGTCCGACGAGGGCGTCGCGGAGCGGCCCGTAGGCGACCCCGCCGGTCGTGACCAGCGCCGCCGCGATCACTCCCAGCGTGAGCAGCGCGCACGCGGCGGTGCCGAGGAGGCGGGGGCGCGTCAGCGCGACCCGCAGGCAGCCGAGGGCGAACCGCCAGCGCGCGGGCGCGGGCTCGATCCCGGCCAGCTCGGCCCGCATGGCCGGTCCCCACTGCCCCCGTCCCTCCGGCAGCAGCCACGCCGCCACCGACAGCAGCCGCGCGGCCCCGTCCGCCGGGACGTTGTCCCGGGGGCCGGTCACCAGGCGTTCCTCGGGCGAGGCGAAGGGGCGTGTTCGGTGGCGGACGACGGGGCCTGTCCGGGAGCGGGGGCGTGGTCGGCGGCGTAGCGCAGGCCGGCGGGGGTGAGGCGGTACAGGTGGCGGGGTGGCCGGCCGGGGGGCGCCTCGGCCTCCCAGGTGTGTTCGAGCAGCTCACGGTCGCACAGGCGCATGAGGATCGGGTACAGCGAACCCGCCTTCAGCCCCACCTCGCGCCCGAGCTCGTACCCGTACCGCCAGGCGGCGGGGTCGGCGGCCAGGGCCGCCAGCACGGCCATGGTCTGCCGTGAGGGTCGTCGCGTCACGGCCGGAACTCTACCTATATAGAGTTAATGCCGGCAAGGCCGGGCCCGCGATGCCACGCGTCCGGGCGTAGGGGTGCCCCCAGAGCCCCGCCCTTCTCTCTTGTCTCCGCAACGCCGCCTTTCTAGCGTCCATGTCGTCTAGCACGGGTTCTCTCGTCGCCGGCCGCGGCCGGCGCGGGCAAGGGAGCGTACATGTCGAAGGAAGAGCACGCCACGTCACGGCGTGGAGTGCTGAAAGGTCTCGTGGCGACGACGGTGGCGGCGGCACCGCCGGTCTGGGCGGTGTCCCAGGCCTCGTCGGCGCTCGCCGAGTCGGCCACGGTGACGGCGGGGGGACTGGACCTGCCGCCCGCCACCGAGGCGATCACCCCGTTACGCCTGCACGTCCCCGCGTCGGTCCTGACCGACCTGCGCAACCGGCTGGCGAACATCCGCTGGCCCGGCGAAGAGCTGGTGACCGACTGGTCGCAGGGCACGCCGCTGCGCCGCCTGCAAAAGCTGACCGAGTACTGGCGCACCCGCTACGACTGGCGGCGCCTGGAGAACCGGCTCAACGCCGTCGGCCAGTACCGCACGCTCATCGACGGTGTGGCCGTCCACTTCCTGCACGCGCGGTCCCCGCACCGCGACGCCACGCCGATCATCCTCTCGCACGGCTGGCCGGGTTCGGTCGTCGACTTCCTGGACATCATCGGACCGCTCACCGACCCCACCCGCTACGGCGGGCGGCCCGAGGACGCGTTCCACGTCGTCGTGCCCTCCCTGCCCGGGTTCGGCTTCTCCGGCAAGCCGGAGGTGACCGGCTGGAACTCCGCCCGTATCGCCAAGGCCTGGATCGTGCTCATGCGGCGGCTCGGCTACCAGCGCTACATCTCGCAGGGCGGTGACTGGGGCGGCTGCGTCGCCACCTTCATGGGCAAGCTCCGGCCGAGGGAGCTCGCCGCCGTCCACCTGAACTTCCCGATGCTGATGAACGCGCCGCTGGTGGGCGAGCCGACGCCGGAGGAGCAGGAGGCCCTCGCGCAGATCGCCGAGCACGGGGCCAACGGCGCGGCCTTCTCGCAGGCGATGCGGACCGAGCCGCAGACGTGGAGCTACGGCCTGACCGACTCTCCGACCGGCCTGGCGGGCTGGATCTACGAGAAGCTCGCCCTGTGGAGCGACAGCGGCAGGAACCCCGAGGGCATCTGGAGCTACGACCAGATCCTCGACACCATCATGATGTACTGGGTGCCCGACAACGTGGCGTCCGCCGCCCGGCTGTACTGGGACGGCCTCGCCACCGACTACGTCACCCAGGAGCTGGACCTGCCGGTCGGCGTCAGCGTGTTCCCCAAGGAGCTGTACCGGCCGCCGCGGATCTGGGGTGAGCGCGTGTACCACGACCTGCGGTACTGGAACAAGCCCGAGCGCGGCGGCCACTTCGCCGCCTTCGAGCAGCCGGAACTGTTCACCGAGGAACTGCGCAGGTTCGCCCGCGTCGTGCGCTGACCTTCGCGGCGCCCAGGAGCTCCGGCCGGTGAGGGCGACCCGCGAGGTCGCCGTCATCCGCCGGAGCTCCGTCGCGTCGACGCGCCCCGGCGCTCAGGCGCGGGGCGCGCCGGGTGCGGGGGACAGCAGCTTGGTCAGCAGCGCGCGCAGTTCCTCCTCGGGGGCGGCGCCGAGGAGGCCGATGACTTCGGCGCGCAGGCCCACCATCGCGGCGCGGACGTCGGTCAGGCGGTCGCGCCCGAGCGGGGTGAGCTCCAGGGCGTAGCGGCGGCGGTCGCGCGGGTCCCGGCCGCGGGTGACGAGACCCGCCTCGGCCAGTTCGTCGATCACCTGGGCCGCGGACGGCTCGGTGATGTTCAGGTGGCGGGCGAGCTCCTGCTGCGGGCACGGCGCGAGCAGGGCGAGCGCGGACAGCGGGCCGAAGTGGCGGGTGCGCAGGCCGGCGCCGGACAGCAGCACGTCGCCCTGCCGGCGCAGCCGGTGGTACGCCTGGGTGACCAGGTACTCGATGCTCTGGACGGCCGGGGACTCCGGCTCGGGGAGCATCTTGGCGAGCAGCGCGGCGAGCCGCGCGCGCTCCTTCGAGGTCAGCGCCGCGGTGACGCGGGCGTCCCGGTCGGACACCGGCCGCCGCATGGCGTCGCGCGCCGCCCGCCCGGCCGGGGTGAGCGTCAGAACGTAGGAGCGCCGGTTCGCCGGGTTGCGCGTCCGGGTGACGTGCCCGGCCTCCTCCAGCCGGTCGATGAGCCGCACCATGATCGTGCGGTTGATGCCGAGCTTCTCCGCCAGGTCCTGCTGGGAGTGGCCGTCCTGGTCGGCGAGCGTGTCGAGGACGACGAAGTCACGTGACTGCGGGCCCTCGCGCATGGCCTCGGCGGTGAACAGCATGAACACCCGGCGCAGCATGTTCCCCACCGAGAGGCCGAGCAGCGCGGTCAGGGTCGTGTCCTCCGCGGGCTCCGCCTCGCCGTCTCGCCGCACGCGCCACCTCCGTCCCCACACCTTACCGAAGCCGTGATGGTTGGCTGGTTGATGGTTGGCAGTGAATTAGTTGGCATGTTGACAGTTAATCAAATGGACGATTAGCGTCGAGCCCGGACGGCCGGACGAACAAGGATCCGGCACAGGCCAGGACTGGAGACCGCCATGACCGGCACGACCGCCCGCCTCGACATGACGATGATGTACGCGACGCACGACGCCCTCCGGCGCGACGCCGAGCGCGTCGCCCGCATCACCGCCCGCGGGGACGACGACCCCCGCCGCCTGCTGCGCGCCGCCGCCGGATGGGAGATGTTCAAGAGCTACCTGCGCGTCCACCACACGACCGAGGACGACGTCCTGTGGCCGGACATGCAGCGAGTTCTGGCGGGCCGGCCCGACGACCTGGCCCTGCTGGACGCCATGGAGGCCGAGCACGGCGCCATCGACCCGCTGCTGCACGCCGTCGACGCCGCCCTCGCCGACCGCGAGTCCGGGCCCGAGCGGCTCGGCGGGCTCACCGACGCCCTGGTCACGACGCTGACCGGGCACCTGCGCCACGAGGAGGCCGAGGCGTTGCCGCTCATCGGCGCGACGCTGGGCGAGGCGCGATGGCGGCGCTTCGGCGAGGAGCACCGCGCCCGTATCGGCACGGACGTTCCCCGCTACCTGCCGTGGGTGCTGGACGGCATGGCCGCCGAGCGCGCCGCGCGGATACTCGACGCCATGCCCGAGCAGGTGCGCGCGGACTACCACGACGCGTGGCGGCCGTCCTACGCCGGGCTCGCCCCCTGGGGCCGCGGGGAGGAGGCGTGACCGGCCCGCGAGGCCCCGGCGCGCGGGCCGCGCGCTGGTGGTGATCGCCGCGGCCACGCCACGGGCTTCCTGGCCGCGGGCGTCCTGTACGGCGCGGCGCCGGCCGGCGCGGCGTGGCTGCCCGCGTGCCTGGCGGCCTTCGGTCAGGTCCTGAACCAGGCGGTGGTGGACGGGGCCACCCTGCCCGGGGCGGCGTCGTCCGAGGCCAGGACCGGTTCCCCCCACGGCGCCTCGTACGGCTCGGCGCCGAAGACCGTGACGCTGACCAGGTCGCCGCGCCGGAACGCGACGACGTCGGAGCGGCCGGCGGGCACCCATTCCAGCGGGCCGCCGATGCCGCGCCGGACCTCCAGGGCCCGCCGGTGCAGATCCCACGTCGAGCCGGGCGTCCCGATCTGCGACTCGATGGCGAAGCCGGCGAACCAGTCCGGCTGCGGCAGCCACGTGTCGCCGGAGGAGGAGAAGCCGAACGAGGGGCCGGCGGCGGTCCAGGGGAGGGGGACGCGGCAGCCGTCCCGCCCGTAGTCGGCGGTGCCCGAGCGCAGCCAGGCCGGGTCCTGCCGTGCCTCGTCGGGCAGGTCCATCACCTCGGGGAGCCCGGCCTCCTCGCCCTGGTAGAGGTAGACCGATCCGGGCAGCGCCAGCACCAGCATCATCGCGGCCCGCGCCCGGCGCACCCCGAGCGGGACGTCGACCTCGCCCCTCGGCCGCGTGGGCGGCCCGCCCGTGTAGGACGTCAGGCCGTACCGGCTGACCGCGCGGTGCACGTCGTGGTTGGCCAGCGTCCAGGTGATGGACGCGCCGGTGGCGGCGATCTGCTCCAGGCCGCCGCTGATCGAGGTGTGGAACCGGGCGGCGTCCCACGGGCACAGCAGCAGGTCGAAGTAGAACGCCTGGGGCAACTCGTCGGGACGCAGGTAGAGGGCCAGGTCGTCGATCGTGGGCACCCAGATCTCGCCGACCAGCGTGAGGTCGCGGCCGTACCCGTCGGCGATCTTGCGCCAGCGGCGCAGCACGTCGTGCACCTCGGGCTGGTTCTGGGCGAGGATGTTGTACTCGGGGTAGTTCGGCCAGTCGGGCAGGTCGGCGTGCTTGAACAGCATGTGCGCCACGTCGATGCGCATCCCGTCCACCCCGCGGTCGAACCAGAACCGCAGCACCTCCTCGAAGTAGGCGGCGACCTCGGGGTTGCGCCAGTTGAAGTCGGGCTGCCCGCGGTCGAAGCTGTGCAGGTACCACTCGTCGCCGGCCCTGGTCCAGGCGGGACCGCCGAACGCCGACCGCCAGTTGTTCGGCGGCAGGTCCCCGACGCCGGGGCGGAAGATGAACCGCTCGCGGGCCGCGGCGTCGCCCGCGAGCGCCGCCTGGAACCACGGGTGCTCGGCCGAGCAGTGGTTCGGCACCAGGTCCATGAGCACCTTCAGGCCGCGGGCGTGCGCGTCGGCGAGCGTCCGGTCGAAGGCGGGCAGGCCGCCGTACCGGGCGTCGATGCCGGTGTAGTCGGACACGTCGTAGCCGTGGTCGGCGCCGGGGGAGGGGTAGATGGGGTTGAGCCAGAGGCCGTCCACGCCGAGGGACCTGAGGTAGTCCAGCCGCCGGCGGAGCCCTTCCAGGTCGCCGACGCCGTCGCCGTCGGTGTCGGCGAAGGAGCGCAGATACACCTGGTAGATGACGGCGTCCTGCCACCATGTTCCGTTCACTCGGCCTCCTGGGAAGATGGGCGACACATGGTAGGTCCCTTGCCCGCCCGCCACCGTCCTGCACCTGGTGATGCCCGTCCCGGCCGCCGGCGGCGCCGGGCGGAATAACCGCGGCCCCGGTGCGCTTATCTCTACCATCCCTGCGGGAAAACCATGGATTCTGGAGGAGTCACATGCCGAAGGCGTACGTCTTCACGCGGTACGGCGGACCTGAGACGGAGAGCCTCACCGACCTCCCCCGGCCGGTCCCCGGGCCGGGCGAGCTGCTGGTCGCCGTGCGCGCCGCCGGCGTCAACCCCGTCGACTGGAAACGGCGCGCGGGCTACCTGGCGGCGTTCGCGCCGGTCGAGTTCCCGGCGGTGATCGGCTCTGAGGTCGCCGGGGTCGTGGTGGAGGCCGGCGAGGGCGTCGAGGGGTTCGCCCCCGGCGACGCGGTCTTCGGCAACCCTCTCACCGGGGGCTACGCCGAGTACACCCTGCTCCCCGCGGAGACCACCGGCCGCAAGCCCGAGGCCGTCTCGTTCGCCGACGCCGCGACGCTGCCCGTGGCCGCGGCCACCGCCTACGACGGCGTGCACCAGCTCGGGCTGCCGCCCGGCGCCACGCTGCTGATCACCGGCGTCGGCGGGGGCGTGGGCGTGGCGGCCGCGCAGATCGCCCGGCACGCCGGGCTCACCGTCGTCGGCACCGCGAGCGTCGCCAAGAAGGAGTTCGTCGAGTCCCTCGGCGTCACCTACGTCGAGCCGGGCCCGGGGCTGGCGGAACGGGTGCGGGCCGCCGCGCCCGGCGGAGTCCAGGCCGTCTACGACCTGGTCGGCGGCGCCGCGCTCGAGGAGGCCGCCGAAGCGCTCGACGACCGGTCCAAGCTGATCACCGCCGCGGACCGGGAGACCGTGGCGCGGCTCGGCGGCTCCCCGGTGGAGCGGGCCCGGAGCCGCGAGGTGCTGGAGGAGGTGGCGGCGCTGGTGGAGCAGGGGGTGCTGCGGCCGTTCGTCACCGCCACCCATCCTCTCTCGGAGGCGTCGACGGCGCTGCGGGCGGTGGAGGAGGGACACGCCCGAGGCAAGATCGTCATCGAGGTCCCCGGTGACTGATCCGCATCCCTTGGATTATCCCGCCTGGTCGTCGCTGACCGGCGCGCACGCCCGCCTCGCCGAGCGGCGCGGCAACGCGCTGCGCTACCCGCCGGACGTCTCCCCGTTCGTCGCGCTGCCGCCGCAGCCGGAGGCCGCCGACTGGGCCGACATGGCGGCGCTGGCCGGCCCCGGCGGGCTCGTCCCGCTCGCGGGGGTGGAACTCCCGCCGCCGGACGGCTGGGAGGTCGTCACCGAGGTCCCGGGCGTGCAGCTGACCGGCGAGGACGTCACGGGCACGCCCGAGCCCGAGGCCGTACGGCTCGGGGCGGCGGACGTGCCCGAGATGCTCGACCTCGTCGCGCGGTGCAGGCCGGGCCCGTTCCTGCCCCGCACGGTCGAGATGGGGACCTACCTCGGCATCCGGCACGGCGGCGCGCTGGTGGCGATGGCCGGCGAACGGCTGCGCCCGAAGGGCTGGACCGAGATCAGCGCCGTGTGCACCGACCCCGGGCACCGGGGGAAGGGGCTGGCGTCCCGGCTGGTGCTGGCCGTGGCCGCGGGGATCCGGGCCCGTGGCGAGACGCCGTGCCTGCACGCCGCCGCTGCCAACACCACGGCGATCCGCCTGTACGAGACCCTGGGCTTCCGGCTGCGCCGCCCCGTCCCCTTCACCACCGTCCGCACCCCCGCCGACGTCCCCGTCGCCTGAACCTCCCCGCCCCGGCTCTCAGGCGGCCGGGGCGGCGGTGCGGTGGCTCAGGTGGTGGTCAGGGGCTTGCGGTAGACGTGGATGTCGCAGGGGGTGGCCAGCAGCGGGGCCAGGTGCGGGTGGCCGTCGGTGACGTCGCGCGTGCCCGCGAGACGGTAGCCGCGGCGGGTGTACCACTCCCGCAGGAAGACCTTGCCCGGGTGCCTCCAGTCGCGCGGGACCAGCAGCTCCAGCCGCATGGCGGCGAGCCCGCGGCCGCGGCTCAGGTCCTCGGCGAAGCGGACCAGCTCGCGTCCCACGCCGGACCCGCGGTGGGCCGGCGCCGACACCAGCATGCCGAACTCGCCCTCCCCGCTCTCCAGCCGCCGCACCCGCACCCCGCCCGCGATCTCGCCCGACACCCGGGCCACGGCGATCTCGCCGGCGGCGACCAGCTCCGCCATCTCGCCGGCCGTGGTCCGGGCGGCGCCCTCGGCCCACAGGCCCCGCTCCGCCACGGCGTACACCTGGTTGACGAGCTCGGTGAGCCCGGCCACGAGCGCGGGGTCGTGGCCCGCGGCGGAAGGGAGCATCTGGATCTCGGCGGCCGGCATCGCGCCCTCCTCGCTCGGGGACCTGCCCGGCCAACCTACCCCGCGCGGACCCGCGCCGGTCGCCCGCGCACGGCGCCTGCGCCGCGGCTACCGCTCCGCCGAGTCCGCCGTCTCGGGCGCGGCCAGCGCGAGCGTGAAACGGTCCTCCAGGACGGCGGGGTCGGACGGCAGCGGCTGCCGCTCGCCGGTCGGGGAGAAGCCGTGCCGGGTGTACAGCGCGCGGGCCCGGTCGTTGGGGACGGTCACCCACAGCTCGACCTCGCGCGCGCCGCGCTCCCGCGCCCACTCCAGCACCGTCGCGATCAGGTGGTCGGCGGCGCCTGAGCCGCGGGCGGCCGGGTCCACCCACATGCCGACCAGGTGCACGGTGCCGGGAAGCTCGCTCACGAAGCCCGTGGCCGTCCCGACCGGCCGGCCGCCGTCCTCGGCGAGGAACACCGCCGAGTCCTTCCCGGCCACCCGCTCGGCCCATACCTCCGGGCCGAAGGCGCGCTCGCGGTCGAGCGTCGAGGCGAAGGCCGAGGGGGCGTCCTCGAGCGCCCTCAGCCTGATCTCGCGCAGCCGCTCCTCGTCGCCCTTCCCCAGCCGCCTGATCTCCATGCATCCGGACCTTACCGGCAGGGCGCGCTTCTTCTCACAAGGAGGGGCCGACCAGGGCGACCAGGACGACGTTCAGCGTGATGATCACCGCGGAGGCGCAGGCGGCGGCCAGCGTCGTGGCCCCCCGGTTCACCCACGGGCCCATCACCTCCGCGCGGCGGGTCAGCAGCACCAGCGGGACCAGCGCGAAGGGGATGCCGAACGACAGCACCACCTGGCTCAGCACGAGCGCGTGCGTCGGGTCGACGCCGAACGCCAGCACGGCCAGGGCCGGCACCACCGCGACCAGCCGCCGCGCCCACAGCGGGATCCTGCGGCGCAGGAAGCCCTGCATCACGATCTGCCCGGCGTACACCCCGACGCTGGAGGAGGCCAGGCCCGAGGCCAGCAGCGCGACGCCGAACAGCAGCGCGGTGAGCGCCCCCGAGCCCTCGGCGAACCGGTCGAAGGCGCCGTGCAGGGTCGGCTCCGCGCCCGTGCCGCGCAGCAGGGTGGCCGCCGACACCAGCATCGCCATGTTGACGAGCCCGGCCACGCCCATGGCGAGCACGACGTCGAACCGCTGCGCGCGCAGCAGGATGCTCCGCTGAGGCTCGCCCATGCCCGCGAACCGTTCCTGGGTGAGCGCCGAGTGCAGGTAGACGGCATGGGGCATGACCGTCGCGCCGACGATCCCGGCCGCGAGCAGCACGCTCGCGGCCCCGTCGAACCGGGGCGCCAGCCCGCCCGCCAGCTCGCCGTACGGCACCGGCGCGCTCAGCGTCTGGTACAGGAACGCCCCCACGACGACGGCCAGCAGCGCGGTGATGGCCGCCTCGAACCTGCGGTGCCGCGCCGACCGCACGGCCAGCACCACGAACGACGCGACCGCGATGAGGACGCCGCCCTGCAGCATGGGCAGCCCGAACAGCAGGTTCAGCGCCACCGCGCCGCCGATGAACTCGGCCAGGTCCGTCATGATCACCACGATCTCCGCCTGGAGCCACAGCCCCCAGACGACCGGCCGGGGATACCGTTCCCGGCACAGCTCGGGCAGGCTGCGCCCGGTGGCGATGCCGAGCTTGGCCGACAGGTACTGGAGCAGCATCGCGACGACGTTGGCGGTCAGCACCACCCACAGCAGCAGGAACCCGAACCGCGTGCCGCCCTCGACGTTGGTCGCGAAGTTCCCGGGGTCGACGTACGCGACGGCGGCCACGAACGCGGGGCCCATCAGCCCCACCACGCGCTGCCGCATCCGCCCCGGGGCGGGCGGCGAGGCCGCCGGGGACGGCGCGGCGGCGGGCTCCGAGGCGCTCTCCGGTTTCGGGGCGTGCGGAACGGGATTCACGGCACCTGCCTTCGGGGTCGTGGACGGACGAGAGGACACGGCCTGGACGCCGGCGGCGGTGCGGAGGACGGGTCCGCGGATGCGGAGCGACCATCGTGTGACTTACACGCTTTGTTGTACTGCGTCGATTCATTACCGTAACTAGGCGACTACGCTACGTTTCGCTAACCGCCAACCGCGCCCGCGATCGTGGTCGTTTGACGGCGTCCGAGGCGTTTGCGATCATCGGCCGGGTGGCGGACACCGTGACGTTGCGCGCGTTCACCGAAGACGACCTCGGGTTCCTCGATCGCCTCGGCCGCGATCCCGACGCCGCCGGCTCCTTTCTGTGGACCGGGTTCACCGATCCCCGGGCCCGCCGCCGTCGCTGGGAGGAGGACGGCTACGTCAGCCCCCACTCCACCGCGCTCGCCGTGCAGCTGGCGGACGGGACCGTGGCGGGCCTGGTGAGCTGGCAGGCGAGCGGCGTGGCCGCCCACAACCTCGGGGCCAGGTACGAGATCGGCGCCGCGCTGCTGCCCGAGCACCGGGGGAGGGGCATCGGCGCGCTGGCCCAGCGCGCGCTCGTGGACCACCTGTTCAGGTACACGCGCGTACATCGGCTGGAGGCGTTCACCGAGAGCGGCAACCTCGCCGAGCGCAAGACGCTGGAGCGCGTGGGCTTCACCCTGGAAGGCGTGCTGCGTCACACGCACTTCCGGGACGGCGCCTGGCGCGACGCGGCGGTCTACGCGCTGATCCGCGACGACGGCCCCGCGTAGGGCCGCGGGGCCGGTCGCGGCGGTCACAGGAAGCGGGGGCCTCTGGTGGCCGGGATCTCGGCGCGCGGACGGCGCGGGGTGTCCCCGTAAGGGGTGCGGGGGCGGGGGAGCGGGCGGTCGCAGGACTCCTCGCCGCCGTTGACGACGACGATCGGGCAGTGGGCGTGGCGCAGGCAGGCCAGCAGCAGCGGGCCGAGGTGCGTCTCGGGCCCGCCGGGGGCCGAGCCGACCACCAGCAGGTCCGCGGCCTCGCAGTGCCACAGCAGGTCCCGCACGGGGTTGTCCCCGCTCAGGTGGCGGTCCACGGCCAGTCCCGGATACCGCTGCTCGATGGCCGAGACCGCCCGGTCCAGCGCCGCGCGTTCGCGGGCCCGCCGGCGCTCGGCCTCCGCCCGCCGGGCCACCGGCGCGTACGGCGCGGGGCTAGGCGCCTCCAGGGCGTGGACGACGACCAGGTCGGCCCCCCGCCGGAACGCCTCCGCGGCCGCCCAGGCCAGCGCGCCCCGTGACTCCGCTCGATGGTCCACTCCGACCACGATCCGCTCGACGCGTTCTTCGCTCATCTCCGCCTTCTCCGCTCGCCGCGGCCCTCGCCGGGGCCGCGCCCGTCCCCCGTGTCGCGGCCCGGGGCCCCGCCCGCCCGCGCGGGAAGGCGTCCCGAGGCGGCCCGGCACCGTACGCCCGCCATCGCGGGCCGCGCGTGCCTTCGATCGTCACCCACCGTCGCGTCCGGCGGGAAGCGCGCGGGCGAAGCTCAGGTGTTCTTCGTCAGGCACGGCCGTGTCACGGGGTGGTCCGCGGGGCCCTTAGCCTTCTGGGGAGGGGGATCGGAGGGCGGTACGACGGTTCCCGGAGAGCGGGAAGAGCACGGAAGGGGGCCGGGCGCGGTGCCGGACAGGGCGGCCAGACCGGATCTGCGGGCGGACTGCGCGAGCTGCTTCGCGCTGTGCTGCGTCGCGCTGCCGTTCGCGGCCTCGGCGGACTTCGCCGTCGACAAGCGGGCCGGAACACCCTGCCGGAACCTCGGCGCGGACTTCCGCTGCGGGATCCACCGCGAGCTTCGCCCGCGCGGTTTCGCCGGGTGCGCGGTGTTCGACTGCTTCGGCGCGGGGCAGAAGGTCTCGCAGGTGACCTTCGGCGGCCGTGACTGGCGCGGCGACCCGCGGACGGGGGCGCGGATGTTCGAGGTGTTCCCCGTCATGCGGCAGCTTCACGAGCTGCTGTGGTACCTGAACGAGGCGCTGGCCCTGCCGGCGGCCCGCCCCCTGCGCGAGGAGATCGGCGGCAGGCTGGCCGCGATCGAGCGCCTCGGCATGGGCTCCCCGGCCGAGCTGCTGGAGCTGGACGTCGCGGCGCTCCGGCGCGAGACCGCGCCGGCGCTGCGCGCGGCGAGCGCGCTGGCACGGGCGGGGCGCGGGAACGCCGACCACGCGGGCGCGGACCTCGCCGGCGCCGGCCTCAGGAACGCGCGGCTGAGCGGCGCGGACTTCCGGGGGGCCCTGCTGATCGGCGCGGACCTCAGGGGCGCCGACCTGAGATCGGCCGATCTGCTCGGCGCGGACCTGCGGGGCGCGAAGCTCGGCGGCGCCGATCTGACCGGCGCGATCTTCCTGATCCAGGCCCAGCTCGACGCCGCCCGGGGCGACGCGGCCACGCGGCTGTCCCCGTGGCTGGCCCGCCCGGCGCACTGGAGCGCGGACGGCGCCCCCTCCGGCCGTCGCAGGGCGTCCGCATGAGTGCGGCGCGGCCCTGCTCTGGCCGCGCCGCACGTTTCTCTGCCGGGCCGCACGGTCAGGGGCCCGGCATGCGCCGGAGAGGGTGCCGGGAGGTCAGCGCACGTCGACCCGGATCTGGACGATCGTGTGGTAGGGGATCCTGGTGTAGGAGGTCTGCCCGGCGGGCACCCACGGTCCGTCGATGGGGATGTAGCCCACCTCGGCCAGGAAGTGCTTCTCCATGACGAAGATGCGGTGCTCGCCCGTGCCGCCGGAGCAGTAGCTGCTGGCTCCGTGCTCGCCGGGGATGGGGTCGAGGGTGTAGGTGCAGCCGGTGGGGGAGGCGGAGGCGCCGGTGGCGGTGGCGGCCACCAGCCCGGTCGTCGCCAGGACGGTGGCGAATGCGGTCGCGGCCAATCTTCTCGCGTTCATGCGTGGCTCCTGGGGGGTGGCGGGAAGGCGTCTGCGGACCAGCGCGTTTTCAGTTAGGAAACTTTCTTAATAGAAAGTAATCCGGCCGGGGAAGGCCGTCAATATCCCGGGCGGCGACGCCGCTGTCCGGTTCCGGACATCCGTTCCGCCGATAAACGGGTCTCCTCAGCCCCAGCGCAGCTCGTCCAGGTTGACGACGACGGCCTCCTGCGTGCTGCGCGCGATCACCACCACGGCCTCGGACTCCGGATCGGGGTTCTCCTCGCGGTGCGGCACGAACGGCGGCACGAAGACGTAGTCCCCGGGCTTGGCGTCGATGCGCACCTCGCGCGGCTCGTCCCCCTCCATGTCGAGGAAGACGAACGACGGCGTGCCGCTGACCACGTAGATGGCCGTCTCGGACTCGCCGTGGTGGTGGTTGGCCGACACGGTGGAGGGCGCGACGTGCGTCTGCCCCATCCACAGCCGGGACGAGCCGACGCTCGCCCCGCTGATCGCCGCGCGCCGCACCATGCCGCCGGTCTGCGCGGTCTCCGCGCTCAGCCCCGCCGGGACGATGTGGTGCAGCCTGCGGTGGAACGGATCCTGCGGCGGCTCGCTCGCCATCATGACTCCAGCCGTGTCTTCCGGGTGATCGGACGGGCACCATCCTCGCGCATCGCCGGCGCCGAGGGCCGTCACCGCACGAGGCTGTGCTTGTCCTTGGGCAGCGCCTCGATCCACTCGCGCGGGAGGTTCAGCGTGTCCGCGCCGACCTGCGCCGGGGTGTTGGCCAGCCACTGCGCCGCCGAGACGTCGGCGAAGTACGGATCGCGGAACATCTCCAGGAACACCAGCGGCTCGTCGCCCAGGTTCTCGATGTAGTGGCCGAAGGCGAACGGCACGTACCCGACGTCCCCGGCCTGGAAGTCGAACGTGCGGGCCATCCCCGAAGCCGCGAACACCCCCATACGCCCGAAACCGGAGATGTAGTACTGCCACTCGTCATTGGTGGGATGCCAGTGCATCTCCCGCAGGCCGCCGGGCTCCAGCTCCACCAGCGCCGCGCAGATCGTGGTGGCCGCGGCGAAGGTCACGTTGTCGGCGACGCGCACCCGGCCCCCGTCGAAGCGGAGCGGTTCCTGGGCGAGCATGCGGTGGGTGAAGGAGCGCGGCACGTCGCCGGTCGGGCTCACGACCCGGTCGGACTCCAGCGGCGGCGGCACCTGCCCGGGGAAGATGTACCTCTCCTTCTCCGGCAGGCTCCCGAGCCGCCCGGACGGCCAGCCGAAGTTCTTGGCCAGCACGCTCCTCGGCGTGTGCGCGAACCAGTCGCTGACCAGGAAGGTCGAGTTCTCCGAGAAGTCGCCGTCGTCGAACACCAGCAGGAACTCCACGCCCTCGTCCAGGGCCTGGATGTGGTGGGGAACGCCCTTGGGGAAGAACCACAGGTCCCCCCGCCGCACGTCGTCGAGGAAGTTGCGTCCCTCCTGGTCCACCGCGCCGATCCGGCAGCTCCCCTCCAGGACGTAGGCCCACTCCGCCTGCTTGTGCCAGTGCAGCTCGCGGTAGGCGCCCGCGTTGAGCTTCATGTTCACCCCGGCCAGTGTCGTGGCGACCGGCAGCTCCCGCCGCGTCACCTCGCGCGCCCACCCGCCCTCCTCGATCCGGGTGTGGGCCATGGAGAAGGAGAACTTCATGTTGGGCAGGGTGCCGCTGTCGGTCGGCGGCGGGGTGAGCAGGTCGGGGTTCTGCCGGTCGAGTTCGAGGTTCCTCGGCCCCGTGTCCGTCCCTCCCTCGCCGTCGCGCTGCGGCTGGGGAACCCTCTCGTACGCGGTGCGGTCCATGGCGTCTCCTTTCCTGCGCGCCCCGGCGGATCCGCCGGCGGCGTCGAGCGGGGCCCGCGTCGTCGCCCGCGGGTCAGTGTCCGACGACGGTGGTGAGCGCCAGGACGCAGCCGAGCAGCGCGACCACCCCTCCTGCCGCGCCCGCGACGCGGGTGGTGAGCGGGGCGTTGACCAGCGGCCCCATCACCGAGCGGTCGCGGCAGAACAGCACCAGCAGGAACAGCGCCACCGGCACGCCCAGCGAGATGACCACCTGGCTGGCGATGAGCAGCCCGGTCAGCGACGCCCCGAGGAGCAGGGCGGCCACGGCGGGTGCCATCGTCACCAGCCGGCGCGCGTGGACGGGCACCCGCCGGCCGAGGAACCCCTGCATGACGACGTCGCCGGCCAGCGTGCCGACCCCGGAGGAGGAGACGCCCGAGGACAGCAGGGCCACGGCGAACGCCAGGGCCGCCGCTCCGCCGACGCGGGAGGCCAGCTCGGCGTGCGCCTCCAGCAGGTCCCCGGCCCACCGCCCGCCCGTCGCGGCGCCGAGCCCGGCGCCGAGCGCCACCATGGAGGTGTTGACGACGGTGGCGACGCCGAGGGCGAGCACGCAGTCCAGCCGCACGGCCCTGCGGATGAGCGCCGGCTGCCGCCAGGCGGCGTCGGAGGCGGCGTCGTGCCCCTGCACCAGCGCCGAGTGCAGGTAGACGGCGTGCGGCATCACGGTGGCGCCGACGATCCCCATCGCCAGGACCAGCGAGGCGTGCCCGTCCAGGACCGGCAGCAGCCCGGCGGCGAGCCCGGCCGCCGACTGGTGCCCGGTGACCAGCACGTCGTAGCCGATCCCCGCGCCCACCAGCAGCAGCGCGGCGGCGCTCGCGAGCTCGAACGGGCGCGTCCTGCCCCGGCGGCGCAGCTCGAGCAGCAGCAGGGACGCCGCCGCGGTCACCACGGCCGACAGCGCGACCGGCATGCCGAACAGCAGCCGCATGCCGATCGCCGCGCCCACGAACTCGGCCAGGTCCGTGGCGAGCACCACGACCTCGGCCTGCAGCCACAGCAGCCGGTTGCCCCACACGGGGAACCGCTCGCGGCACAGCCGCGGCAGGCTCCTGCCGGTGGCCATGCCGAGCTTCGCGGCCTGGTACTGCACGAGCATCGCCACGAGGCTGGCCGCCACGACCACCCACACCAGCAGGTAGCCGGACGTGGCGCCCGCGGTGAGGTTGGTGGCGACGTTCCCGGGGTCGACGTACGCGATCGCGGCCACGAACGCAGGGCCGATGACCTGCCGGGCGCGCGCCACGCCGGGCGGGGACGCCGCCCGCGCCTTCCCCGGACGGCGCGGATCTGTCGTTCTGCTGGGGACGAGCACTGATTCGCCTCATATCGCCGCCCGCGACGGATCGCGGTCTCTGCTGCGCGGGGCCGGCCGCGCCGGCGTGAACGAGGAATACCCTCGCGGCGCGGCGCGTGATCTCCCGTCCGGGCAAACGAAGAGCGGTGATCACGGAAAACGCGAAACGGCGGCCGCGTGGTCATCGGGGTGACCACGCGGCCGCCGGGTTGCGGGGCCGGCCCGGGACCTCACTTGAGGATCGGGAACCGGCGGACGATGGCGGTCCTGCCCCACCAGCCGCCGAGGCCGAGGGTGTCGCCGGCGCCGGCCAGCGCCAGCCCGGCCAGGACGACGGCGTAGACGAGGTGCTCGTCCATGAAGGGGTTGGTGGCCAGCGGCAGCTCGGCCGCCCACATGAAGACCAGGAGCAGGCCGCCGGCGGCGGCGGCGATCCGCATGCCGGCGCCGAGGATGAGCGCGGCGCCGATGCCGAGCAGGCCCGTCATGAACAGCCAGTCGACCCAGCCCTGCCCGGCCAGGGTGCCGAAGGCGTCGCCGAGGGCCTTGTCCGCGGTCCCCTTGAGGAACCCGGTGGTCGGGCTGCCGCCGTTGATCCAGGCGCGCTCGGCGGGGGTGGCGAAGCCCCAGCCGAACAGCTTGTCGAGGAAGGCCCACAGGAAGACCCATCCGAGGCCGATGCGGGCCGCGGCCCAGACGTAGGCCTGGGCGGTACGGGTCCGGCGCGGGGGTGCGGTCTCGGCGGTGGGCCGGGGAACCGCGTCGTATCGGGCGTTGATCTGGTGACGGCGCCCTTCGGTGATCGTCATGGCCGGACCTTTCGGTGCTGGGGGACTGTGTCCGCCGATTCCTGTTTTCCTTCGCGCTCCAATCACACCGTTGCGCCGCCGCGCGGTGCAGTGCCGTAGTGCTCGCCTCCGGCGCCGGACGGCCCGGCGGGAACGGGACTTTCGGCCCTGCCCCCGCCCCCGCCGCCGGCAGAAGTCTCTGAGGGGGAAGGCGCCGGGGCCGCTCGGCGCCGCCCTTCGATCGGGAGGAGTGGCCATGCCGTACCCCACCGCCACCGACCTCGGCGTCCGCCGGCTGCTGTGCGCCGCCGGTCAGGCGCCTTCGGTGCACAACACCCAGCCGTGGCGGTTCAGGGTCGCGCGCGAGGGCGCCGTCGAGCTGCTGGCCGACCCGGCACGACGCCTGGTGAGGAGCGACCCGCGCGGCAGATCCCTGCACGTGAGCTGTGGCGCCGCGCTGTTCAACCTGCGCCTGGCCGTCCGCGTGGCCGGATATCAGACGTTCACGCGGCCGCTGCCCGCGGAGGGCGGCTCGCGCCTGCTCGCCGTCGTCCGGCCGGGCCCGGCCGCCGCGCCCACGCCGGCCGAGCTGGAGCTGTACGCCGGCATCGGGCGGCGGCGCACCAACCGCGAGCCGTACGAGGACCGGCCGTTGCCCCCGGCGGTGGTGGCCGACCTGCGCGTCGCCGCCTCCCGGGAGGGGGCCGCCCTGGTGCCGCTCGGCGGGTACGCCGCCACCGAGCTCCTCGACCTCGTCGCCGCCGCCGAGGACGAACTGGCCGCCGACCACGCCTACCAGGCCGAGCTGCGGACGTGGACCACGCGCGAGAGTCACCACGACGGCATGCCCGCCCGCGTGCTCGGCCCGCGCCCGGCCGGCGACCTCCCGCCGACCCGCGACTTCGGCGCGCACGCCGCCGGTTCCCGCGCGCGGTTCGAGCCCCGCCCCCGGCTCATGGTGCTCACCACCCGGGGAGACCGGCCCGCCGACTGGCTGCGCGCCGGGCAGGCCCTGCAGAGGGTGCTGCTGGTGGCGTGCGCGCACGGGGTCTCGGTGTCGTTCCTCAACCAGCCGCTCGACCTGCGCGACATGCGGCTGCGCGGCGACCCGGGCCACCGGCGCGGCCACGCCCAGATGATCCTCAGACTCGGCTACGGCCCCGCCGTGCCGCGCGCGCCACGCCGCCCTCCCGCCGAGCTGATGGCCGGTGTGCGCGAGAACCCGCCCGCGCGGGGCTTCCGTCTCCTGCCCCCTGCCCGCGCCCGCGGATGAGATCGGGACAGAGGCCGCCCCTGCGGGCTCGCCTCCCCGCCTTACGGGGGAGGGGAGCCGGCGGAGGCGGCTCAGCCGGACGGCTGCCCGGCCCTCAGCGCGGCGGACACCGACGCGGCCCAGGCGGCCACGTGGCCGCGGTCGCGGTGGTCGCCGGCCATCTTCCTGGCGAGGGACGCCGCCATGACGCCCTGCGCGTCCGCGGCCAGCCGCCCGCCGAAGGTCGCGTGCCCGCGCGCGCCCAGCCGGGCCATCCGCCTGGCGACCCCCCGCACCGGCGGGATGTCCTTCTCCTCCGCCGAGCGGTCCAGGGGGCCGCTGCTGAACAGCCACACCGGGCGCTCGCGCAGCGCCCGCGCGTTGCGGCGCGCGAAACGGCGGGCGTCCTTGTGCCAGATCCCCGCGTACAGCGCGCCGCCGATGACGACCGCGTCGTAGCCGGCCACGTCCGTCTTGCCCCCGGCCTCCAGCGCGGGCACCACGTCGGCGCGGTGCCCGTCCCGCCGCAGCGCCTCGCCGACCCACCGCGCGATCTCGGCGGTCGATCCTCTCGTGGACCCGTAGGTCACCAGCACCCGCGCCATGCGGATCACCTCCGGCCCCAGCGTGCTCCTCGCCGAGGCGGCCGGGCAGGGACGGAGGTCCCGGATCGCCGGGACGTCCGCCCGGTGCGCGCGGTGCGCGACGTGTGATGGCATGACGGTGGAAATAACGTCCGGCCGGTCCGGCGGAAGAAGGGTTGTGCATCATGTCTGGAACGATCGTCGTCGGAGTCGACGGTTCCTCGCCCGCGACGGCGGCGGTGGAATGGGCCGCGCGCGACGCCGCGCGCCTGAACGCCGCCGTGCGCATCGTCCACGTGCGGGAGCCGTGGAGCGACGCCGCCCCCTTCCACAACGTCCCCGGCTTCCAGGACTCCCTGTCGGAGTTCTGCGAGGGCGTCGTGGCCGCCGCGGCCGAGCGGGTCCGCGCGGCCGCGCCCGACGTCGAGGTGTCCACGGTCCTGGCGGCGGGCACCGTCGTCGACACCTTGCTGCGCGAGGCGCGTGACGCCGAGGAGGTCGTGCTGGGCAGCAGGGGCATGGGCGGCTTCGCCGGGCTGGTGCTGGGCTCGGTCGGGCTCGGCGTCGCCGGGCACTTCCCCGGCCCCGTGGTGGTCGTGCGCGGCTCCGCCGAGACCAAGACCGGCGAGGTCGTCGTCGGCTACGACGGGTCGCCCGCCTCCGAGGCGGCCATGGACTACGCCTTCTCCCAGGCCGAGGCGCGCTCGGCGCGGCTGCGCGTCGTCCACGCCTGGCAGAGCCCGCTGTTCTCGTCGTTCGCGGTCGCCTACACCGACCTCGTCTCGGACCTGTACGAGACCCACGCCGAGGAGTTCCAGCGCTCCCTGGAGCCGTGGCTGCGCAAGTACCCCGGAGTCACGGCCGTCGGATCCTCGGTGTGCGGGGCGGCGGTGCCGGCGCTGGCGGAGGCCTCGCGGCACGCGGACCTGGTCGTGGTCGGCTCGCGCGGCCTCGGCGGCTTCGGCTCGGCCGTGCTCGGCTCGGTGGGCCACGGTGTGCTGCACCACTCCCACTGCCCGGTGGCCATCGTCCGCCCCCGCGCCGGGGACTCCCGCGACGGCGCGTGACGGCGCTCGCGGAGGGTCAGGCCGTCGCCTCGCCCTGAAGGCGCTCCGGCCTCGATCGGCGGATCGGGGTCGCGAGCGCCGACAGGGCGACGGCCGCGCACACCGTCCCCGCGGCCAGGCAGGCGGCCGCCACGCCGTAGCGCGCCGCCGCCGCGGTCAGCAGGGCGGCGCCGAGCGGGCCGAGCGCGCTGTGGATCGTCCAGAACGCCGAGGTGACCCGGCCCAGCAGGTGCCCGGGCGTGACCTCCTGGCGCAGCGACATGGAGCAGATGCCCGCCAGGCCCGTGCAGAAGAGCTGCGCCGTCGCCAGCGCGCCGACGGCGAGCGCGCCGGGGGAGAACCCGAGGAGCGCCACGGTCACCCCGGCGAGCGCCCACGCCCCGATCCAGCACGCGCCGAACCCCAGGCGCCCGCGCGCGGGGGCCACGACGGTGGCCGCGAGCAGCGAGCCGACCGTGGCGGCGGCCAGGACGTACCCGACGGTGCTGTCGGGGGTGCCGAGGTCGTTCTTCAGGTAGTAGACGATCACGTCGGTCACGCCGAACGTGACGAAGACGAGCAGGGACAGCAGGACGGTCAGCGAGCGCAGCACCGGGTGCCCCCACAGGAACCTCGCCCCGGCCAGGAAGTCCGCGACGAGCACCCGGCCGCGCGGCGCCGGCGGCACGGACGCGTCCTGCTCCGGAGCGCCCGAGGTCTCCGGTGTGGCGGGGGCGAGCCCGCCGGGCGCGGGACGAGGGCGGACGAGCAGCAGACCGGCGGCGGAGATCGCGAAGCTCGCCGCGTCGATCGCGATGGCCGCGGCCGGCCCCGCCAGACCGGACAGCACGCCCGCGAGCGTCGGCCCCGCGACGCCCGCCACCGAGTAGGCGGCGTACAGGTGCCCGTTGGCGCGGGTGATCTGACCGGCCTCCACCAGCGCGGGCACGAAGGTCACGTACGTGACCTGGAACTGCATCCCGAACGCCGCGGCGAGCGGCACGACGGCGTACAGCAGCCAGACCTGCGGCGAGACCAGCCACACCACCGGGACCAGCGCGAACAGCAGGCACCGCGCCACGTCGCAGGCGATCAGCAGTCGCCGCCGGTTCATCCGGTCGGCCAGGTAGCCGGCGACCAGGCCGGTGACGATCGAGGAGACCCCCGCCAGCGCGGTGACGGCGCCCATCTGGACCACCGAGCCGGTCGTGTGCAGCACCAGCAGGGGGATCGCCACGTAGGAGAAGGAGTCGCCGAGCGAGGACAGCGTCTGGGCGACCAGGAAGACGCGGAAGTTCCGGTTCCCGCGCAGCGAGCCCGTCGCCGGGGACCGCCCTTCGGGATGCGCGTCCTCGTCCGGCATCGGCTTCCCTTCGCGAGCGACGGTCGGCACCGAGAAGATCCGGACCAGAAGATCAGGCCCCGGGACCGCCTGTCAAGAACGGCCCGGGACGCGGGCGTCGAGCAGGCGCACCGTCTCGGGCAGGACGTCGCCGAGCCGGGCGTCCACGGTGAGCGTCGCGTAGTCGTCGCCGCGCGTCGCGCCCTGGTTGACGATCGCGACCGGGATGCCGAGCTTGGCGGCGCGCAGCACGAACCGGCGGCCGGACATCACCGTGAGCGAGGAGCCGAGGACCAGCAGCAGCCCGGCCCGCTCCACCAGGGCGTAGCACCGGCTCACCCGGCCGGGCGGCACGGTCTCGCCGAAGAAGACCACGTCCGGCTTGAGCACGCCGCCGTCGCAGGCGCGGCAGCCGACGGTGCGGAACCTCTCGGCCTCGGCGTCGGGCAGGTCGACGTCGCCGTCGGGGTTGACCTCGCGCGCCTCCGCGCCGAACCGCGGGTTGGCCAGCGCCAGGCGCTCGTGCAGCTCCTCGCGGGAGGTCAGGTCGCCGCAGCCGAGGCAGACGACCCGGTCGAGGCTGCCGTGCAGCTCGATGACGTCGCCGGCGCCGCCCGCCTGGTGCAGGCCGTCGACGTTCTGGGTGATCAGGCCGCTCAGCAGGCCCCGTCGTTGCAGGGCGGCCACCGCGCGGTGGCCGTCGTTCGGCGCGGCCCCCGCGATGGTCCGCCACCCGATGTGGCTGCGGGCCCAGTAGCGCCGCCGCGCGGCGACGTCCCCGGTGAAGGTCTGGTACGTCATGGGGGTGTGCCGGACCAGCGCCCCGCTCGGCCCGCGGTAGTCGGGGATGCCCGACTCCGTGGAGATCCCCGCCCCGCTCAGCACGACCACGTCACCGGTGGCCAGCATGTCCGCCAGCACGCTCGTCCCATCCACCACCCCTCCATGCTGCCCCATGGCCGGGGATGCGAGGGCCGCGGCCTCAGACGGGCAGCCGCGCCACCCGCCGGGCGGACGCGGGCGGCGTGCCGAGCAGGAAGTCGTCCACGACCAGCGTGGCCGCGCCGAGCGCCACCGCCTCCGGCCCAAGGCCGCCCGCCACCACCGAGACCGCCTCGTACGGCTGGACCAGCGAGTTCTCCGCGACGGCCCCCTTGATGCGGGCCAGCTCGTGCCGGGCCAGGAGCAGCCCCACCCAGCCGCCGATCACGACGCGCTCGGGGTTGAACAGGTTGACCAGGTTGGCCAGCCCCGCCCCCAGATAGCCGACCGCCTCCTGGACGGCCGGGTGGCCCGCGCGGACCAGCTCGCCGAGCGCCTCCTGCTCGCGATCCGGCCCCGCGGACACCTCGGCCCGCGTCAGGATGCCCTGCGCGCCGACGTAGGCCTCCAGGCAGCCGCGCCCGCCGCAGCGGCACGCCCGCCCGCCCGCCACGATCTTGGTGTGGCCCCACTCGCCGGCGCTGCTGTTGGCGCCCCGGTAGGTCAGCCCGCCGGTGATGATGCCCGCGCCCACGCCCGAGCCGAGCAGCACGACGACCGCGTGCCGGCAGCCCCGGCCCGAACCGAACCACAGCTCGGCCTGCCCCATGACCTTGGCGCCGTTGTCGACGTACAGGGGCAGCGAGGTGCCGGCCCGCAGCAGCGCGCCGAACGGCACCGCGTCCCAGCCGAAGGCTTCCGCGTGGACCAGCGCGTCCCGGCCGCTCTGCACGATGCCCGGCACGCCGACGCCCACGCCGAGCACCCGGTCGGGGGAGGCGCCGGAGGCGGCCAGCACGGCGTCGACGCCCGCGAGGACGTGGCCGGCGATCACCTCGGCGTCGCGCTCCCCGGCGCGCAGGGCGGCCTCGGCCTCGCCGCGCAGGGTCATGTCCAGGTCGAACAGCTGGACGCGCACGTGGGTGTCGTCGACGTCCACGCCGATCGCGTACCCGAAGTCGCGGTTGACGCGCAGCAGCGTGCGCGGCCGCCCGCCGTCGGAGTCGACCAGGCCGGCCTCCACGACGATGTTCTCGCCCAGGAGGTCACCGGTGACGTTGCTGACGGAGGCCGCGCTCAGGCCGGTGAGGTGGCTGAGCTCCTGGCGGCTGGCCGGGCCCGCGAAGAACAGGTTGCGCAGCAGCACCGCCCGGTTTCCGCGCCGCAGGTCGCGCACCGTGCGGCGCTCGGGGCCGGCCATCCCTCCCACGTACGTTCCTTTCCGGTGCCGCGAGCCGGATCACGCGCCGGCCACGCCGCGCAAGGGCGCCGCCGCCGGTCATCGTGGGGCGATTCGATCGAACCTGAGGAAAGCGTACGCCCTCCGCGGACCCCTCGTGATCTTTACGGCGCGCGGGCGCCCGGCCCGGCTAGCGGCGGGTCACGGAAGGCGGCCGACGTGGGCGAGCGCCTGCTTCAGCAGCACCCCGTGCCCGCCGGTCATCTCCTGCTGCACCTGCGGGGAGGCGGCCTCCTCGGGGGTGAACCAGATCAGGTCCAGCGCGTCCTGGCGGGGACGGCAGTCGCCCGCCACCGGCACGATGTAGGCCAGCGACACCGCGTGCTGGCGCGGGTCGTGGTAGGCGGTGACGCCGGGGGTGGGGAAGTACTCGGCGATGGTGAACGGCTGCGGCGAGGGGGGGATGTTCGGCAGGGCCACGGGCCCGAGGTCCTTCTCCAGGTGGCGCACCAGCGCGTCGCGCACCCGCTCGTGCAGCAGGACGCGCCCGGAGACCAGCGCGCGGCTGATCGTCCCGTCCGACCCGATGCGCAGCAGCAGGCCGACGCGGGTCACCACCCCGGTCTCGTCCACGCGCACCGGCACCGCGTCGACGTAGAGGATCGGCATCCGGCCCCGCACCGCCTCAAGCTCCTCGGGAGCGAGCCAGCCAGGTGCGGTTTCGGTGGTTTCGGTCACCCACCGATGGTACTTCCCCCGGGCGGGTCGATCGGTGCGGGACCTCCGGGCCGGTTCCGATCACGGCCATCGGAGGCTCCCGCGCACCCCCCGGCGCGTTCCCTCGGAAAAGCGAGCGAGGAATATCCCGCAAAACCGGATAAAAGCCACTTATCCATTCACGGTGTGTGCCGGCCGCCGCGGGGATCCTTCCCGTGCCGTGGCCGTTTTACGGAAAGCCGCAATTCGCCGCGCCGGGCCGGGGCGGGTGCGCGCCGGCGCGAAGGTCTTTCGCGGGTTCGCCGTGCGCGGCGCAGGTTTTCGCGTCCGGCCCCCGGATCACCCGTGGCGTTCCGCCCCCGAGCGATCCGGCGCCGGGGCGGAGGCGGCGGCGTGACAGGCGCCGCGGCCGTCGGCGCGGGCGACCACCCGGCCGCCGGCCACGCGCAGGGCGGTCTCGGTGTCGTCGCCCGCCGCCACGCCCGCCGCCGCCGCCAGGGCCCCGGAGTCGTCGGGCACCACGCGCAGCCGGGGCCAGGCCGCCGCGGGGAAGGACTCGCGCAGGCAGCCGCACAGCCCGGCGACCACCAGCCGGGCCAGCGCCGCCAGCTCGCCCGGATCGCCGGTCACCATGACCGCGGTGACCTGCGCGCCGGGCGGGGCCGCGCGCACGGCCTCCTCGACCGCCTCCAGGCGGTGCAGGCCGAGGACCGCCACCACCCCGTCCGCCGTGAGGTCGGCTTGCCCGCCGCGCACCAGGTCCGCCGGCTCCGGCTCGCGCGGCGGGCTCCACGGCCGGTCGAGCGGCCGCGCCGGGGGCACCGGCGGGACGATCGGCAGCCCGCCGCCGAGCTCCAGGCCCACCAGCCGCTCGCAGACGCTGACCACGTCGAAGGGCTCGACGAACCCGGGCGCGGCCGCGGCCATCTGGGTGGCGCCGTGCAACGTGGTGAGCGCCGCCTCGGCGACCCGCACCTGACGCTCCGGGGGAGCGCCCGGCGGGCGCAGCCGTTCGAGCGCGAGCCCGAGCAGGATGGCGTCCAGCTTCATGAGCTGCGCGAACGGGCGCCGCGTACGCTCGTCGGCGAGGATCTCGGGCATCAGGTCCATGGCGAGCCAGGCCGGGCCGTGCGCGCCGTCGGTGGCGAGGGGGAGCCGGCCCACCCAGGCCCGGGCGAACGCGCCGAGCGCCTCGCGGGCGTCGCGCCCCGGCTCGGGGCCGGGTGCCTCGGGGGCGCGCGCGGCCAGGTCGGCGAGGACGGCGAAGTACAGGGCCCGCTTGCCGGGGAAGTTGGAGTAGACCGCGCCGCGGGTGAGCCCCGCGCGCTCGGCGATGCCGTCGATCTTGGCCTCGCGGAAGCCCAGCTCGGTGAACTCCTCGCGCGCGGCGGACAGCACCCTGGCGCGGTTGCGCTCCTGGGACTGCGCCCTGGTCAGCCTCGCCATCGGCGCCCTCGCTCCCTCCCTCGGCAACGGCATGGAACCGCACGGTACCGAACGGCGCCCGGCCCGGTGCGCGGGCTGCGCGGGCGGGCCTCCAGGTTTGCCGTGCGCCGGGATCCAAGATACCGTGACCATCCGAATGATGAGATCATATGGTCCGGCCATTCGAAACCTCCGGAGGTTCCCATGACCGCCGCCGGCCAGGCCGCGAGCGCCGTCCCCGAGATCGAGCTCACGGCCGAGGTCCTGCGCGACCCCTTCGCCGTCTACGGGCGCGCCCGCGAGCGTGCGCCGCTCGGCCGGCTGCTGATCCCGGGCCTCGGCCCGGTGTGGGCCGTGCTGCGGTACGGGCCCGCCAAGGCGATGCTCGGCGACCCGCGCTTCCAGCCGAGCTCCGCGAGCTTCATGCGCCCCGGCGTGCCCGGCGACTGCCTGCCGTACATGACGACCATGACCGAGCGGCCCGCGCCCGAGCACGCGCGGCTGCGCAGGCTCGTCTCCCCGGCCTTCACCCCGCGCCGCGCCGCCGAGTTCCGCCCCCGTGTCCAGGCCGTCGTCGACGCCCTGCTCGACGCGCTGCCCGCCCACGCCGGCGAGGACGGCGTCGTCGACCTGCTGCGCCACTTCGCCTGGCCGCTGCCCATGGAGGTCATCTGCGAACTGGTCGGCATCCCCGAGGCCGGCCGTCCCGTCTGGCGCGAGTGCGGCGCCTTCATCGCGGCCGGCGCGGGCCGCGGCTTCGCCGAGTCCCTGCCGGGCGTCATCGCCGGGGCCAGGGCCGCCGTGGCGCGCCGCCGCCGCGAGCCGGCCGACGATCTGCTGTCCGACCTGGTCCGCGCCCAGGCCGACGACGGCGACCGCCTGACCGACACCGAGCTGGTCACCATGGTGTGGCACCTGGTGCTCGCGGGCCAGACCCCGGCCAACCTCATCGCCAACGCCGTCGCGGCGCTGCTGTCCCACCCCGGCCAGCGGGCCGCCCTGCGCGACGAACCGGGGCTCATGCCGCGCGCCGTCGAGGAGCTCACGCGCTGGTGCGGGCCCACCCTGCTGTCCATCCCGCGCTACGCCCGCGAGGACGCCGAGCTCGGCGGCGTCACCGTGCGCGAGGGGGAGGGCGTGGTCGCCGTGGTCGCCGCCGCCAACCGCGACCCGCGCGCCTTCGCCGACCCCGACCGGCTCGACGTCACCCGCGCCCCCGGCCCCGCCGCCCACCTGGGCTTCGCCCACGGGCCGCACTTCTGCGTGGGCGCCGCGCTGGCCCGCGTCCAGGCCGAGGTCGCGCTCACGACGCTCCTCGGCCGCCACCCGGGCCTGTCCCTGGCCGCCGGCGACCCGGTCCCCGCGCCCGACCCCGGCGTCTGGCGCCCGTCCGCCCTGCCGGTACGGCTCTGATCCGCCGGCCCCCGCCCAGGCCCGGCGACCGCCCGGGCCCCGACCTGTCGAGGAGGCATTCCCTGTGGCACACACCGGCGACACGCTGACGTGCTCGTTCTGCGGCAAGAGCCGGCGGCGCGTGCGCAGGCTCATCGCGGGGCCGGGCGGAGTGACCATCTGCGAGGAGTGCGTCGAGATCTGCAAGGAGCTCATCGAGGAGGAGTTCGGCCCGCCCGGCCCTGCCGCGCCCCCGCGCGCGCCCAAACCCCGTGAGATCGACGAGTTCCTCGGGCGGCACGTCGTCGGGCAGGAGGCCGCGCGCATGGCCCTGTCGGTCGCCGTCTACAACCACTACAAGCGCGTGCGGCCCGCCGCGCCGCCCCGCCGGAGGCGTTCCGGCGACGAGCCTCCGGTCGAGCTCGGCAAGTCGAACATCCTGATGGTCGGCCCCACCGGCTCGGGCAAGACCCACCTGGCCCAGACCCTGGCCCGCATGCTGGACGTCCCCTTCGCGATCGCCGACGCCACCACGCTCACCGAGGCCGGCTACGTCGGCGAGGACGTCGAGAACATCCTGCTCGCGCTGCTCCGCGCCGCCGACCACGACGTCAGGAGGGCCGAGACCGGCATCGTCTACCTCGACGAGATCGACAAGATCGCCCGCAGGGGCGAGAACCCGTCGGTCACCCGGGACGTCTCCGGCGAGGGCGTCCAGCAGGCCCTGCTGAAGATCATCGAGGGCGCGGTGGTGAGCGTGCCGCCGCAGGGCGGACACCGGCGCCCTGACCGGGAATTCGTCCAGATGGACACCAGCCGCGTCCTGTTCATCGCCGGCGGCGCGTTCACCGGGCTCGAGCAGATCATCGAACGGCGCGCCGGGCGGACGGCCGCCGGCTTTCGCGCAGAACCCGCCGGGGCGCGCGGCGAGGACGACGTCCTGGCGCGGGTCACGCCCGGCGACCTGCTGGAGTTCGGCCTGATCCCCGAGCTGGTCGGGCGGCTCCCCGTGGTGACGGCGCTGCGGCCGCTCGGGCTGACGGCGCTGACCCGGGTGCTCACCGAGCCCCGCGACGCGCTGGTCAAGCAGTACCAACGGCTCTTCGCCCTCGACGGCGTCGAGCTGGAGTTCACCGAGGAGGCCCTCGCCGCGATCGCGGGGCAGGCCCTGCTGCGCCGCACCGGCGCCAGAGCGGCCCGCGCGATCCTCGAGGAGGTGCTGCTCAACGTCATGTTCGAGGTGCCAGGCCGTGACGACGTCGCCCGGGTCGTGATCACCCGGGACACCGTGCTGCACCACGTCAACCCGACCCTGGTGCCCCGCGAGCCGCCCGGCCAGGGCCACGCGCGCCACGGGAAATCCGCCTGACGCGCGGACAGAACGCCATTTCGGCCGCCATTGTCATGAGCCGCGCTCGCGATTTTGGGTTTCCATATCGTACGGCTATATACGCAGATACATGACCGCCGGTCAATGGCCGGTCTCGCGAATATCGCCTCGGTCGTGAATAAGGGCGAGTCCGCTATATCGGCCACCCCATACGGGCCTCGGGCGTGGCGGAACTCCGGGGCGGCCGCACGGGAACGGGTGGCGGCGTTCCGGAGGCGGAGGACGACCGGCGAAGCTCCGGAGGGCAGGGCGTCCGGGCGCGGGACCGACCCGCGCGATCACCGCTGGTACGTGGGCGGACACGGTACGCGCGCACACGTGACGGGCTGCCGGGCGGCTCTGGGCCCCTGCCGGGGTGGAGCATGCCCCCCGGACTTGACAGGCGAATTTTCGACATTTGACCGAAAGCGGTCATCTGATCGTCGGGTGCGTCGAGTGGGGGAGTGGGGAGCCGCCCGAGAGGAGGCGTCTCGGACGTGACCCTGCCGGACCGGGCTGGGCGGCGATGCGGGCGGCCCTCGGACCGGGACGCCGGTAGGGGTCCTGACCGGCGGCGTTGTGCCGTCCGCCGTGGCGTCGCCCGGTCTCGTGCGCCGCGCCAAGGCGTGCGAGGTGACACGGCGGCGGGGGAGTGGCCGCGACGCGGGCGCTCTATCAGAAATTTCCGGGAATGTATATAAATTTCGGATAAAGATTAACTTACGCCGTTCGCCTCGGTTAAATGCGAGCATTTGGAACCTTGACGAAGATCCTCCGTTTGGTAAGAATTCGTGCCAATTGCGCGCTTCCTGTAGGGATGCCCCTATCCCGGGTCGCGCGCCAACTGGAGGAATCTCATGAGGACTTCTCTTGGCAAAGGCAGGAGGCACGCCCGCGTCGCGCTGGCGCTGGCCCTGCCCATTACCCTCTCCCTCTCCCTGAGCCCGATCCCGGTTCTGGCCCAGCCGTCCCCGCCCGTCAGTGAAGTGGCGCCCGACCGGCAGTCGAGCGGCGAGCAGAACGGCGTGGCGCTGATGCGCGTCGTCGTCCCGGACGAGGCGGCCCTCGACCGGCTCAACTCCATGGGCCTGGACCTGGCCGAGTACAAGAAGCCCGTCGAGGACGGCATCGAGGTGCACGCCGTCCTCAGCCCGCAGGAGACTAAGAGCCTGCGCGACCAGGGCGTCGACGTGCGCGGCGCCATCTCCGACCAGGGCGACGCCGCCGCCAACGCGGCCGAGCGGCGTTCGGCGATCGCCGAGTCCAAGGAGGCGGCGTCCGAGACCGACACGCTCACCGTGCTGCGCTCGGAGTGGTTCACGAGCCTCGACGGCCAGCGCTTCCTGTCCATCGAGGTCAAGTCCAGCGCCACCGGCGCCGAGACCGTGCTGACCGCCGCCTGGGACAGCGGCAAGGGGACGCCCCCCGGCTCCGGCGGCACCGCGACGATGTCACGCTTCACCGACGCCGGCCAGTACATGTACCACCGGTTCACCACGCCGCTGCCCGTCGACCAGGCCCCCACCAGGGCCACGATCACCAGCAGCGGCGGCGGCACCGTCACCGTCCCGGTGACCAAGTGGCTGGGCGAGCCCCGTAAATCTCCCGGCAGGCACTACGTCGCCGACTTCGTGGACCACTACATGGACCCCACCGAGGTCACCGGCCGCATCACCGCGCTGGCCAAGGAGTTCCCGAAGATCTCCGAGATCGTGGACCTGCCGTACAAGACCAACGGCTACCGCAGGGCCGCCCAGGCGCAGTTCGGCACCGCCGCCGCGAGCACCTTCTACGTCACCTCCAAGACCTACGGGCACGAGGGCGGCAACGACATCAGCCTCGCGCTGGTCAAGCCCGACGCCCCCTCGGCCGCGCTCGGCGTGACCGTCACCGGCAAGGACATCGTGGTGAGCCTCGCCACCGACGCCTCCGCCGCGATCGCGAGCACCGCCCGCCAGGTCGTGGACGCCCTCAACGGCGCCGCCGCCGCCTCCGCGCTGGTGACCGCCTCGACCTACCGGGGCAACGCCGGGGCCGGCCTGGTGGCCGCCGCGCAGGCCACCAGGCTGACCGACAACCTGAAGGCCCCGCAGGCCATCAAGCGCGAGCCGTTCCAGGTGAAGGCGCTGCGCGTCGGCAAGAGCCGCACCGGCGCCAAGACCGGGGTGTTCCTGTACTGCCAGGAGCACGCCCGTGAGTGGGTCACGCCGCTGACCTGCGTGGAGACCGCGGAGCGCCTCCTGCGCAACTACGCCAGGGACGCGGCGACCAGGAAGCTGGTCGACGACCTCGACATCTTCATCATGCCGACGATCAACCCCGACGGCGCCCACTACAGCATGTACGACTACAACTTCCAGCGCCGCAACATGACCAACCACTGCGCGGCGAACCTCGGCGACCCCGCCGCCCGCAACGCCTGGGGCGTGGACCTGAACCGCAACTTCTCGGTGGGCTCGCTCTTCGACGGCTACAGCGGCGCGTCGGCGAACTGCAGCAGCGACAACTACGCGGGCCCGGCCGAGCTATCGGAGCCGGAGTCGCGCAACGAGGTGTGGCTGACGCACAAGTTCCCCAACATCAAGTTCGCGATGAACACCCACTCCTACGGCGGCTACTTCATGTGGCCTCCGGGCGCCTACAAGGCCCAGGGCCGTGAGACGCTGCCCCGCGTCGACTTCGGCACCGAGGAGTACTTCTGGAAGTCCTCCGGCCACATCCTGTCGGCGGTGCAGTCCTGGCGCGGCACGGCGATCTGGCCCGGCCGCACCGGCCCGGTCCCGGACGTGCTGTACTCGGCGGCGGGCAACAGCGCCGACGAGCACTGGTTCAACCGCGGCATCATCGGCTGGGACTTCGAGGTCGGCGCGGACGTCTACAACCAGGCGACCAAGCAGTTCGACCCGGTCGGCTTCCAGCCGCCGTTCGCCGAAGGGCACGAGGAGGCCATGGAGTTCTCCTCCGGCCAGATCGCGATCCTGGAGGTGGCCCGCGCGTTCGCCCGCGACGAGGAGCGTCCCGGCTCCGACCTGAAGGTGACCGGCAGGACCGACACCTCCGCGACGTTCACCTTCACCGTCGACGAGCCCGCCAACGTGTACTACACGCTGGACGGCAGCCGTCCCACGCTGAACTCGCCCAAGCTCACCGCCGCGGGCGTGCGCGAGGGCGCGCAGCGGATCACGGTCGGCAAGACCACCGAGGTCCACTGGTTCGCGGTGGACATCGCCGGCAACGTCGAGCACGGCTACAAGCCGGACGGCCACGGCAACAACTACCGCAAGGAGAGGGTGGTGGTCCGCACGCCTTGATGACGCGCCCTTCCGCATGACCTTGTGACCATCCTGTGGGGATGCGCGGCGGCCGCCGGTCCACCCGACCGGCGGCCGCCGCCTTTCCCGGCGTCTCGCTATGAATCTACAACGTAAAGGGCTCCGGACGTTTCAGTCGCCTCTCCCGTCAGGAGATGACCGGACTGCGGCGCTCCACGAGGACGACATCGCGCCAGAGGCCGTGGTGGCGACCGATACGCTCGCGGGTTCCGACCACGCGGAAGCCGGCGCGGGCGTGCAGGGCGAGGCTGGCGGTGTTCTCCGGGAAGATCCCCGACTGGATGGTCCAGATCCCGGCCGCCTCGGTCGAGGCGATCAACGCGCGGAGCAGCGCCAGGCCGGCGCCTCGTCCCCGCGCGCCGGGGTGAACGTAGACGGAGTGCTCCACCACCCCCGCGTACGCGCAGCGGTCCGACACCGCCACGGCCGCCGCCCAGCCGAGCACCCGCCCGTCGCCGTCCAGGGCCACGTGCCGATGGGCGGCCAGCTTCGCGGCGTCGAACCGCTCCCAGGTGGGGGCGGCGGTCTCGAACGTCGCCTGGCCTTCGTCGATGCCGAGCCGGTAGATCGCCAGCACCTCGCCGGCGTGCTCAGGCGTCATGGCGGCGACGCGCGGGCTGTCAGCGGGCACCGGTGCTCCGCCCCGGGAGGAGTTCGGCGAGCAGGCCGCGCACCCGCCGCTCGATCTCGTCGCGGATCGGGCGGACCGCCGCCACGCCCCGGCCCGCGGGGTCGTCGAGCCGCCAGTCGAGGTAGCGCTTCCCGGGGAAGAAGGGGCAGGTGTCGCCGCAGCCCATGGTGACGACGACATCGGAGGCGCGCACCGCGTCGGTGGTGAGCACCTTGGGGAATTCGGCGGAGATGTCGATGCCGATCTCTTTCATCGCCTCGACCACGGCGGGGTTCACCGCGTCGGCGGGCGCCGACCCCGCGGAGCGGACCCGGACGCGGCCCGGCGCGAGATGAGTGAGGAAGGCGGCGGCCATCTGCGAGCGGCCGGCGTTGTGGACGCAGACGAACAGCACTTCCGGGATGTCGGACACGAGACGGCTCCTCGCAAGGGCGGTCAGGCGGGCTGGGGGTGGATGCGGCGGCGTAGGGCCAGGGAGAGGTAGACCAGCGCGACGAGGGCGGGAACCTCGATCAGCGGGCCGACCACTCCGGCGAGGGCCTGGCCGGAGGTCAGGCCGAAGGTGGCGATGGCCACCGCGATGGCCAGCTCGAAGTTGTTGCCCGCGGCGGTGAACGCCAGCGTCGCGGTGCGCGCGTACCCGAGCCCGGCGAGCCGTCCCAGCGCGAACGAGCCGCACCACATGATGGCGAAGTAGGCCAGCAGCGGCAGCGCGATCCGGGCCACGTCCCACGGTTTGGCGGTGATGGCCTCTCCTTGCAGGGCGAACAGGATCACGATGGTGAACAGCAGTCCCCACAACGCCGCAGGCCCGATCTTCGGCAGGAAGCGGGTCTCGTACCAGGCCCGGCCCTTGAGCTTCTCGCCCAGGCGGCGGGTGAGGTAGCCGGCGACCAGCGGGACTCCGAGGAAGATGAGGACGGAGCGGGCGATGTCCCAGGTGGAGACGTCCAGCCCGGTCGTGGGCAGGCCGAGCCATCCGGGCAGGACGCCGAGGTAGAACCAGCCCAGGGCGGCTAAGGCGATGACCTGGAAGACGCTGTTGAGCGCGACCAGGACGGCGGCCGCCTCCCGGTCGCCGCAGGCCAGGTCGTTCCAGATGACGACCATGGCGATGCAGCGGGCCAGGCCGACGATGATCAGCCCGGTCCGGTAGGCGGGCAGGTCCGGCAGGAGGATCCACGCCAGAGAGAACATGATCGCCGGGCCGAGGATCCAGTTGAGCACCAGCGAGGAGACCAGCAGGCGCCGGTCGCCGGTCACCGTGTCGAGGCGGTCGTAGCGCACCTTGGCCAGCACCGGATACATCATGACCAGCAGGCCGAGCGCGATCGGCAGCGAGATGCCGTCCACCTGCACGGCCTCCAGCGCGCCGCCCAGGCCGGGAATCGCGCGGCCGGCCGCCAGGCCGAGGGCCATGGCGGCGGCGATCCAGAACGGCAGCAGCCGGTCCAGCATCGACAGCCGTGCCACCACCGCCGCGGTGCCGCCGGTGTTTCCTGAGGCCACCGCGGTCCTGGGCGTGCCGGTCATGCCCCCGCCGCCACGCGCGGTCCAAGGATCGCCGACAGCCGCTCCAGCGCTCCGGGGTTGATCCAGTAGTAGACCCAGGTGCCGCGCCGCTCGCAGTCGATCAGGCCCGCCTTCCTGAGGACCTTCAGATGGTGGCTGATGGTCGGCGCGGTCAGGTCGAAGGCGTCGGTCAGGTCGCACACGCACGCCTCGCCGCCCTCGTGGCAGGCGATGAGGGACAGCAGCCGCAGCCGCACCGGGTCGGCGATGGCCTTGAACAGCGGGGCCAGCTCTTCGGCCTCGTCCTGACCGAGAGGCTCACAGGCCAGCGGCGTGCGGCAGGCCGTGCCGCAGGCGTCGCCCGCGAGAGGCTGGATGACCGGCAGCCCTTGTTTCGACATGCTTCTAAGTTGACAGACATCTAAGCAAGCTGCAAGCTGACGGCGGGTCGCTGATTAGACGTACATCTAAACAGCAGCCTTCGGTGGTGGATGCCACCGCTCGCTCGCCCGTCCGAGGAGGAACCATGTCCCGCGTCCAGCTCGCCCTGCGCGTCTCCGACCTGGAAGGCTCGATCGCCTTCTACTCCAGGCTCTTCGGCGTCGAGCCGGCCAAGCGCCGCGAGGGGTACGCCAACTTCGCCATCGCCGAGCCGCCGCTGAAGCTCGTCCTGATCGAGGGGGAGGCCGGGCAGGAGACCCGCCTGGACCACCTGGGGGTCGAGGTGTCCTCCACCGGCGAGGTCACCGCCGCCACCGAGCGGCTGAAGGAGGCGGGCCTCGCCACCTTCGAGGAGAACGACACCTCCTGCTGCTACGCCCTGCAGGACAAGGTGTGGGTCCACGGCCCCGGCCGTGAGCCGTGGGAGGTCTACGTGGTCAAGGCCGACGCCGGCACTCTCGGCAGGTCGGCCGCCCCCGGCGACCCGGCGGCTCCTTGCGTCTGCGGCGGCCCCGGCGCCGAGGACGCTCGGCCGGCCACCTCCGGCTGCTGCTGACCGTCACCCGCGCCCGGTTCCGCCCTGAGGCGGCCGATGGGGGTCGGCGTGTACGTGCGCGCGCATTCCCTGCGGGTCGAAGAGGATGAGAAGTTCGACGACGCCGCCGTCGGCGGTGCCCAGCCAGTGGGGCAGGGACGTGTCGAACTCGGCCGCCTCGCCGGGCGGCAGCGTCAGGTCGCGCTCGCCGACGATGAGCCGCAGGCGTCCGTCGAGGACGTAGAGCCACTCGAAGCCGTCGTGGGTCTGCAGGGCCGGCGTGAGCGGTTCCGGCTGGGCGGGGATGATCATCTTGAACGCGTGCGTCCCGCCCGGCCGCCGGGACAGCGGCACGAAGGTCATCCCGAACTTCCGGATCGGCGTGAGGTGGATCCGGGGGTCGCCGGTGCGCGGCGCGCCGACGAGGTCGTCCAGCGGGACGTCATAGGTGCGAGCCAGCGGCAGCAGCAGCTCCAGGGTCGCGCGGCGCTGCCCGCTCTCCAGCCGGGACAGGGTGCTCTCCGACACGCCGGTCGTCGCCGCGAGGGCGGCGAGGGTGATGCCGCGGTGCCGGCGCAGCGCACGCAGTCGCGGCCCGACGGCGTCGAGCACCTCGTCCGTCTCAGGGTCCACGGCACCATCTTGCCAGAACCGCAAGATTTCGTGCCAATTCATGGCGTGGCTGGTCAGACTGGGCGGCGTACCGACAGAAGGAGGCTTGATGAGCACCACCGACGCGGTCACGTTCTGGGACGACGTCTACGCGGACCGACCGGCGGCCGTCGACCCGCGGCCGAACGCCCGTCTCACCGAGACGGTCACCGGCCTCGCGCCCGGCCGCGCGCTGGACCTCGGATGCGGTGACGGTGGCGACGCGCTGTGGCTCGCCCGCCAGGGGTGGCACGTCACCGCCGTCGACATCTCGGCCGTGGCGGTCGACCGGCTCGCCGCCCTCGCCCGCGCCCGCGACCTCGCCGACCGGGTCGTCACCGCGCGGCACGACCTGCAGGAGTCCTTCCCCTCAGGCGAATTCGACCTGATCTGCGCCCACTACCTGCACACGCCCCTGGACCTGGACAGGGCGGCCGTGCTGCGCGCGGCCGCGCACGTCCTGCGCCCTGGCGGGCGGCTGCTGGTCGTCGACCACGGCTCGACCGCGCCGTGGTCATGGAACCAGGATCCCGGCATCCGGTACCCGGCCCCCAGGGAGGTCGCCGCCGGTCTCGATCTGGACGCGGCGACGTGGACGGTCGAGCGGGCCGGCTCACCCCGCCGGATCGCGACCGGGCCTGGCGGGCGCACCGCCGAGGTCACCGACCACGTGCTGCTCATCCGCCGCACCGCCTGACACGGCGAACAGCGCCGTCCCCACCCCACGAAGGAAGGAGACCACCATGTCCGACCCCGCGCGCCGCCGCCGCGACACCCCGCCGCCCCGCACCGGGAGCGGCGAGGCCGAGGTCCTGCGCGGCTTCCTCGACTACCTCCGGGCCTCGGTCGCCGCGAAGGTCGACGGCGCCCCCGAACCACAGGTGCGAACGGCCGCCGTGCCGTCGGGCACGAACCTGCTCGGCCTGCTCAACCACCTGACCTGGGTCGAACGCGCGATCTTCCTGGGGGAGGAGGTCACCGACTGGCAGGCGACGTTCCGGGCCGCCCCGGCGGACGGCGTCAAGGATGTCGTCGCCCGCTACCGCGAGACGGTCGAACGCGCGAACGACCTGCTCGACCGGTGCGCCGATCTCGGCGCACCGGTCCCGCGACCGCGGCAGGGCCGCCCCGCGCCCAGCGTCCGCTGGGCGCTCACCCACATGATCGAGGAGACCGGCCGCCACGCGGGCCACGCGGACATCCTCCGCGAACTGATCGACGGGACGACCGGACGCTGACCGCTCACGCCTCGATGGTGGCGAGGTCGTCCAGCCCGTTCCTGGCGTAGGCGTTCTCCACGCCGACCAGGAGGTCGACGACCTCGAAGTACCGATCCCAGAAGGAGGTGTCGCGCAGCGCCTCGATCAGGAGCCGGTACGCCTGGTGGTCGCGTGCCTCCCACACCCAGACGTCGGTCACGCGTGCCGAGTAGAACTCGGTGTCGTAGAACCGCGACCGGACGTCCCTGACCTTGCTCGTGATCGCGGGGACGATCTCGGTCCTGAAGACGTCCACCCGTTGCTCGACCGACAGGCCGAGCCACTCGGGTGTGGTCTTCACCAGCATGAACGCCGTCAAGCCGGCTTCGGGTGACTCCGTGGGCATGGCATCTCCCTATGTTGTCTGGGCTCAGGCTTCGGCGTACGCGCCGGCCTCGATGTCCTCGATCAGGGTCGGCCCGGCGGGGGTCCAGGACAGCAGGTCGCGGGTGCGCGCGCTGGAGGCGGACATGTCCATCCCGAAGAACCGGCCGACGAATCCGAAGTGTCCGACGGCGTTCCCGGGCGCGACCGACACGACCGGCAGCCCGAGCGTGCGCCCGATCCCCTCCGCGATCTCGCGAACCTGAACCTGCTGCGGGTGTTCGACGCGCTGCTCCAGGACGGCAGCGTCACGGCGGCGGCCGAGCGCCTTCACCTGTCCATCCCCGCGACCAGCCGGGCGCTCGGCCGGTTGCGGCGGGCGATGGGCGACCCGATCCTGGTGCGCGCCGGTCGTCAGATGGCGCCCACCCCGTTCGCGCTTCGGACCGCGCCCCGGGTCCGTTCACTGCTCCAGGAGGCGTCGGCGCTGATCAGCGCCGACCGTGAGGTCACGATCGCCGACCTCACGCACACCTTCACGATCCGCATCAACGACGGCGTGGCCGCGACCCTGGCCTCGGCGGCGGTCGAAGCCACGGCCGCGGACGCCCCGGGCGTGACGCTGCGTTTCGTCACCGAGGGCACTGAGAGCGTCGAGGCGCTCCGCGACGGTTCGGTCGATCTGGACATCGGCGCCGGCGACGCCGCCGCTCCCGACATCCGGACGGCCGTGCTGTACCGCGAACGCATGGTCGGCGTCGTCCGCGCCGACAGCCCCCTCGGCCGTCACCGCCGGCCGACGCTGGCGCAGCTGTGCCGGTATCCGCACGTCTCGGCCTCGCGCCGTGGCCGTGCCCGAGGACCACTCGACGACGCGCTCGAAGCCGCGGGTCTGCGACGCCACGTCGCGGCCGTCGTCCCCACCTTCGCCGTCGCCGCGCTCCTGGTGGCGTCCACCCCTTACATCGGGCTCGTCCCGCAACGCCTCGCCGAGCAGTACGGCCAGGCCCTCGGGGTCCGCTGGTTCCCCGTCCCCGCGGACCTGCCGGAAGTGGACGTACGCCTGCTCTGGCACGCACGCCTCGACGCCGACCCGGCACAGCGCTGGCTCCGTGACACGATCCGCGACGCGTTCCGCTCTCCGTCCTGACGTCGGATGTAGCGAATCTACAATGTAAAGACACTGGGTTGGTTGTTCTACCAGCAACCGATGACACCCTTCAGCTCCAAGGACGAGAGCATCGCCGCGGCGCTCGCGGGGCCGACAACAAATCTCCGTCCGGTTTTTCGTCGATCACGTCAGGTGCTTGGCCGGGCGTGCGCTGGCAGCGTTGACGCTGGATGTCCTGGTTCATCCGGGACGCAGGGTCGTCGAGGGGAGACGGGTATGAACGCGGGCGCCTCGGTCACCGGGATGGGGGCGACCACGCCGCTGGGCGGGGACGTGGCCTCCACCTGGGAGGGCATGCTGGCGGGACGGTCGGGCGTGGTGGCGGTGGAGGAGGAGTGGGCGCGCGAGCTGCCGGTGCGGATCGCCGGGCGCATGCGGGTCGACCCGGCCGAGGTGCTCGGCCGGGTGAGCGCGCGGCGGCTGGACCGCTGCCAGCAGGCCGCCGTGGTCGCGGCGCGGGAGGCGTGGGCGGCCGCGGGCGCGCCGGAGGTCGAGCCCGAGCGGCTGGCCGTGGTGATCGGCACGGGGGTCGGCGGGGTGCTGACCACGCTGGCGCAGGACGACCTGATGGAGGCGTCCGGGGCGCGGAAGGTGTCGCCGTACACGGTGCCCATGTTGATGCCGAACGGGCCGGCGGCGGTGGTGAGCATGGAGCTCGGGGCCAGGGCCGGGGCGCACACGCCGGTGAGCGCGTGCGCCTCGGGGGCCGAGGCGATCGCGATGGGGCTGGACCTGATCCGGCTCGGCAGGGCGGACGTGGTGGTGGCCGGGGGAGCGGAGGCGTGCCTGCACCCGCTGACCATGGCGGGGTTCGGGCAGGCCAGGGCGCTGTCCACGCGCAACGAGTCCCCGCGGGAGGCCTCGCGTCCTTTCGACGCCGGGCGGGACGGGTTCGTGCTGGGGGAGGGGGCGGCCGTCATGGTGCTGGAGCGTGAGGAGTTCGCGGCGGCGCGTGGTGCGGGGGCGCACGCGCGGCTCGCGGGGGCGGGCACCAGCTCGGACGCCCATCACATCACCGCGGCGGATGTGGCGGGTCAGGCGCGGGCGATCCGGCTGGCGCTGGCCTCGGCGGGGCTGGCGGCGCTGGACGTGGGGCACGTGAGCGCGCACGCCACTTCGACGCCGATCGGGGATGTCACGGAGGCGCGTTCGATCGCCGAGACGATCGGCACGCACGCGGCGGTGACGGCGGTGAAGTCGATGGTGGGGCACCTGTGCGGGGCGGCGGGGGCGCTCGGCGCGATGGCGGCGGTGCTGGCCCTGCGTGACGGGGTGATCCCGGCGATCCGGAACCTGGAGGAGCCGGACCCGGAGGTCAAGCTGGACCTGGTCGGCGGGGAGCCGCGCCGTGGCCGCTGGGACGCGGCGCTGGCGAACGCGTTCGGCTTCGGCGGCCACAACGCGTCGCTGATCTTCACCAGGGCCTGAGGCGCCGGCGGGTCGCTCCGGGCCCCGCGTTGGGGCGCCTGGGGTGACCCGCGTCCGACGCCGGGTCCGGAAACTTTTGTCGAGATCGTGCTGTCACCGCTGCGACATGCGGTTTCGTAGTCAAGCGTGATGACGACACGCTGACTACGGCCTTCACTGTTAGGAAACTTTCTTTTATATTAGGCTTATCACCCCCCAGTGAAGGAAGCGCGACATGCGAAGAGTAGTCACGTTGCTGTCCTCGGCGGCCATCGCCGCGGCCAGCGTGGTGTTCGTGGCGACGCCGGCCTCCGCGCACGGCTACATCGTCTCGCCCCCCAGCCGGCAGGCGAACTGCGCCCAGGGCAAGGTCTCCAACTGCGGCCAGATCATCTGGGAGCCGGCCAGCGTCGAGGGTCCCAAGGGCCTGAAGAACTGCAGCGGCGGCGACGGGCGCTGGGCGCCCCTGGACGACGACAGCAAGGCGTGGCCGGTGGCCAAGGTCTCCGACACCGTCAACTTCCAGTGGACGATCGAGGCCCGGCACGCCACCAGCACCTGGGAGTACTACGTCGGCGGCACCCGGATCGCGGTCTTCGACGACAAGGGCAGGCTGCCCGGCTCGACCGTCTCGCACACGGTGAGCCTGGGCGGCAGGACCGGCCGCATCAAGCTGCTGGCCATCTGGAACATCGCCGACACGGCGATGGCGTTCTACAACTGCGTCGACCTGCAGGTCGGCCCCGGTGGCGGCGACCCGACCCCCACCCCCACGCCGACCATCACGCCGACCGTGACCCCCACGCCCACCCCGACCCGGACGCCGACCCCGACCCCGACGGTCGTCCCCACCGGTCCGTGGACGGCGGGCACCGCCTACACCGTGGGTTCGCAGGTCACCTACAACGGCGCCACCTACCGGTGCCTGCAGCCGCACACCGCCCTGCCCGGCTGGGAGCCGCCGAACGTCCCGGCGCTCTGGGCCCGCGTCTGATCGGTTTCCACTGACCCCCCGGCCCCTGGCGCTTAGGAGCGGCCCAGGGGCCGGGGCTTTTCGTCATGAGCACCGGGGACGCCGATCCGCGGCGTACCGGGCGGGTGCGGCGCGGGCACTGTCGCGGGCGGCGCCGGCCTGGGCGATCAGGGGCACGGCCGCGGCCGCGAACCGCCGGCCCGCGGAGGTCACGGCGAGCACACCCGCAGGATCGCGCTCGACGAGGGCGACTCCGAGTTGTCGTTCCAGACGCCGGACGCGCTTGGTCAACGCCGACGAGGTCAGGTGCAGCCGCACGGCCGCACGCCCATAGTGCCGCTCCTGTACGAGAACCAGGAAGTCGGCGACCAAACCGAGATCCAGATCCATACCCACCTCTGCGTGGTGGATGAGCCAGGCGACCGATCCGGGAAGGCGAGTCAGGGACTCTGCTCACGTTTCGGGCGCCCTTCTCCTTTGACGCTCCTGGTCCGCGTTCGTGAATTACGCCCGGTGCTCACGCGTCCACGATTCAGGGCGGGAAGAGGGGCGGCATCGGTACCCCCTACGCAAATTCCCGCCGGGCTATCTCGTAGATCATCACATGGGCCCTCGGTTCCCGCACATCGTCGGACAGGTCTTACGGCTGCGCACCACCGCGCAACCGTACATTCCAAAACTCGCCGCAGAATTACGGGGCACGTAATACCAATTCGGTCCGGGTGCTACCCTGCATACCCGCTGATCCGGAGGGCAGGGAATCCACCGGTCTTCCTGGCTCGAAAGCGGGTTTCGTCCGGATCCCCGCCATTCCCCGCGACGGCCGTCGCGGAGAACTCAGGCCGACAGGTGGGTGGGGCCGAACAGCACATCGTGGTTGTTCACCGGATATCGACCGTTTGCCGAACTGTCCGTACCTTACTGTTATGCGAGGCTTATGGCCGTTCGTCGCGCGGGCATCGGAGCTGGGCCGGGTACGCTCGGCGAGCCTCCGGGGTAACGGGCTCGTGGTCGCCGGGCCGGCGGGAGTGGGGAAGACCCGTTTGGTCACCGAAGCGCTCGACGGCATCGCCGGTCGTCCCGTCGTCCAGGTGTTCGGGACCAACGCCGGGGCCGCCATCCCGCTCGGCGCGTACGCCCACATGCTCCCCGCCCGGTTTCCCGTCGGGGGATGGGGCAACCTGTTGCGCTGGGCCGCCGACGCCGTCGCGCCGTCCCCCACGCTGCTGCACGTCGACGACGCCCACCTGCTGGACGCGACCTCGGCCGCCCTGGTACACCACCTGGTCGTGCACGGCCGGGCGACGGCGGTGGTCACCGTCCGCAGCGGCGAGCCCTCACCCGACTCGATCATGGCACTGTGGAAGAACGACCTGATACCCCGGCTGGAACTCGCCCCCCTGTCGGCGGAGGAGACACGTCTGCTGCTGTCGCGGGCCCTGGGCGGGCAGGTCGCCCTATGGACCGCGCGACGCCTGCACGCGGCCGCCCTGGGCAACATTCTGTTCCTGCGCGAGCTCGTGCTGGCCGGGCAGGAGCAGGGATGCCTGCGCAGGTCACCTCAGGGAGTCTGGCAGTGGCAGGGCGAACTGCGCGTCTCCTCCCGGCTCAGGGAGCTGATCGAGGCCCGGCTCGGCGGTGTCGGCGACGCCGAGCGCGAAGTGCTGGAGTTCGTCGCCCTCGGCGAGCCGCTGGACGCCGACATCCTGTCGGGCCTGGTGCCTCGCCCGGCCGTCGACCGGGCCGAGGCCGGGCAGTTCATCACCACCGGCTGGCAGGAGGACCGGCTCGTGGCTCGGCTCGCGCATCCGCTCTACGGCGACGCGGTTCGCAGCGCGATGGGACCCTTCCGGACCCGCTCCCTGGTACGCCGGCTCGCCCAGGCCGTACAGGCGGCCGGGATGCGGCGTCGCGGCGACCTCGTCCGGGTGGCGGTCTGGCAGCTCGACGGCGAGCGGGCGGCCGACCCCGCCCTCCTGATACAGGCATGCCAGGCCGCGTGGGCGGCGTGGGACCTGGATCTGGCGATCCGGCTCGGCCGCGCCGCCCTGGACGCCGGTGGCGGCGCCACCGTGGCGGCGACGCTGGGATCGCTGCTGCTCTTCACCGGCCAGGGCCGGGAGGCCGAGGCGGTGCTGGTCCGTACGCGGGAGCTGATCGCCTCCGACGAAGAGCTGGTCGCGCACCACGTCGTACGCGCCTGGAACCTGATCTTCGGCCTGGGCCGGGAAGCCGAAGCCTTCCAGGTGCTGGCGGTCGCGGAGGGGGCGACCACCGTTCCCGCCCTGCTGCAGCACATCTTGTCGATGAGGGCCGGGTTCCACATGTACGCCGGGCGGCTGCGGGAGGCCGAGCAGGACCTCGACCGGGCACGCGAGCTGGGGGAGCTGGAGACCTGGCTCACCGGCATGATGAACGCGCTCTCGGCGTGGATCCTGGTCCTGCGGGGGCGGCTGGGGGAGGGGCTGGCCCTGGCGGCCGGCACGCTCTCCGGTAGTGAGACCTGGCGGGAGAAGACGCCGTTCGTCGAGCATGTCCTGGAGGACGCGATCTGCCTGGCCCATCTGTTCGCCGGTTCCCTCGACGCCGCCGAGGCCGTCGCCACCGAACGGCTGGCGCTCGATGGCCCGCGGCCGGGCCCCCGGGCGACCTCCAGCGGAGTCCTCGGTATGGTTCATCGGCTCCGCGGCCAGGTCCAGGACGCGCTGCGGTGGTGCGGCGACAGCGCCGAATGCTGGGACTCGATCCCGCTGGTGACCACGGCCCCCTGCCGGGGCGAGTTCGCGATCGTGGCGGCCTTGGCGGGCGATCTGGAGGCTGCCCGGAGGGTGTTCCCCGGCGACGAGGAGTCGGCGCCGCTCCTCTCGTTCACAGGGGTGGGCTTCTTGCTGCCGCTGGCGCGGACATGGATGACGGCGCTCGCGGGAGACACGCAGGGCGCCATCGCGCGTGCGCTGGCCGCCGCCGACGACGCCGAACGGCACGGTCTGCACAGCTGGCAGGTTTTCGCGTTGCACGATGTGGTGCGGCTGGGCGCGGCCACGCGGGTCGCCGGCCGGCTCGCCGGTCTCGCCGATCTGGTCGAGGGTGAACTGGTCGTGCTCTGCGCCAGGCACGCCGCGGCCCGTACCGGCAAGGCGCTGGAGGAGGTTTCCGCGGACTTCGAGAGGCTCGGAATGATCCTCTATGCCGCCGAGGCCGCCGCCCAGGCGAGCCTCGCCCACGCCGCCGAGGGACGCGAGCGTCACGCGCGGGCCTTGGCGGGACGCGCCTATGACCTCGCGAGCCGCTGCCAAGGCGCGCACACGCCCGCCCTGGCGCACCTGTCCGCTCCCCGGCTGACCGCGAGCGAATGGGAGATCGCCCGGTTGGCCGCCGCGGGGCTGACCAACCGCCAGATCGCCGGCCGGCGGGTCATCTCCATACGGACGGTCTCCAGCCATCTGAACCGCGTCTACCACAAGCTCGGAGTCAGCGACCGGACCGGCCTGGCCCGCAGGCTGAACACCCTCAGCCCGCACCAGGCCGGCCCTTGGACCGGGACAGGTTCAGGTGACGGGGGCCGATTTGATCAGACTGCTACGTAGTGCGTCCAGATGCAGAGGTTCGATCCCCACTCGACCGTCACCCAGGTGCGGTGGGCGTCGCTTGTGCGGCTGGGTGGTGCATGCGCTCAGGGGCTGAGGCCTTACCGGCTGAGGCACTCGGTACCGAGAAGACCACCGATCGCGGCCGCGGCGGCTGCGATCAACGCCGCACGCGCGATGCCGGCCGACACGCCTTCTCGCATCGACCTTCCCATGGCGGTGAATGTGAATCGCATGAAACTCTTCTTCGGTCGGTCCGGGCGGCATGGCCAACGGCCACGTGCCTTGATGGGCGGTTCCGTAAGCCACCCCTGCATACGGAGCCGATCGCTGCACTCCTGGAGGGGCCGGTATTCGTCCGGTATCCAGATATGGCCGACGCCGATATCGACGGGGTGGCTTCGCGGCCCCCCACGAGATCCGGAGTGCTGGTAACCCGTTTCTACGCGTATCGGCGGACCATGCCCTCCCCTCGTTCCAATGAGGAATCGGGTCTTGACAGGTCGGTTCGCTGACCAGGCTCAGGTCATCAGGACGCCTTCGCTGTGGGGGCGGGTTCGGAGCGGGCGGCGGGCGTGCGGGGACGGCCGGGTAGCAGCGGGGTCGCGGCGAGCGCGCCGACGGCGGTAGCCGTCGCGGAGGACTACGCCGATCAACGCCGGCAGTGGCCCATCCAGACGAGCGTCCCGAGAACCCTTCGGCGCTGCTGCGGCTTGAGAGGTCGGCGAGCAGGACCGGCTGACCGGCCTTTTCAATAATGATCTACATTGTAAAGGACGTCGGTTGCAAGAAAAACACCCAAACAGCCCAAAAAACCTCGCCGCTGCGAAGCAGCCCGTGCGCGATTCATCGTTTGTGCCGCATTATCGACGGTGACGCGATCTCGTTTTCGGACGCCTGCGAATGAGGTCGCGGATCGGGGCCTGGATCACGGTCGGTGGCATTCGGGTGAGGGAGTGGACATGGTGGCTGTTCGGGAGAGCACCGCGGTCGTGATCGTCGGTGCGGGGCCGGCGGGGCTGACGCTGGGGAACCTGCTGCTGCGGGCGGGTGTGGAGTGCGTGGTGCTGGAACGGCGGAGCCGGGCGCACGTGGAGGAGCGGCAGCGGGCGGGCGTGCTGGACCACGCCGGTGCGCGGATCTTCGAGGAGTGGGGGCTGGCGGACGGTGTGCTGGCGGGTGTGCCGGGGGACGGGGGGCTGGAGATCCGGGTCGACGGGGAGCCGCGTTACCTGGACTTCGCCGAGTTGTCGGGGGGCAGGACGGGCCGGTTGATTCCGCAGCAGATGCTGGTGCGGCGGCTGATGGGGGCGTTCGAGGAGGGGGGTGGGGATCTGCGGTTCGACGCGGGTGAGGTGGCGTTGCACGGGCTGGACGGGGACGGGCCGTGGGTGTCGTACCGGGACGGGGGCGGGGTGGTGCGGGAGATCGGGTGCGCGTATGTGGCGGGGTGTGACGGTCATCATGGGGTGAGCCGGGCGAGTGTGCCGGCGGGGGCGTTGACGACGTATTCGCATGATCATGGGATCGGCTGGTTGACGGTGCTGGCGGATGTGCCGCCGCCGCGTCGTCCGTTGATGGCGGTGGCGTCGGAGGGGTTCGCGGCGCATTTCCCGCGGGGGCCGATGGCGAGCCGGTTCTATCTGCAGTGCGCGCCGGAGGAGGGGGTGGGGGATTGGGGCGAGGAGCGGATCTGGGCGCAGTTGCGGTCGCGTCTGGGGGATGCGGGTTTGCCGGCCGGGCGGATCACGGAGATGTCCGTGGTGGAGATGCGGAGTTTCGTGGTGGATCCGATGCGGTTCGGCAGGCTTTTTCTGGTGGGGGATGCGGCGCATATCGTCACGCCGATGGGTGGTAAGGGGATGAATCTGGCGATCGGTGATGCGGATGTGCTGGCGCGTGCGTTGCGGGCGGCGGTGCGTGAGGGGGATGGGGAGGGGGTGGCGGCGTATTCGGCGGTGTGTCTGCGGCGGGTGTGGAATTACCAGGAGTTCTCGCGGTGGTTGACGGAGATGACGCACGACGCGGGGGATGTGCGGGTGGCGGGTGAGTTCCGCCGCCAGTTGGCGAGGGCGCGCCTGGAGCGGTTGTTCAGTTCGGGGGCGGCGGCACGGGCGTTCGCCGATCTGGTGGCGGGCGGGTGAGGGCCGGTGCCGGTCGTGGTGGTGCGGGGCACCTGTTGGCGGTGCTGAACGTGTCCCCAGCCGCCAGGCGAGGGTGATCTCGGCGATGTGTGCGGAGCGTTCGCGGCTGGTGTCCGCGTCGGGATGTCGCATCGCGGCGAAGGCGCCCGCGACGATTGCCGTTATCTCGTCGACTGTCACGTCGTGACATACGACACACCCGTGGTGGTCCTGTTGACAGGCAGACGTGATCAGCTTGCCGAGCCGGTAGAGCGCGTCAGGCCCCTTGCGCCGCTCGGTGGGAATGAACAGATCGGGATGGGTCTGCTCGACGGAATCACCGGCGGCGCGGCGGCGCGGCACGGTGTGCGACATGTCGTTGGTGATGACCGGTGCGCGGCCACCGTGCTTGCCCTTGCGGGCGGCTCGTCCAGGCCCTCCAAGGTGGCCTCATGGATGTTCTCGCGCCCGGTCTCGGCCATCGCGGCGAAGAAGGCGAACAGCGGCCGGCTATCTGATCTTGATGATCACCTTTCCGAACGGGCTGGCCGATTCGTAGTACCTGTACGCCGCCACGGCTTCTTCGAAGGGGAACACCTGGTCGAGGACCGGCCGGAGGCGATGCGCGGTGATGACGTCGTTCATCTCGATGAACTGGGCGCGACTGCCGACGGCCAGTGCGCGCACGGTGGCGGCGACGCCGAACAGCAGGCGAGGGTCGACCGGTGGCCACTTGCCGGAGAGGGACCCCACGAAGGCGATGTGTCCGTCGACGGCGACTGACTTCAGCGACTGCTCAAGCGTTCCGGCGGTGTCGACGACGCGGTCGACTCCTCGCCCGGCGGTGCGTTCGCGGGTGGCGGTGTGCCAGTTCGGGATGTCGCGGTAGTTGATCACCTCGTCGGCTCCCAGATCGCGAAGGCGCTGTTCCTTGTCCGCGCGGCTTGTCGTGGCGATCACTGTCGCGCCCAGGAGTTTGGCGAACTGCACCGTGAACAGCGACACGCCGCCGGAGCCGGTGACCAGCATGGTCTGTCCGCGCTGGATTCCGCGGCCGTCGCCGGTCAGGGCGTTCCATGCCGTGACGGCGGCGCAGGGAAGAGTCGCCGCCTCGGCGTAGGAGAGGTGGTCGGGGATGTGCACGAGCGCGTCCTCGGGGAGGATGGCCAGTTCGGTCAGCATTCCGTCGAGCGAGCCACCCAGTTGCGGCAGGTATGCCGGTTCCAGTGGGCCGTCCAGCCATCGCGGGAACAGTGCGGCGGTGACGCGGTCGCCTGGGCGTACCCGCCGGACATCCGGCCCGACGGCGACTACCTCGCCGGCACCGTCCGAGACGGGTATGACGTCCGGTTTGACGGGCAGCACGTAGTGCCCTCGTAGTACCAGGAGTTCGCGGAAGCTGAGTGAGGTGGCGTGGACCGCGACCGCGACCTCCCCCTCCCTGGGGGTGCGTGGTTCGTGCGTGCGCAGCGACAGGCCATCGGTGCCGCCGCCGGTGGTGGCGTGGTAGCTGCGCACCATCGATGGGCGTATCGCGATCATCGCGGTCATCCTTCGATGAACTGGTAGTCGCTGACGATGCGGCCGTCGGGGCCGAGCATGAGGATCTCCAGCCCGACGCCGGCGACCTCACCCCCGTCCCGGGGTGCCATCTCCCAGTTGAACTTGACAACGTCGTGGAGCCGGTCGGGGTTGCCGCGCGACCGAAAGACGAAGGTGCCTGGCGCGACGAACTCCTCGTAGGCGCGAGTCACCCGGAACTCCAACGCGTGGTGCCCGCGCGCCTCCAGAAGGAGACGGGCGAAGCCCAGCCCTTCGGCGGTCTGCAGGAGCTCTTGGGGAGGCTGCAGCACATGGACCGCGTCGGCGGACCACAGCTCGCGAATCGCGGTGCTGCGGCGCTCCGCGTCGGGTTCGTTCCATACGGCAACGTAGCGGTCGGTGAGGTCGTGGATGTCGATGTCAGCCATGGTTGATCCCTCGGTTGCTCATGGTCGGCGTGCGGCAACGACCTTGCTGCACCGGTCGTCGCGCGGCAATTCCTCGCAGGGAATCGCGGTTCAGCAGCCGATTGGGTTACACAAGAGGGGTGATCAGCGAATCGACCAGAGGCGGGCTCGCCGGAGCGTTGCGTGAATGGCGCAGTCGGCGGCGCGTCAGCCAGCTGGAACTGGCCATGCGCACCGGCACCACGCAGCGGCACGTCAGTTTCATCGAGAGCGGACGGTCGACCCCTGGCCGATCAATGATCATCCGGCTGGCCGAATCCCTGGAGGTGCCGATCCGCGAGCGCAATGAGCTGCTCCTTGCAGCCGGATTCGCACCGGTCTACCCGCAGACCCGCCTGGACGACCCTCAACTCGAACCAATTCGCACCGCCCTCGAACGGATCCTGCACGGCCACCTGCCGTACCCGGCGGTGGTCGTCGAGCGGCACGGAGACCTCGTCTCGGCCAACGCCGCCTTCCACGCCCTCACCGCGGGTGTGGCTCCGCATCTGCTCGTACCGCCGGTGAGCGTTCCCCGGGTGTTGCTGCATCCGCAGGGCCTCGCGCCACGCATCGTCAACCTCGACGAGTGGGCGTGGCACATCATCGGCCGCATCCAGGCCGAGAGCGTGCGCAACCCGGACGAGCAACTCCAACGCCTGGCCTCCGAACTCAGCGACCTGGCGCCACCACGTCCGCGCGAGTCACCGGACCACCTCGGCTTCGCCGTACCCCTGCGCCTGCGGGCACATGATCCAGCCGACGGCAGAGAGTTGACGCTCATCACCACGCTCACCCATTTCGGCACCGCCATCGACGTCACCATCGCCGAACTACGACTGGAGGCGTTCCTGCCGGCTGACCTGGCGACCAGTGCCATGCTGGCCGAACTCCTCGAGCGGTAACCGATCCGCCCGCCACAGCCCCGCGCAGCGACTGAACCGCCAGATGCGTCATGCGCTCGCTCACCGCATTCGAAGCCACCGACCCCTTGGACTTGATCATCTGAGGAGGTGGAGCCCAGTCGCCGCGAGGCCGTCGTGCGGTCGGATCGCTGACAACCGGCGTCCCGGAAATTCTGCGCAGAAATCCGGGAGGCGGTGTCGGATCGGGGCGGTGGCGTTCGTAGCAGGGGTGAGGCCGCCCGCAGGGGGGGCGGCGCCAAGGCAAAGGAACCGCGATATGAAGCTGACGACCATGACTCAGGTCACCATCGATGGGGTGATGCAGGGGAACGGCGCCGCGTCGGATGACCGCAGGAACGGGTTCGAGCGCGGCGGGTGGGCCCGGGGGAAGGGTGACGACGAGACCAGGACGTTCATCACGCAGGCGTATCAGCGCGCCGAGGCGTTCCTGTTCGGCCGGCGCACTTATGAGCTGTTCGCCGGCTCTTGGGGGGCAATCGACCAGATGCGTGCGCATCCCATCGGCGTGGCCTTGAACGAGGCCCCCAAGTACGTTGCCTCGACCACGCTCACCGCCCCGCGGTGGCAGGACACGACCGTTCTCCGCGGTGACCTCGCGGCGGCCATCAGTGAGCTGAAGGCCAAGCCCGGGGGTGAGCTGCAGGTGCACGGCAGTGGCATCCTGATCCGGTGGCTGCTGGAGAACGACCTGGTCGACGAGATGACTCTGATCACCGTCCCGGTGGTCGTCGGCCAGGGCGCGCGGTTGTTCCCCGACGCGGGCCCGGATCTCGCGCTCGACCTGGTCGAATCGCGGGTCGACTCCAAGGGTGTGTCGATCCAGGTCTACCAGCCGGCTGGGCGCCCGCAGTATGCGACGGCCTGAAGTCCCTGACCACCGGACCACGCTGGCTCGACGCCATAGGAGTTGATCTTCAAATGCGGTACCTGGTTTCCGTGATCGATGACAAGAGCGATCCTGGCAGCACGGACAGACGGCCCGCTATCAGCGCGTTCAACGAACGGCTGATCGCCGAGGGTTACTGGGTCTTCTCGGGCGGACTCGCGGACACCGACGCGGCCACGGTCGTCGACAACCGGGGCGAGCAGGCGGTGTTCAGCGACGGGCCGTTCGTGGAGTCGAAGGAGTACCTCGCCGGCGTCTGGGTGTGGGAGGCCCCCGATCTGGATGTGGCGCTCAAGCTCGCCGCCGAGGCCTCGAAGGTCTGTGATCGGAAGATCGAGGTGCGGCCGTTCCTGTGAGCGACGTCGAGGAGGCGGTCACCCGGGCCCACCAGGGGGAGTGGGCCCGGGTGGTCGCCGCCCTGACCAGGCGTTTCGGTGACCTCGACATCGCCGAGGAGGCGGCCGCCGAGGCGTTCGCGACCGCCGTCGAGCGGTGGCCGGCCGACGGTACACCCCCCAACCCCGGCGCCTGGCTGACCACCACAGCCAACCGCAAGGCCATCGACCGGATCCGCCGTGAGAACAAGCGCGACGACAAGCACAAGGAGGCTCAGATGACGTACGACGGCCCGCCCGAGCCTGTCGGCGCCATCGACGACGACCGGCTCCGGCTGATCTTCACCTGCTGCCACCCGGCGCTGGCGATGCAGACCCGCGTAGCGCTGACCCTGCGCATGGTCGGCGGTCTGACCGTGCCCGAGATCGCCCGCGCCTTCCTGGTGGCCGAGACCGCCTTGGAGCGGCGGATCACCCGCGCGAAGGCCAAGATCAAGGCGGCTCGCATCCCGTATCGGGTGCCGTCCGCCGAGGATCTCCCGGCACGCGTCTCCGGCGTACTCGCCGTGCTGTATCTGGTGTTCAACGAGGGCTACCTGGCGACCGGCCCCGACACCGATCCCCTGCGTCACGACCTGACCGCCGAGGCGATCCGGCTCACCCGCCTGATCCGTGCTCTCATGCCGGGCGACGGCGAGGTGGCCGGGCTGCTGGCGCTGATGCTCCTCACCGACGCCCGCCGCACCGCCCGGATCTCGGCCGGCGGCGAACTGGTCCCGCTCGACGAGCAGGACCGTGGGGCCTGGGACACTGGCCTGATCGCCGAGGGCCACGGGCTGGTGCGCGAGCGCCTCGCCGCTGCCGCCGCCGGGGTGGCTCCGGGCCGCTACCAGATCCTCGCCGCGATCAACGCCGTGCACACCTCCGCCCGCGACATCCGCGACACCGACTGGTCACAGGTCCTCGCCCTCTACGACCAGCTCGCCCGCCTGGACCCCTCGCCGATCATCGCCCTCAACCGGTCCATCGCGGTCGCCGAACTCGACGGCCCGCGGGTGGCATTGGCGGCCGTCGACCGCCTTGAGGACGAGCTGGCCGGCTATCACGCCTACCACGCCACCCGCGCCGACCTGCTGCGCCGGCAGGGCCACAGCCGGCAGTCGCGCGCGGCCTACGACAGAGCCATCGAACTTGCGGGCAACACCGCCGAGACCGCCTACCTGACCCGCCGCCGCGACCAACTGCGGTAGCGCCCGCCGATACTGCCTTGCAGAACGCGGTCGAGTGCTGCCCGGCCGGCGGGTCTCCATGTTGGCTTGCCGCCGGGGAGGCCCTGGTCTCCGTTCTGGCCTATCAGCATGAGGATCAGGCTTTTCAGGGCGGCGAGCCCGCGGGCGCGCCGGAGCGTCGCCTCGTCCGCGTGTCCGTATACGTCGAAGAAGCGTGAGGCGCCGCCCGCGGGAAGGACCACCCATGCGGCCGCGAGGTCCCACGCCGGGTCGCCGGCGCACAGGTCACCGAAGTCGATCACGCCGGAGAGCGTCCCGTCCGAGATGATGACGTTCGCGGGATGAAGGTCGCCGTGTACCCATACCGGCGGGCCCTCCCACTCGGGGGCCGCGACGGCGTCATCCCAGACGGCCCGGACCTCGTCGGCGATGCCGCCCAGGGCGACGGTTTGGAAGAAGTGGTCGAAGCCGTCGGTGTACCGCTCGGGGTGGGCGCCGCGGTCGGAACCGGTCGGTGCCTCGGCGGGTGCCTTCACGTGGAGCGCTCTGAGGAAGCCCGCCAGAGTGTCGGCCGCGTGCTCGCCGCGGCTGATCGAGGCGTGGTCCAGTGGCTCGCCGGGGACCCACGTCATGATGGTCCAGGGTCTCGGGAAGCGCGCGGACGGTTCGCCGATCCGTACAGGGTTCGGGACCGGGAGCGGTAGGCGCGGGGCCAGGACGGGCAGCCAGCGGCGCTCCTTGCGCTGCAACTCCGGGGCACGTTTCGTACGCGGCATGCGCACGGCCAACTCGTCCCCAAGGCGCCACTGCTGGTTGTCCCATCCGCCCGCCACCTCACGTATGGCCAGCCCCGCAAGGTCGGGATGCTGCTCCTTCAGCAGGCTGTGGACCAGGTCTGCGGTGATCTCGATCTCGGGGTCGTTCATACGACGCGACGGTACTAGGGCAGGCGCCGACTCCGGCTCCGCTCTCTGGCAGTTGCCCCGACGCGTGCGGCCGTCCGGACGACAGGGAAGGCTTCGATGCTCGGCCGCCCGGTCACGGACATCAGCCGCCGACTCGAACGGGGCCAGGGCATAGGTCTCAGAGGCCCGCGTCTTGGCGGATGTCGAAGGCGTCGCGGGCGTGTTCGATGGCGGGCATGTGTTCGGACGCCCAGGCGAGCAAGACGTCGATGGGCTGTCGCAAGGTCTTGCCGAGCGGTGTGATCCGATACACGATCGCCACCGGCCGGGTGGAGAGGACCTCGCGTTCGATCACTCCGTTGCGCTCGAGGCGGCGAAGGGTCGCGGTCAGCGACTTCTGCGTGACCGCGGGCATGGCCCGGCGTAGCTGGTTGAAGCGGCAGGGGCGTTCGCAGAGCTCGTTGAGCACGCCGAGGGACCACTTGTCGAGCACTTGATCGAGGAGTTCGCGGTGTGGGGCGTCGATGCGGAGTTCGCTGTCGGTATCCATGGTGAAACCTGGTCTCGTTGAAGTGTCCTTCTCCTACTAGGTAGCTTACAGATACCTACGTTGACGAGGAGAAACAGCTGTGGCCGTCAAGTACTTCACCCCTGAAGGTCTGCTCCAGCCCACCCCTTACCACCATGTCGCCGTCGGCACGGGCACGACGCACGTCCATGTCAGCGGGCAGGTCGCACGGCGGGCCGACGGGACCCCGGTGGCGCCCGGCGATCTGGCCGGACAGGTCGCGGAGGCTCTGCGCAACACCGCCGTCGGCCTGGCGGGCGCAGGTGCCTCGTTCGCGGACGTGTTGCGCCTGACGTTCTATGTGACCCGGTGGAGCCCGGAGAAGATCGGCGACTTCATGGCCGGAGTCGAGGCCGTCGCCGAGGAGATCGGCCTTCGGCTCCCCATGCCGCCGGCCTCCCTCATCGGCGTCGACCACCTCTTCGAGCCGGACGTGCTCGTCGAGGTCGAGGCGACCGCGCTGCTCGACTGATCCGGTCGAGCCGGCGCCGAGACGTCCCGCCACCCGGTCACGCCGTATCTATGCCGCGGGCCCGAGCCTGCACGTCCATTTGCCTAAAGCTATTAGGTGAATATGCTAGAGCCTTAGCTATAAGGGAGGAATGTTATGGTAAGGGCAGGGCTGAGCCCGGAGCGTCTGACGCGGGAAGGGGCAGAACTCGCCGACGAGGTCGGCTTCGATCAGGTGACCGTGTCGGCGCTCGCCCGGCGGGTCGGCGTCAAGGTCGCGAGCCTGTACTCGCACCTGAAGAACTCCCAGGACCTGAAGACCAGGATCGCGTTGTTCGCCCTGGAGGAGCTCGCCGACCGGGCGGCCGCCGCCGTGGCGGGGCGGGCCGGGAAAGACGCTCTGGCCGCGTTCGCCGAGGCCTACCGCGGCTACGCCCGTGAGCATCCCGGCCGCTATGCCGCCGCCCGGCTCCGGCTCGACCCCGAGACGGCGGCCGCCAGTGCCGGCGTCCGGCACGCGCAGATGACGCGTGCCATCCTGCGCGGCTATGACCTGACGGAGCCGGACCAGACGCACGCGGTCCGGATGCTCGGCGGCGTCTTCCACGGCTACGTCAGCCTGGAGCTGGCCGGTGGCTTCGGCCACACCGCCGTCGACTCGCAGGAATCCTGGGCCTGGATCATCGACTCCCTCGACACCCTGCTCCGGCGGCGAGCCGCAGCCTGACCGGCAGCGGGCGAACCGGAGAGGGCCGCCGCACACCACCATCGGCAACACCGATCAACAGGTAGAGACCATGCAGACCGAACACGACTGGATCACCACACCCGTCACCGCGGACATGCTGCGCGGCTTCCTCGACGTCGAACAGACCGCTCACGGCCTGCTCCCGCACCGGCTGCCCGCTCCCGCACGCCGGCAGATCCCCGACGACCAGCTGGCCATCGCCGAGGCGCAGCCCTCCGGCGTCCGGCTCGCCTTCCGCACCCGCGCCACCTCCATCGAACTGGACGCGCTGCCCACCAAACGGGTCTACCGGGGTTTTCCCGCCCCGCCGGACGGCACATACGACCTGCTGGTCGACGGCCGTCTCACAGCGCAGGCCACGGTGCCCGGCGGCAGGGTCCACGCCATCACCGACATGCTCACCCAGTCCGCCGAACTCCACGAGGGGCCCTCCGGCACCGCCCGCTTCACCGATCTGCCGGCAGGCGACAAGGACATCGAGATCTGGCTTCCGCACACCGAGATCACCGAACTGATCGCCCTGCGCAGCGACGCCCCGATCGACCCGGCGCCCGCCGGCGGGCGCCGGGTGTGGCTGCACCACGGCAGCTCCATCAGCCATGGCTCCAACGCCGCCCACCCAAGCGCCACCTGGCCGGCCCTGGCGGCGGCCCACGGCGGAGTCGAGCTGGTCAACCTCGGCTTCGGCGGCGGCGCACTGCTGGACCCGTTCACCGCCCGTGCCATGCGGGACGCTCCCGCGGACGTGATCAGCGTCAAGATCGGCATCAACGTCGTCAACACCGACGCGATGCGCCTGCGCGCCTTCGCCCCGGCGGTGCACGGTTTCCTCGACACCATCCGCGAGGGACACCCGCGAACGCCGCTGCTGGTCGTGTCGCCCATCCTGTGCCCGGTCCAGGAGGACACCCCCGGCCCCCTCGTACCCGACTTCGGCGGCGGGATGCTGCGGTTCAAGGCCACCGGCGATCCCGCCGAGCGCGCCGCCGGCCGCCTGACGCTCACCGTCATCCGCGACACACTCGCCCGAATCGTCGAGCAGCGCGCGGCCGGCGACCCGAACGTGCACTACCTCGACGGCCGTGACCTGTATGGCGAGACGGACTACGCCGAACTCCCGCTGCCCGACGGGATCCACCCCGACCCGGCCGGACACCACCGCATCGGCGAGAACTTCGCGCGCCTGGTGTTCGGCGACCACGGCCCCTTCCACCGCTGAGACCGGCTCCAGCGGCCACCTCGATCTCGTGACGGCGGGGCCGGTCAGGTGCTCGCGGGCGGTTCGCCTTTCACCACGGTGGCCAGGAACGCGCGGAACAGCTCGCCGATCGCCACGTCCCGGGAGTTGAGCAACCATTGGAGCTGGAGCCCGTCGTTGACCGCGATGATCAGGGGCGCGGCCTGATCCGGGGTCAGTCCGCCTGGTAACCGGTCGCCGTGCTGTGCGCGCAGGCTGTCGGCCAGGGCGTGGCGGGAGCGGTCGTAGCGTGTGGTGAAGAACTCGTGGGCGGGGTGGTCCTCGGCGACGCTCTCCGCGGACAGCACGGTGTAGGAGTGCACTAGGCCGCGCCAGTCGAGGTTGAGGTCGACCAGCCGGGCCATCGCCTCGATCGTCAGTCCCATGTCGGCGACGATGCCCAGGTTGTGAAGGTCTCGGCGTTCCAGCACGGCGACGAGGAGGTGTTCCTTGGTCGGGAAGTGGTGGAGCAGGGTCTGTTTGGAGATGCCCACGGCCTCGGCGATGGCGGCGAGTGAGCCGGCTCGGTAGCCGCGTTCGGCGAAGACGCTCTCGGCGGCGGCCAGGATCTCCGCACGTCGCTCATCGGCACGCTTGCGCCGCTTCTGGTGCACGGCAACCACCTCCAAAAATAACGAAAATATAACGTAATCTACCGCTCGGTCGATTAACCGGTGATGCTGTCCCTGTACCTCCACGACCGTGTCCGGACGCTGCCCTTCGACCGCTTCAAGGGGAGTTCTATGATCGAGCTGTTTCCCCGCCCTCGGCTCATGACAGTCGCAGAAGAGGGTGCCGGCCTTTCCGTCCCCGTCGCCGAGATCGTCGACGGGAGCCTTCCAGTCCAAGGCTTCACCCTTGACACCACCGGACCGGACGTCACCCTGCGGCACGCCGACGACGCCGGACTCCGCTACGGCAGGGACATCCTCCAGCAGCTGCGCGCCCAAGGCGACGGCGCCTGGCCGGCGGTTCACATCGAGGACTGGCCGGACCTTCCCGTACGGGGCTTCCTGCTCGACGTCAGCCGCGGCCGCGTCCCCACCAGGGAGAGCTTCGTCCACCTCATCGAGGTGCTGCGCCTCGCCCGCTACAACCAGCTCCAGCTCTACACCGAGCACACCTTCGCCTACACCGGCCACCAGGAGGTGTGGCGCGGCGCATCCCCCATGACCGCCGCCGAGATACGCGACCTCGACGCGCTGTGCGCCGGCGCCGGCATCGAGCTGGTGCCCAACCAGAGCACCTACACCCACATGGAGGCCTGGCTCTCCCACAGCACCTACCGTCACCTCGCGGAATGCCAGGACGGCTTCGCCGTGGCCGGATTCCCGATGCCCTCCGCCACCCTCAAGGCAGACGAGGAGAGCGCGGCGTTCGCCCACGGCCTGCTCGCCGAACTGCTGCCCAACTTCACCAGCCGCCAGGTCAATGTCAACTGCGACGAGCCCTTCGAGCTGGGCAGGGGCGCCGGCGCCGCCCAGGTGGCCGAACTCGGGACCGGCGAGGTCTACCTCAGGCATCTACGCCGCCTGATGGAGCCCCTGCTCGCCCAGGGCCATCGGCCGCAGTTCTGGGCGGACTTCATCACCCACCACCCGGAACTCGCCGAAGGCCTGCCGGCGGGCTGTACGGCCATCGCCTGGACCTACGAGTCTCCCCGCCCGAACGGGGAACGCGTCGAGATCCCGCCGGACTTCCAGCGGCTCATCGACGAGCTGGGCGTCAACATCGCCTTCGACGGCTTCTCCGAAGCCCTCAAGGGGCTGCCGGGCAGCGGGGTGCCGTTCCTGGTCGCACCGGGCACCGGCACGTGGAACTCGCTGGTGGGCCGCATCGACAACGCGATGGGCAACATCGCCGACGCGGTGCGCACCGGCCTGGCGAACGGAGCATGCGGCCTGTTGCTCACCGAATGGGGGGACAACGGCCACTTGCAGGCGTTCTGTACGTCCTACCCGCCTATCGTGTACGCGGGTGCGGCGAGCTGGTGCCTGGCGAGCAACGCGGACATCGAGCCGGCGGCGGTACTCGACCGGCATGTCTTCCGCGACCGCGCCGGCGTGCTCGGCGGCGTGCTCGACGCCGTCGGGCGGGTATGGGGAGGTACCGGCCAGCGCTCGTTCAACAGCAGCCCACTGCAGGCGGCCCTGATCCCTGAGCAGCGGCATCTGGTCACGCACGAACCCGACGCCGGCCTGGTCGAGGCGGTCATCGCGACGCTGGACCAGGCGCTGAGCGAGCTGGAACAGGCCCGGCCGGCCTCGCGTGATGGCGCGCTGGCGGTACGCGAACTCGCCGCGGCCATCGGTCTCGCGCGGCACGGGGCCTGGCGGCTGGGCCGTACGGCGGGGCTGGCCGGCCCCGGAGACCTCGCGCTGCGCGCCGACCTCAACGCGTTGATCACCGAGTATCGGCGATGCTGGCTCGCGCGCAACCGGCCGGGCGGGATGGAGCGCGGCTTCGAACCGCTGACCTCGACGCTGAAGTCCTACGCGCGGTGACGGCCCGGCCTCGGTACGGCGATGACCGCTCCCGACCGGTCGTGCGGGCGCGCGAAATGGGGGCGGGTGGAGTACCCGCCCCCTTCGTCACCGTGGTGTCACGGTGTCATGGTGTCGCAGTGGTGCCCGGCGGTCAGAAGCCGGCGGTGATGCGGGTGAACTCCCACTCGGCCTGCGGCAGGCCGCCGCCGTTGGCGCGGTCGCGGTTGACGGCCCAGAAGGTGAACCGGGTCAGGCCCTTGGACTTGGCCCAGTCGCGGATCTGCGTCCAGATGGCGGGGGTGGTGCTCTCCCCCTGGTCGGACTTGCCGTTCATGCCGGAGATGCCCATGTGGGCGTAGGCCTCGGCGTCGCTCCAGCCGAAGGCGCTCTTGAGGGAGCTCTTCAGGCCTTCGGAGGCGTTGATGGTGTCCTGGTACATGTCGGTGCCGCTGAAGTCGAACGGCATGATCGTGTAGTTGTCGATCGGCACGCCCAGGGCCTTGGCCTGGTTGACCAGGCGGATGCCCGTGGCGCTCAGGCCGGTCTTGAAGGTCGGGATGGTGACGACGATCTTGACGTTGGGGTTGGCCTGACGGACGAGCTTGAGGCCGTTAAGGATGCGGTCCTGGACGGTGTAGTTCTCGAACTCGTCGGTGTTCTCGATGTCGAAGTCGACCACGGCCGGGCCGTGGGCGTTGATGACCTGCTGCACCGCCTGGGCGAAGGCCTGCGGGGTGGAGCAGTTCGGGCCGAGCTTGTTACCGCTCCAGCCGCCGAAGGAGATCTCGACGCTGCCGCCCTTGGACTTGATCGTGTTGATCGCCTGGGCGTCGGTGCCGCCGGTCAGCGGGCGCTGGCCGTCCCAGGCCGGGGTGCAGCCGCCCTGGGCCAGGATGAAGGCCATGGTGAAGGACTTGATGCCGGTGGCGTCCATGACGGTGCCCGGGTTCGGCGGGTTGCCCCAGCCCATGTACAGGTAGGGGGCGCCGGGGAGCTTGCTCGGGTTGGGGTTGGTGCAGCCGGTGGTGGTGGCGCTGACGTCACGGCCCGCCGACTCGCCCTGGGCGTTGTAGGCCTTGATGGTGTAGGTGTGGTTCTCGCAGGTGCCGAGGCCGGAGATGGTGGCGCTGGTGCCGGTGACCTGGGCCTTCTGGGTGGTGCCCTCGTAGACGCGGTAGCCGGTCACGGTGCCGGTGGAGGCGCCCCAGGACAGGGCGATGCTGGTGTCGGTCGTGGTCGCCGAGGCGGTGCCGGGCTGGCCGGGCGCGCCGCTGTTGCCGCCGGTGGTGGTCGCCGACACCGCGGCGCTGGCCGCCGAGCGGTTGCCCGCCGCGTCACGGGCCCGCACCGTGTAGCTGTAGGTCGTCTGCGCCGTCAGACCCGAATCGGTGTAAGAGGTACCGGTCGCCGTCGTCACCAGCGTCGTGCCGCGGTAGACCTCGTAACCCGTCACACCGACGTTGTCGGTGGAGGCGTCCCAGGACAGCGAGACGCTGTTGGAAGTCGTGGCGGTGACGCGGACGTTGCCGGGGACCGAGGGCGGCGTGGTGTCGCCGGGGTTGCCGGTGGCGACCTTCCACAGGGCCGGCACGTTGGAGGGCTCCCAGCCGGGCAGCGAGGTGTGGCTCTGCAGGCACTGGTAGTCGACGCCGTTGTAGGTGACGACCGTGCCGGCGGTGTAGGCGGTGTAGGGGGCCCATGCGGCTGCGGCGGCCTGGACGTTCGCCTGCCGTGCCGCGCTGGCTTCGGCCAGCGTCGGGAGGCCCACGCCGGTCACGAAGACGGCGAGGAGTGTGAGGACGAGTACACGGAATCTCACGTGACACTTCCAGGGGGGTGGGGGGTGGAGTGTGCCTATGGCTCGCCCGCGGCCGTCCTCCCCGCGGGGGCGGGGGGTGGCCACGGGCCGGGTTGTATGCACCGCCGGGCGTTGCCGTGCCGTGTTCGGCACAGCGTGGCCTGCCGGTCGGACCGCGAGGCCGCTTCGGCGCGGGTAAGCGTGGTGGAGCGGCCTCAGAGAGGGTGAAGAGGCAGGGTGGCGCCCCTGTACCCAGCTTAATCTTTAGTAAACTTTACTAATAGTTTCGGATTGTAGCCTCCCCTGTCAGACGCTGCAAGGGCCCAAGTCGACATGCGCCCGGGGTGTCCGGCGCGCCGACGCGGCCGGGCGGGCCCCGCGCGGGGACGGCCCTAGGATGTCCTGAATGGTGGTTCCTGCCGTTGCTGTCACTGATGAGATTGAGTTGCGGTCGCTGACGCAGGGGGATGCCGAGGCGCTGTGGCGGGCCTATGTGCGTAACCGGGAGCATCTGCGGCCCTGGGAGCCGCGGCGCGGGGAGGACTTCTTCACCATGGAGGGCCAGCGGGCGTTCGTGGCCGACCGGCTGGCGCAGCGGGCCGCGGGCCGGGCGCTGCCGCTGGTGCTGGCCCAGGGGGAGCGGATCGTCGGCTCCATGACCCTGTCCACCATCGTGCTCGGCCCCTTCCGCAGCGCGAGCCTGGGCTACTGGATCGACGCCGGGCACAACGGCCGCGGCCTGGCCACCACGGCGGTCCGCCTGGTGTGCCGCACCGCCGACGAGTACCTCGGCCTGCACCGCCTGGAGGCCAGCACGCTGGTGCACAACGCCGCCTCCCAGCGCGTGCTCGGCAAGTGCGGCTTCTCCCAGATCGGCGCCGCCCCCGACTACCTGCACATCGACGGCGCCTGGCGTGACTGCCTGCTGTTCCAGCGCATCTTGAACCGGCGCTCCCCGATGCCGTAGCCGGGCAGCCCCTTTCAGGCGTCGCGCCGGCGCAACAGCAGATAGGCCGCCAGCAGGGCCGCGCCGGCCCAGCAGGCCAGCACGCCGAGCCCCGCCCAGGGGCCGAGGGGCATCGACTCCAGGCCCCGGGTGGCCTGGACGGCGAGCCCGGCGTTCATCGGGGTGAGGCTCCACAGCGTGCGCCGCAGGTCCTGGTCGGAGACCAGCGTGGCGAGCAGCGGCAGCAGGTAGAGCAGGCCGAGCACGACGCCGGCCGACAGGGCCGCCTCCCGCGCCGCGGCGCCGACGCCCAGCGCGAGCAGCGCCACCAGCACCAGGTACAGCACCGTCCCGGCGGCCGCGCGCAGGGTGGGCCCGTCGGCCAGGGACAGGGCCGGGTACCCGCGTCCGGGCAGCAGCAGCCGCCCGGCCAGGGCGCAGCCGAGCACCGCGGCGGTCCCGGCGGCGAGCGTCAGCCCCGCCACCAGCACCGCCTTGGCCGCCAGCAGGACGCCGCGGCGCGGCGTGGCCGCCAGCGTGGTGCGGATCATGCCGGTGCCGTACTCGCCGCAGACCACACCGACGGCCAGCAGGACGGCGAACACCTGGCCCGCCTGGACCCCGCTGAGGGTCAGCTTGACCGCGTCCTCGTCGCAGCGGCCGTAGGGGCAGGTCACGGTCGCGGCCAGCACGGCGCCCACGGCGACGGTGAGCGCGACGGCGGCGGCCTGCAGCCACGCCGGGCCGGGCAGGGTGCGCAGCTTGGTCCACTCACCGTGCAGCGCGCCCCTCACACGTCCCTCCGGCGCAGCCTGAAGATCGCCAAGGCGAGCGCGAGCGCGGCGTACCCGCAGGTCACCGCGAGACCGGCCCACGGCGGCAGCGGGAAATAGCCGGTCTGGGGCGCGTAGTAGCCGGTCACGTGCGCGTACTCGGGGATGCTCTGCTGGACGGCGAACCCGGCCGCGGGGGTGAGGCACAGCAGCCACCGCGCCAGGCCGGGCGGCAGCACCGAGGCGGTCGCCAGCACGTACGGCAGCACCAGCACGCCGATCGCGGTGATGACGGCCGCGGCGCCGCGCCGCAGCAGGGCGCCCAGCGCCACGGCGAGCACGGCCGCGGCGGCGGCCAGCGCGGCCACCCCGGCCGGCACGCGCAGCCAGGTGAGCGCCGGCACCGGCAGCACGAAGGTGCCGCCCGCCTCCAGCAGCCGCGTGGCCGCCGGCAGCGTCACCGCGGCGGCGGCCAGCGTGACGGCGAAGGTCGCCGCGGCGGCCACCACGGCCTTGGCGGCCAGCACCCGGCCCCGCCGCGGGCTCGCGGTCAGCGTGGTGCGGATCAGCCCGCGCCGGTACTCGGCGGTGACGAACAGCACCGCCACCACGATGGCCGGGACCAGCGCGGGCAGCGCGCCGGTCAGCGTCCGCTCGACCGGCATGCCCTCATCGGCGCCGAGCGGCGCCATGTCGCCGTTCCCGGTCACGGTGAACGCCCCGCCGGCCTCGCGGACCTGGCCGGGGTGGTGGACGCCGCCGGGTCCCTGGCCGGGGGAGGCGCCGATGTCGGCGCGCTGCCAGGCGCCGGGCGCGCCGGTGTGGGTGACGTGGTCGAACACGGCGGTGGCGGTGGCCAGCCGCGCCTGGGTGGTCAGCCCGCCGAGCTCGCCGCGCTCCACCGACAGGTCGCTGGGGGAGGTGACGAAGAACCCCGCCTGCACGGTGGCCGGCAGGCCCGGCAGGCGGGCGGTGCCCACGGTGGTCCAGGTGCGGCCGTCGGGCGACTCCTGGCCGGTGAGGGTGTCGCCCGAGCGGGTCAGCCGCAGCCAGCGCGGCGCTTCGGCCGAGACGCCGCCCGGCCGCCCGGCGACGTCGTGGACGAAGTCGTACTGCATGCGGGTGCCGTGCGCGGCGGTGACCATGACGGCGGCGTAGGAGGAGCCCTGCCGGGCGCCGTCCTTGACGATCACGCCGGCCTTGGCCCACGGCACCAGGCCCGGGACGATCTGGTCGTGGTCGGGCGGGGGGTAGGTGATGAGGCCGCTCATCGCGGTGAGGCGGGCGGTGATGGAGCCGTCGCCGGTCAGCGGGCGGTGCACCAGGTAGAGCTTGTCGCGCACGGCCTCGCCGCCGGGTCCGCGCGGGGGGACCGGGCAGGGCACCTCGACCGGTCCCTGGCTGCAGGAGCTGCGGCTGCCCGCGGCGAAGGTCAGGCCGAGCTGCGGGATGAGCAGCGCCATGACGGCCAGGCCGAGCATCCAGCCGCGCACGGTGCGCAGCTTGGTCCACTCGGCGCGCAGCAGTCGGGTGAACCGGCCGGCACGCGGCCCGGCCGGTGCGGCGGCGGGCGGGCGCGCGGCGGTGGACCCGGCGGCAGCTCCGGCAAAGGACGCGGCAGAGGGTGCGCCGGAGAGGGACGGGCCGGACAGAGGCGGGTCGGAGGGAGGCGGGCCCGGCGGGACGGGAGGGGGGGCGGCCGGGGTCATCGGGCCGGCTCCGGGTGGGTGGCGGCGCGGAACTCCACCGCGTCGCGGGTCAGCTCCATGTACGCCTCCTCCAGCGTCGCCCGGTGCGCGGCGACCTCCGAGAACGGCACCGCCGCCGTGCCGAGCAGCTCCACGACCCGCTCGGCCGCCAGGCCCGACACGGTCAGGGCGTCGGGGCCGGTGGCGGCCACGGTGGCGCCGGCGGCGGCCAGCGCGGCCATCGCCTCCGGCCGTGCCGTGGTGCGCACGTCGACCCGGCCGCCGGAGGCCGCCGCGATGAGCTCGGCCACCCCGGCGTCGGCGATCACCCGGCCGGCGCCGGCCACCACCAGGTGCCCGGCGGTGTCCTCCAGCTCGCTCATCAGGTGGCTGGACACCAGCACCGCGCGGCCTTCGGCGGCCAGCGAGCGCAGCAGGCCGCGCATCCACACGATGCCTTCGGGGTCCAGGCCGTTGAACGGCTCGTCCAGCATGAGGACCGGCGGGTCGCCCAGCAGCGCGGCGGCGATGCCGAGCCGTTGCCGCATGCCCAGGGAGTAGCCGCCGGCCTTGCGCCGGGCCGCGGCGCCGAGCCCGACCAGCTCGATCACCTGGTCCACCCGGCCGGCGCCGAACCCCTGGGAGTGGGCCATCCACAGCAGGTGGCCGCGGCCGGTGCGGCCCGGTTGCAGCGCGTCGGCGTCTAGCAGCGCGCCGAGGCGCGTGAGCGGGGCGGGCAGGGCGGCGTAGCGGCGGCCGCCCACCACGGCGGTGCCCTCGTCGGCGGCGTCCAGGCCGAGGATCACCCGCATCGTGGTGGACTTGCCCGCGCCGTTGGGGCCGACGAAACCGGTGACCCGCCCCGGCGTCACGGTGAAGGTCATCCCGTCCAGTGCGAGGGTACGGCCGAACCGCTTGCGCAGCCCGGTGACTTCGATGGTCGCTTCCATGCCCGGCAGGCTAGGCCGCGGCGGCCCCCGGGGACGTCACGGCGCCGAGCGATCTTCGCCGTCGCGGGCGCGAGGGAGGGCATCCCTCGTGTGAGGGATGCCGGAGGGCCCCGGTCACGGGACAATGACCTGCGTGGATCGACCGCACGACCGGCACACCGGACCTCGCGCGCCCCGCCCGGCCGCGGCCCGGCCGCCGCGATGACCGCCCCAGGGCCGGCGCCCCGCACGCGCCACGGCCGCCGGCCGGATGCCCGCGGCCCCGCCGCGCCGGCCGGCGCGAACGGCGGCCGGCGGGCCGGAGGTGCCTGGGCGCCGGGCCGGGTGACGGGGCGAGTGGCGGGGCGGATGCGCGCGGTGGCCGCGGGCGGGCCGGTGGCGGGGCCGCGCGCGGTGGCCGTCGGCGGGGTGGTGGCGGTGGTGCTCGCGCTGGCCGAGACGATCGTCCGCGGCCACGGGGTGCCGGCGCGTTTCGCGCACACCGTCAGCGTGCCCGCCGGCGGGACGGTGCCGGTGATCGCGCCGCCGGCCGGGCCGCGCGACGTGACGGCCCTGGTGGTGCTCTGCCTGCTCGCGCTGGCCACCACGCTGCCGGTCGCGCTGCTGTGGTCGCAGCGGGCCGCGGCGGGCGTGGTGGTCACGGCGACGGTCGTGCTGTCGTTGACCGCCTTCCAGACCTTGACGGCGGCCGGCCTTGTCGCGCAGCTCGTGGCCGGGTACCGGCTCGGGCACGGCGGCCGGGGCGGCCTCGCCGTGGCGCTGGCCGCGCCGTTCCCGCTGCTGGCCCTGGCGGGGCCGCCGGACGGCGAGGCGGGCGTGCTGACGGTGCTGCTGGCCTCGCTGGCCCCGGCCGCGGCGCTGGCGGGGATCGCCCGGCGGGCCCGCGGCCAGGCGCGGCGTGACACCGCCGCCCGGCAGGTCGCCGCCGAGAGCCTGCTGGAGCACACCGCGCGCGGCGAGCGCGCCCGCATCGCGCGCGAGCTGCACGACGTGGTGGCCCACCACATCTCGATGGTGGCCGTGCAGGCCGAGACGGCCCGGCTGACCACGCCCGGCATGCCGCCGGCGGGGGCCGAGCGGCTGTCGGCCATCGGCGACACCGCCCGGGCGGCGCTGACCGAGATGCGGCGGCTGCTCGGGGTGTTGCGCGAGGACGCCAAGGGCGAGGCCGAGGGGGCGCAGCGGCGGCCTCAGCCGGGGCTTCGGCTGGGGGAGCTCAACGAGCTGGTCGACGGCGCCCGCCAGGCGTCGGGGTCGGCCACGCGGCTCATCCTGCGCGGCCCGGCCGAGCCGCTGGATCCCGGGGTCGAGCTGGCGGCCTACCGTATCGTCCAGGAGGCCCTGACCAACGCCCGGCGGCACGCGCCCGGCGCCGCCGTCGACGTCGAGCTGCACTACACCGGCCAGGACCTGCGGCTCCGCGTCCGCGACAACGGTCCCGGGCCTTCGGCGTCCGCGGCGGGGCACGGGCTGGCGGGCATGCGCGAACGCGCGGCGGCCGTCGGCGGCGACCTGCGCGCCGGCCCCGCCACCGGCGGCGGGTTCCTGATCGAGGCCCGCCTGCCCGCGGGCGGGGAGCGGTGAGGGCCGGTGCGCCGGCCGCAGGGACGCGGGAGCAGGGCCGGTGAGCGACGCCGGGTCCGTCGGCGCCGATGTCGCCGGGAGGGGGGATGAGGATGCCGGGTGCCGTGCGGGTCGTGGTCGCCGATGATCACGCCGTGGTGCGGAGCGGGTTCGCCGGGCTGCTGGCCACCCAGGTGGACTTCGAGGTGGCCGGGACCGCCGCCGACGGCGCCGAGGCCGTGCGCCTGTGCGAGCAGGTGGCGCCGGATGTGGTGCTCATGGACGTGCGCATGCCGGTCATGGACGGCATCGAGGCCACCCGCCGCCTGGCCGCCGCGGGCGGCGGCGGGCCGCGCGTGCTCATCCTCACCACCTTCGACCTGGACGAGTACGTCTACGACGCGCTGCGCGCCGGGGCCAGCGGGTTCCTGCTCAAGGACGTCACCGCCGAGCGGCTGTTCGACGCCGTGCGCGTCATCGCGGCCGGGGAGGCGCTGCTGGCCCCGGCGGTCACCCGCCGCCTGATCGGCGAGTTCGCCCGCCTGCGCCCCGGCGCGGGGCCGTCCTCCCCGGCGGCGCTCGCGGCGCTGACCCCGCGCGAGACCGAGGTGCTGCGCCTGGTCGCCGAGGGCCTGTCCAACCCGGAGGTCGCCGCCCGGCTGACCGTCACCGAGGAGACCGTCAAGACCCACGTCAGCCGCGTGCTCGCCAAGCTCGGCCTGCGCGACAGGACCCAGGCGGTGGTGGCCGCCTACGAGACCGGCCTGGTGGTGCCCCGCTCACGCGGCGGCTGACCTCCGCCCCGGCGGGATCACCGGCGGCGTCCCGGTCAGGCGGGCACGTCCCACAGTTAGGGTACGGGCGCCGACGAGCCGGCCGATGCGGGCGAGCACCTCCCCGCATGGGCGGGCAGGCGGCGGCCGTCGCGCAGGCGCAGCGCCACCTCCTCGGCGGCGGCCTCCCGCGAGCCGATCACGGCCTGGTAGGGCGCCAGCCGCTCGCGCCGCACCCGCGCCGCGAGCCCACCCCGCTCCGGGCCGCAGACCCGCGCGCGCAGCCCCTGGCCCAGGCAGCGCTCCAGCAGCCGCCCGCCCGCCTCGCGCTCGGCGTAGGAGAAGCGCGCGCCCCTGGCGCGTCGGCCGGGCCTACGCGGAACGGCTAGTCCGAAGACCCTATTTTGGGACGGTTCCATAATGTCGCGATAGGACCGAAACGATAGTTCCGCTTGCAACGGGTCGGCGGGCTACGGTGGCGGCGCATCCCCCAACCTTCTAGGAGTACCCATGCTCCGAAACCGCGCGGTCACCGCCGCATGCGTTCTCGCCGCCGGCGTGCTGGCCCTGCTGGTCTCTCCGGCCGGTGCAGAACCCAAAATTTCGGACCAGTCCGCAAACGCCTCAATCAAGCCCCCGCCGGGTATGGTCCAGGCTCTCCAGCGGGACCTCGGACTCACCGCCGCGCAGGCCGAGTCGCGCCTGCTCAACGAGTCCCGCCTGACGAACGTCGAGGCCAAGATCCGCAAGCAGCTCGGCGGGGGCTTCGCGGGCTCCTGGCTGAGCGGCCCGACCTCCTCCACCCTCACGGTCGCCACCAGCGACGCTTCGGCGACGTCGCAGGTGAGCGGTGCCGGCGTCCAGGTCAAGGTGGTCAAGCACAGCCTGGCCTCCCTGAACGCCGCCAAGGACGCCCTCGACAAGGCCAGCGCCAAGACCGCCACGAGGTCGGCGCCGGTGTGGTACGTCGACGTGCGGACCAACAGCGTCGTCGTGCAGGCCTCCAAGCCCGCCGACGCCGAGGCCTTCATCGCGGCCAGTGGCGCCGACCGGAGCGCCGTGCGCGTCGAGGTGTCGAACGAGACTCCGCAGACGTTCTACGACCTGCGCGGCGGCGACGCCTACTACATCGGCAGCGGCAGCCGCTGCTCGATCGGCTTCCCGGCCACCCGCGGCACCCAGGGCGGCTTCGTCAGCGCCGGCCACTGCGGCTCGGCCGGCGCCACGACCACCGGCTCCAACCGCGTCGCCCAGGGCACCTTCCAGGGTTCGTCCTTCCCGACCAACGACTACTCGTGGATCGCGACGAACTCCAACTGGACCCCGCAGCCGTGGGTGAACCAGAACGGCGGCAACCTGCAGGTCGCCGGCTCGACGGTGGCGGTCGAGGGCGCCTCGATCTGCCGCTCCGGCTCCACCACCGGCTGGCACTGCGGCAGCGTCCAGCAGCGCAACAGCAGCGTCACCTACTCCCAGGGCACCGTGTACGAGGTCACCCGTACCAACGTGTGCGCCGAGCCCGGTGACTCCGGCGGTTCGTTCATCTCCGGCAACCAGGCGCAGGGCGTGACCTCCGGCGGGTCGGGCAACTGCTCCTCGGGCGGCACGACCTACTTCCAGCCCGTCAACGAGATCCTCTCGGTCTACGGCCTGACGCTGAAGACCACCGGCAGCGGCCCCGGCCCCAGCCCCACCTCCGGCCCCACCGACCCGCCCAGTGGGTCGTGGGCGGCCGGTACGGCGTACAAGGCCGGTGACGTCGTGACCTACAACGGCGTGACCTACCGCTGCCTGCAGCCGCACACCGCCCTCCAGGGCTGGGAGCCGCCGAACGTTCCCGCTCTGTGGGCGACCGCCTGACCCGATCCCCTGCGGGCTCCGCTTCCGTGAACGTCCCACGTGAACGCCAGCGGAGGCGGGGCCTGCCGGCACGTGAGCACTCTGACCGACGATGCTGTATCCCAGGCAGACCTGGGGGGACGGAACCCAGCCAGGGCAGGGTGCGCAACTGGACGGCAAGCCCGAGGCGATCGGCTGGTCCCCGCCCCCGGCCTGGATCGATGAACTCCACGTCCGCCGCCGTCAACGTGAAGAACCGGATCAGCTCCTCGCGGCCGATCTCCGGGAACGACCGCAGTCGCGCCTGGTCTCTTCGTCGGTGAGCACCCGGGTCGCCAACGCGCCTCACCCGCCCAGTTCAACCCCCCCGAAGCCGTGCAGCCCGCTCCGGCCGCATGGACGCGCGTCCTTTTCCCCGCGCGGTCAGCCGCCGGTGACGCAGGCGCGCACCGCCGCGACCAGGCGGGTGGCGCGTGCGTCTCCGTAGCCGACCATGCGGTTGGCGACATAGGCGAAGCCCACCCCGAACTCGTCGTCGCCGAACGCGAACTGGCCGCCCGCGCCGTCGTTGCCGAAGCCGCGCGGGCCCAGCAGGGGACGGAACGCGCAGTCCAGCAGGAAGCCCGAGCCCCAGCGCTGGCCGGCGTCCATGCCCGACCAGGTCTTCCCGGAGGAGACCTCGCCGACCGCGCCGGTGAGGGTGTCGCGGGTGAGCAGCGGAGCCGTGCCGTCGATCCCGGTCACGGCCGCGGCGTACACCCCGGCCAGGCCGCTCGCCGAGGCCACCGCGCCCGCCCCGGGGATCTCGGCGCCGAGCAGCGCCGGGTCGTTCCACCCGCGTGGCTCCTCCAGGCCGGGGAAGGCGAAGGCGCCGTTCATCGTCACCATGCGCATGATCAGCGACTCGGCGGGCGGCATCGGGGGCCGTCCCTCGGCCTCGGCCAGCCGGGCCAGGTGGCTCGACTCCCGCGCCGGCAGGCCGATCCAGGCCCGCAGCCCGAGCGCGTCGCCGAACGCGCGGCGGAAGTAGGCGCCGGGGGTGAGGCCGGTGATCCGGCGGATCACCTCGCCGACCAGGAAGCCGAAGACGTGCGCGTGGTACTCGTAGGCCGTGCCCGGCTCCCACAGCGGGCGCTGCTCCTCGATCGCGCGCACCACGGGCGTCCAGGCCAGCACCTCCTCGAAGGACAATGTCCGGTCCAGCACGGGCAGCCCGGCGCGGTGGCCGAGCACCATGCGCGTGGTGATGGCCTCCTTGCCCGCGGCGGCGAACTCCGGCCAGTAGCGGGCCACGGGGGCGTCCAGGTCCAGCCGTCCTTGCTGGGCGAGCAGGTGGGCGCAGACGCTCACGATGCCCTTGGCGCAGGAGAAGACCGGGACGACGGTGTCACGCTCGAAGGCGCGGCCGGTGCGCGCGTCGGCGACGCCGCCCCACAGTTCGACGACCTTGCGCCCGCCCGCGTAGACGGTGACGGCCGCGCCCAGCTCGCCGGGGTCGGCGAAGTTCGCGGCGAACGCCTCCGCCACGGCTCCGAAGCCTTCGTCGGCCCAGCCGTTGTGCTCCACGTCCCGATCTCCTTGCTCGTGCCGGCGGCGGATCCGCGCACGGCACCTGACCGGCACCGTCACCGGCGTTGTGACCGGGACAGGCTACGCGGCGCACGGCGGCCCGCTCCAGCGATTTACCGGCGCGCGCGGCGGTGGACGTGGTCAGGCGGCCTGCCCCGCGAGGGCCTCCTGGGGGCAGGTGACGAGGATCTCGCCGGTGTCGCGGTCGGAGACGGCCGAGTAGCCGGCGCCGGTGAGCACGGTCAGCAGCGCCAGGTGGACCGCTTCCCGTACCAGCCGGTGGGCGGCCGGGTTGCGGGTGCGCAGGGCGGCGGTCTGCCAGCTCACCACCACTCCGCGGGCCGGATCGTCATGGAGCCGCACGTCGGACTCGATGGCGCCGGCGGCCGCGTCGACGAGGTAGCCGGCGCGGGTGAGCTCGAGGCGGATCGCGTCGATCGAGGGGGAGGGGGCGGCCAGGCAGGGCATCACGACAGTCTCCGCTGGGCTGATCAGGCGGCCGGCAGGTCCAGGCCGGGCAGATGGGCGGTGCGGGAGAAGAACGCGTTGATGTGCTGGACGGTGGCGGTCAGGCCGGTGAAGTCGACCGGCTTGGTGACGTAGGCGTTGGCGTGCAGCTGGTAGGAGGCGGTGATGTCCTCCTCCAGGCCCGAGGTGGTCAGGACGATCACGGGGATCGTGCGCAGCGCGGGGTCGGACTTGATGTGCGCCAGTACCGTGCGCCCGTCGCATTTGGGCAGGTTCAGGTCGAGCAGCACCAGGTCGGGACGGGAGGCGCCGGCGTAGTCCGCGTTCCGGTTCAGGTAGCTCAGGGCCTGCTCCCCGTCCGCCACCACGACCACCTCGGGGGAAGGGGTCAGGGCGTGGTGGGCCAGGGCTTCGCGGATCAGCAGCTGATCGCCGGGGTCGTCTTCCACGACCAGCAGGGACAACGCCCGCCGGGTCTGGCTCATCGGCTCACACCTCGCCGTGGTGGCGCGACGGCTGGTCGGCCGGGCGGACCTCGTCGTGACTGGTGAACATCGCCAGCAGCCCCGCGACGCGGTGGTCGGCCTCCGCCGGGTGGCGGAACGGGCGGCTGGCGTCGACGCTGTAGTGGTTGCGCCGTCCCACCCGGGTGCGGGTGAGGTAGCCGGCCTCCTCCAGGTCGGTCACGATGGTCTGGGCGGCACGCTCGGTGATGCCGATGCCGGCGGCGATGTCGCGCAGGCGCGCGTCGGGGGAGCGGGCGATCTCGACCAGCACCCGGGCGTGGTTGGTGAGGAAGGTCCAGCTCTTGTGGTCGGCTGCGTTCTCCGTCCCGTTGCGGGTCAATTGCCCGGCGAGTTCCACGGCCTCCTCCTTCGCCCGCGACTCCGGCCCCTGTGACCGGAACAGCAATGCACGATACACGACTACCGAATAATACTTCCTGAATCGTATCTCGTCACTAGTCGTTCGTGTGACGCGTGCGAGGCGGGGGTCACGGCTCGATCAGGCCCGCGCGGATGGCGTGGCGGGTGAGCTCCAGACGGTCGCGCAGGCCGAGCTTGGCCAGGACGTTGGCGCGGTGCCGTTCCACCGTCTTGACGCTGATCACCAGCATGTCGGCGATCTGCTTGCTGGAGTTGCCCTCGGCGATGAGCTTGACGATCTCCTCCTCGCGCGGGGTCAGCACGGACTCGGGCGCCGGCTCGCCCTGCCGGTGGCGCAGCAGGTAGTCGCGGATCAGCGCGGTCACCGCGCCCGGGTAGAGGAACGGCTCGCCGCGCATGGCGGCCCGGCAGGCCTCCAGCAGGTCGCGGTCGGCGACCGACTTGAGCACGTATCCGCAGGCGCCCGCCTTCAGCGACTCGAACAGGTACTGCTCGTTGTCGTACATCGACAGCATGAGCAGGCGGATGCCCGGCGCCCGGCGGGAGATCTCGCGGGCGGCCTGGATGCCGGTCATGCGCGGCATGGCGATGTCCAGGATCGCCAGGTCCACGCCGGGGTCCGCCCCGGAGCGGGTGGCCAGCTCGACCGCCTCGGCGCCGTCGCCCGCCTCGGCCACCACGGTCAGGTCGGGCTCGGCGTCCAGGATCATGCGCAGCCCGTGCCGGACCAGCGCGTGGTCGTCGGCGAGCAGGATCCGGGTCGGGCGGCCGCTGGTCATGTCGCCTCCCGCGACGAGGAGGGGACGGCGCGCGCGGGGCCCGGGGCGGGCACGGTGAGCCGCACCTCGGTGCCGCCGCCCGGCCGCTCGCCGATGGTCAGGTCGGCGCCGATGAGCAGCGCGCGCTCGCGCATGCCGCGGACGCCGGTGCCCTCGCGGATCGGCCCGCCGCGCCCGTCGTCGGCGATGCGCAGCACCACCGCGCCCTCGCCCTCGGCGCGCAGGGAGACCTCCACGCGGGAGGCGCGGGCGTGGCGCGCCACGTTGGTCAGGCCCTCCTGGGCGATGCGGTAGATCACCAGCTCGGCCTCCCCGCCCAGCCCGGGCAGCCGCGCGTCCAGCAGACGGGTGACCGGCACGCCGCTGACCTCGGAGAACTCGCTCATCAACGCGTTCATCGCGGCCCGGAGGCCGAGATCGTCCAGCACGCCGGGCCGCAGACGGCGGGCGATGCGGCGCACCTCGTCCAGGCTGGCGCGGACGGTCTCCTGCACCGTGCGCAGGTCCTCGCGCAGATCCTCCGGCGCCCGGTCCACGCCGCGCTTGAGGCCGAGCAGCACCACGGTCAGGCTCTGGCCGATCTCGTCGTGCAGCTCGCGGGCGATGCGCTGCCGCTCGGCCTCCTGGGCGGCCAGGGCATGGGCGCTGCTGGTGCTGCGCTCGGCCTCCAGCCGGTCGAGCATGGCGTTGAACGTCCCGACCAGGGCGCCGAGCTCGCCGCCGCCCGGCTCGGTGCAGCGCGCCGAGGGACGCAGCAGGTCCACCCGTTCCATCAGCGCGGTCAGCGCGGTCAGCGGCGCCAGGCCGCGGCGCAGCAGCAGCGCGTTGGCGCCCAGCATCAGCGCGAGCCCGGCCGCCAGGACGGGCACCTCGGTGAGCAGCACAGGGGAGGAGATCGTCGCCGGGGACACCGCCAGGAACGTCAGCCCGGCGGCGAACACCAGCCCGTTGATCAGCATGATCCGCCCGAGCAGCGCCGAGGCCATCGGACGGGCGCGCTCGCGCGCGTCCCTTCCCGGCCCGGCGTGGCGGCTGGCTGCAGCGGTCATGCCTCCAGCCTGCCGGACCCGGGCGCGCGGCGTCCATCGGCGTCCCCCCTCATCCGCGCGGCACGCCACCCGCACGCGCCGTCCCGGTCTACAGGGTCACCACCAGCGAAAATGGGTGCCGGCACCGATGGCGGGGCTCCGGTGGCGGGCGAGAGACTGGACGACGGGGATCCCCACCAGATGACGCCGCCCGCGGCGGCCCGGCGAAAAGGGGCCGCGCCGGGCGGGGGCCGGGCGGGACGACCGGCCGTGGCAGGACGGCGGGCCCGGACCGGCGGGCCGGCCACCCCGGCCACCACGCACCACATATCGACATATCGACGGAGGTTCTTTGGTGAACGCCCCACCGGCCGCCACGGTCACCGGCTCACCCCTGGCGATGGTCGCCAGAATCGTGCCCATCGTGGCCGTGGCCATGCTGATCGGGGTGTGGGGACGCGAGCTGCCCGTCCCCGTCGAGGTCGTCGTGGTGGGGCTGCTGGCGGCCGCGGTGCTGGCCGCGGTCCACCACGCCGAGGTGGTCGCGCACCGGGTGGGGGAGCCGTTCGGCTCGCTGATCCTGGCCGTGGCCGTCACCGTCATCGAGGTCGGCCTCATCATCACCTTGATGGTCAGCGGCGGGCCGGCCACCGCCTCCCTGGCCAGGGACACCGTCTTCGCCGCCGTCATGATCACCTGTAACGGCATCGTGGGACTGTCGCTGCTGGTCGCCGCCCTGCGCACCCGCACCGCCCGCTTCAACGCCGAAGGCACGGGCGCGGCGCTCACCACCGTGATCACGCTGGCGACGCTCAGCCTGGTGCTCCCCACCTTCACCACCAGCGCCCGGGGCCCGGAGTTCTCCACCCCGCAGCTCGCCTTCGCCGCGTTCGCCTCCCTCATCCTGTACGCGCTGTTCGTCTTCGTGCAGAACGTGCGCCATCGCGACTACTTCCTCGCCCCCGGCGCCCGCGAGTCCCGAGACGGGGAGGAGGACGACACCCACGCGGCCAGCCCGTCCAACCGCACCGCCATGATCAGCCTCGTGCTGCTGCTGGCGGCCCTGGCCGCGGTCGTCGGCCTGGCCAAGGTGGAGTCCGGCACGATCGAGCACAGCGTCGCCGCCGCCGGGTTGCCGCAATCGGTGGTCGGCGTGGTCATCGCGCTGCTGGTCCTGCTGCCGGAGACCCTGGCCGCCGCGCGCAACGCCCGCCGCAACCGTACCCAGATCAGCCTCAATCTGGCCCTCGGCTCGGCCATGGCCAGCATCGGCCTGACCATCCCGGCCATCGCCGTGGCCTCGATCTGGCTGTCGGGCCCGCTCGTGCTCGGCCTCGGCGCCACCCAGATCGTGCTGCTGGCCCTCACCGCCGGGGTCGGCATCCTCACCGTCATGCCCGGCCGCTCCACCCTGCTCCAGGCCGCCGTCCACCTCGTGCTGTGCGCCGCCTACCTGTTCCTCGCCGCCAACCCCTGACGCCGCGCCACGAAAGATATGCTCGGCCTCCCCCGGGCGATGCGCCCGGGGACCGCTCCGAGTGAAGGGCCGGGGAGGACACGCCATGGCCACCGCTTCGCCCGTGTCGTTCGACGACGTCCGCGCGGCGGCCGCCCGCCTGGAGGGCGTCGCGCACCGCACCCCCGTCCTCACCTCGCGCACGCTGAACGCCCTGGTCGGCGCCGAGGTGTTCGTCAAGTGCGAGAACTTCCAGCGCGCCGGCGCCTTCAAGTTCCGCGGCGCCTACAACGCCGCCGCCCGGCTCGCCCCCGAGCGACTGGCCAGAGGCATCGCCGCCTACTCCTCGGGCAACCACGCCCAGGCCACGGCGCTGGCCGCCCGCGAGCTCGGCACGAGCGCCGTCATCCTGATGCCCGCGGACGCCCCCCGCTCCAAGACGGCGGCCACCGCCGCCTACGGCGCGCGGATCGTCACCTACGACCGCTACACCGAGGACCGCGCCGCGCTCTGCCGCGCCCTGGCCGAGGAGCACGGCCTGGCGCTCATCCCGCCCTACGACCACCCGGACGTCATCGCCGGCCAGGGCACCGCCGCCCTGGAACTGCTCCAGGAGACCGGGGAGCTCGGCGCCCTCGTCGTGCCCGTCGGCGGGGGCGGCCTCATGGCCGGCAGCGCGATCACGGCCCGGGCGCTGCACCCCGCGATCCGGCTCATCGGCGTGGAACCGGAGAACGGCGACGACACCAAGCGCTCCCTGGAGAGCGGGGAGCGCGTCACCATCCCCGTGCCCCGCACCATCGCCGACGGCCAGGCGCTGGCCACCCCCGGCGAGATCACCTTCGCCGTCAACCGCGGCCTGGTCGACGCGGTCGCGCTCGCCGGCGAGGAGGAGATCGTCCAGGCCATGCGTTTCGCCTTCGAACGCCTGAAGGTCGTCCTGGAACCCAGCGGCGCGACCGCGCTGGCCGCCCTCATGGCCGGGCGCGCCGGCCCCCTCCCGCGCCGGGTCGGCGTCATCGCCTCCGGCGGCAACATCGACGCCCGCAGGTTCCGCGAACTCCTCGGCGACTGACCCCCGCCCGCCGCCACGGCGGGCGGGTTCGCGGCGCTCCAGGCGACGGGCGGGGCCGGTGCGGCCGCTCGGCCGGCGGGCGCACCACGGTGGCCGGATCAGTCGGCGGGCGTGCCGAACCAGCGGGAGAGGTGGTCGTCCAGGTCCTGCTGATCGTCGCCGATCCAGGCGACGTGGCCGTCGGGGCGTAGCAGGACGCACGGGACATCCAGCACCGCGGTGGGGTCCGCGAGGTGGTCGACCCGGTCCGACCAGCGGCCGGCGGTCAGGCGTTCGGTGCGGTCCAGCAGCAGGCCGCGGCCGCGATGCAGCAGACCGTAGAGGCGGCCCTGTTTCACGTCGATGTCGGGCAGGCGGCGGCCGAGCAGGTCGGGGCCCTCGCCGAAGTCGTAGCGGATGCCGATCGCGGTGATCTTCTCGATCAGGTGGCGGTTCACCTCCTCGAAGTCCATCAGTTCGGTGAGCAGCCTGCGCACGGCCCGCGGGCCCGGTTCGGGGGACAGCAGCTCCATCTGGGCGCGGGTGTTGTCCAGCACGTCCGCGGCGACCGGATGACGTTCGGCCTGGTAGGTGTCCAGCAGGGTTTCCGGCGCCCAGCCGCGGATCTGCGCGGCCAGTTTCCAGCCGAGGTTGATCGCGTCCTGAACGCCCAGGTTGAGGCCCTGACCGCCGGTGGGCGGGTGGATGTGCGCCGCGTCGCCGGCCAGCAGCACCCGCCCGACCCGGTACCGCTCGGCCAGCCGGGTGGCATCGCCGAAGCGGGACAGCCAGCGCGGGGAGTGCACGCCGAAATCGGTTCCGGCGATGGCGCGCAGCTGCTGCCGGAAATCCTCGAGGGTGGGCGGTTCCGCGCGGTCGCCGACTCCCGCGGCGGGGACCACGACGCTGTAGACCCCTCCGCCGAAGGGCCGGAGCCAGAACGGCCGGTGAGGCTCGCCGACCTCGGCCACCTTGGCGGCGATCTCCTCCTGCGGCACACCCACTTCCATCTCGCCCATCAGCGTCTCGTTCCGCGAGGGCTCGCCGGGGAAGCCGACGCCGAGCAGTTTGCGCACCGTGCTGCGCCCGCCGTCACAGCCGACGAGATAGCGCGACCGCAGCCGTTCCCCGCCGGCCAGCTCGACGGTCACCCCCTCCTCGTCCTGCGCGAAACCGGTCACCGCACAACCGCGCCGGACGTGCGCGCCCCGTTCGATCGCATGCTCTTCCAGCAGACGTTCGATGACCGGCTGCGGGATGCCCAGCAGATAGGCGTGCGCGGAGTCCAGGCCCTTGGGCGCGGGTTTGGCGATGGCGGCGAAGAAACCGCCGGCCGGACGCGGTCTTCCATGCGGGAGAAGGCGATCCAGCAGGCCGCGCATCGCCATCAGCTCGAGGCTGCGAATGTGCAGGCCGACAATGCGGACGAACGACTTGGGCGCGGTTTCCTTCTCCAGGACGAGTACCCGCACGTCGTGCAGCCGTAGTTCGGCGGCCAGCATCGCGCCGGTCGGCCCGCACCCGGCGATGATCACATCGAACATGAGGGGTGCGCGGTCGGCGCCGGAGTCCGGCGAGCGGAGTCCGGGGACGTCGCCCGAGGCGGAGCCGGGCTCGGCCATGTCGTGCGGCGACGGCTCGGCGTTGAACTGCGGAGCATGCATAGGTGTTGCCTTTCGGGAGTGCCTTGGTGGCGAGGCGCTCCCGGCGACACCTACGTCAATCGCCCGGCCGTGACGGAAAGGGGGAGCACCCACATCGATACAGCGTTCATGGGTCTCACCTCCTCGGGCGGTGTCACGGTCGAGTGCAAGCTACAAGCCCGAGCGTCATGCCGTCCACCCCTTTTCCAGCCACATGATCACGGCTCCGAAGGGGCCCGTACGGCTACCCTGTGATACCGTATAGTGGTACTTGGTGCCACATAGTACCGAGGCGGCGAAGAGGATCGGGATGGACGACCTGACGGAGATGCTGAAGGGCACGCTCGAGGGCTGCGTGCTCGAGATCATCGGCAGCGAGGAGACCTACGGGTACGCCATCACGCGCCGGCTGAACGAACTCGGCTTCGCCGGCGTCATCGAAGGAACGGTGTACACCATCCTGCTGCGACTGGAGAAGAACGGGCTCGTCCAGGTGACGAAACGACCGTCCGGGCTGGGCCCGCCGCGAAAGTTCTACGCGCTCAATGACGCGGGGCGCGCAGAACTCGCGACGTTCTGGGCGAAATGGGAGTACCTCTCATCGCGGATCGACAAGCTCAAGGAGGGGGGGAGATGAACTTCTGGGAGACCATCACCGGCAGCGATCTCACCAGGGAATGGAAGACGTTCGAAGCCCGGGCCGCGGCATTGCCGGCCGACCACCGGGCGGCGTGGGAAGAGATCAAGGTTCATCTTCTTTCCTACGGGGACTTCACAGGCCGAAACCTGATGCCGATTCTCGACGGCGCTCTGGGACTGCTCGAAGAGACGGCGTCGGAGGGGCAGAGCGTTCACGAGGTGCTCGGGGACGACATCGGGGGCTTCTGCGCGGCGCTGGCCGGCGGTGAGGGGGCCCGGAACTACCGCGACCGGTGGCGCGAGCAGTTGAACAGGAACGTCGCGAGGAAATTGGGCCGGCCAGGAGGCTGACGTGGGCATCCAAGACATCATCGAGGGCAAGAAGCAGTGGCGGGCGCACATGGCCCGGGTCAAGGCGCTCCCGCGGGACTACCGGATCGTCTACAAGGAGATCCAGAGGTACTTCTTCAAGGTCGGGCCGGTCGGGCTGACCGACGGGACCCTGCTCTCGGGGATCCTCGACTTCTTCGAGGAGGGGGCCGCCGCCGGCAAGGGAGTCCTGGAGCTCATCGGCGACGACGTCGCGGCCTTCTGCGACGACCTGGTGAAAGACTCGCCCACCTACGCGGACATCTACCAGGAATCCCTCCGCGGGGAATCCGGCACGGCCGAGAAGTAGCACCTGCGCCCCACGCCGCCGGCGGGCGCTCCTCGACCGGGACGCCCCTTTCTCCGGTCCGGGCGTTCATCGCCGGCGGGCGGGGCCGCCGAACGCTTAGCAACCTTGGTTGACTAACGCGGAATCAGTCAACTATGGTTGCTTGCATGCCGGGAGAAGAACCGTCCGTTCCCGAGGAGCCCGCCGAGGCGCTGGCGGCGGTGGTGGCGCTGCGCCGCCTGGCCGACCGGCTGGAGGACGCCGCCGTCGAACGGGCCATGCGCGAGGGCTGGAGCTGGCCCGAGGTGGCCGAGGCCCTCGGCGTCACCCGCCAGGCGGTCCACAAGAAACACGCCAAGCGGCTCATCGCCGCGGGCGTCGCGCTGCGAAGGCGACGATGAGCGCGATCGGCCACCACAGCACCGCGATCATGAAGCGCCCGCACGCCGAGGCCGCGGGCCGGATGACGAGCGCCCGCCGCACCTTCGCGCACGAGAGCCGGTAACCCGCTCTCCACGGCCCCGGCGGCGCCATCCCCTTCCCTTGTCGCACCACGGCCCGGCGCCACGCCGCGCCGCGATGCGTCATGCCCTCCTCCCGGGCGCCCCCGCGGGGCATGCCCCCACCCGAGAAAGGCGACCACATGACCACGAGCGGGAAGGTCGCGCTCGACGTCGACGGGCTGCGCATGCGCTACGGCGCCGTCGACGTCCTGCGCGACGTCACCTTCCAGGCGCACCACGGCGAGGTGCTGGCCCTGCTCGGGCCCAACGGCGCGGGAAAGACGACGACGATCGAGATCCTGGAGGGCTTCCGCTCCCGGTCCGACGGCCGGGTGGAGGTGCTCGGCAGCGATCCCGCGCACGGCGGCGAGGCGTGGCGGGCCCGGCTCGGCATCGTGCTGCAGTCCTGGCGCGACCACGGCAAGTGGCGCGTGCGCGAGTTCCTCGCCCACCTCGGCGGCTACTACGCCGCCTACTCCACCGCCCGGATCACCCGCCCCTGGGACCCCGACGAGCTGATCCGGGCGGTCGGCCTCACCGAGCACGCGGCCAAGAAGATCAGGACGCTGTCGGGCGGCCAGCGCCGCAGGCTGGACGTGGCGATCGGCCTGGTCGGCCGCCCCGAGCTGCTGTTCCTCGACGAGCCCACCGCCTCGTTCGATCCCGAGGCCAGAAGCGAGTTCCACGACCTGGTGCGCGGCCTGGCCGGCGCGCGGGAGACCACCGTCCTGCTCACCACCCACGATCTGGACGAGGCCGAGAAGCTCGCCGACCGCATCCTGATGCTGCACGGCGGCCGCATCATCGCCGACGGCACGCCCGGCGAGCTGGCGCGGCGGATCACCGGCGAGGACGAGGTGCGCTGGCTGCGCGACGGGCGCCGCTTCACCCGCAGAACCGCCGACTCCACCGGCTTCGCCCGCGACCTGTTCGCCCGGTACGGCGCGCGGATCCAGGAGCTGGAGGTGCACCGGGCGTCCCTGGAGCAGACCTACCTCACCCTGGTACGCCAGGCCGAGTCCACCAGCGGGCCCGCCACGCGGGACACCACGGAGGCCACCCGATGAACCCGGTCACGACGGCGCTGCGCGCGGGCCGGTCCCGCGGGCTGATCGAGCTGCGGCAGTCCTTCACCAACGGCGCCGACCTGGTCTCGCACTTCGTGTGGCCCGGGCTGATGGTGGCCGTCCTGTTCTTCATGCGCGACGCCTCCTTCGGGTCCGGCGGGCTCCTGCTGGGCACGCTCGCCCTGCCCGGCGTGCTCGGCATGAACGCCGCGTTCGGCATGATCGGGATGAGCCAGCAGCTCACCGCCGACCGCGAGGACGGCACCCTGCTGCGCGCCAAGGCGACCCCGCACGGCATGCCCGCCTACCTCACCGGGAAGGTGATCTCGGTCTCCGGCGTCCTGCTCGCCGACCTGGCCATCTTCCTGCTCCCCGCGACGCTGATCGTGGAGGGCCTGCGCACAGGCCCCGGGGCGTGGCCCACGCTGGCCTGGGTGCTGGCGCT
>NZ_JACHBR010000002.1:1485000-1575420 GCF_014200435.1 Sphaerisporangium krabiense | reverse complement strand
CGCCCGGCACGACGCCGACCCGGCCAGGTCCGCCGCGCTGGTCGCCCAGGCCTACGACGAGTCGCGGCGGCTCCTGGACGAGCTGCGCAGCGTGGCCTGGCGCGTCTACCCGACCGCGCTGGACGAGCTCGGGCTGCGCGCCGCGCTCGCGGGCGTCGCCGAGCGGGCCGGCGTGCCGGTGACCGTGCGCTACGGGATCGCCGGGCGGCCGGTCTCGGAGATCGAGACCGCGCGGTACTTCGTCGCCCGGGAGGCGATCACCAACGCGATCAAGCACGCGGGCGCGCGTGACATCCTGGTCGTGGTGGAGGAGGACGAGGGGACGGTGCGCGTGGCCGTCACCGACGACGGCGCGGGCGGCGCCGACCCCGCCGGAGGAGGGCTGTCCGGGCTGGCCCGGCGCGTGCGGGCGCTGGACGGCGCGTTCACCGTGGACAGCCCGCCCGGCGGGCCCACCAGGATCGCGGCCACGCTGCCCAAGGAGGTCCCGTGCGGCTGATCCTGGCCGACGACTCGGTCCTGCTCCGCGAGGGCATGACGCGGCTGCTGGCCGACGCCGGGCACGAGGTCGTGGCCGCCGTGGGCGACGGGCGGGCGCTGCTGGACGCGGTCGGCGCGCACCCGCCCGACGTGGCGGTGATCGACGTGCGCATGCCGCCGACCTTCACCGACGAGGGGCTGCGGGCGGCGCTGGACATCCGCGGGCGCCACCCCGGGGTCGGCGTGCTCGTGCTGTCGCAGTACGTGGAGAAGACGTACGCGGCCAGGCTGCTCGCGGACGACGCCGGGGGCGTGGGGTACCTGCTCAAGGACCGCGTCTCGGAGGTGGCCGGCTTCCTGGACGCGCTGGAGCGGATCCGCGCGGGCGGCACCGCCGTCGATCCCGAAGTGGTGCGCCGGCTCCTCGCCCACACCACCCGCGCCGACCCGCTGAGCAGGCTGAGCCCGCGCGAGACGGAGGTGCTGCGCCACCTCGCCCAGGGCTACGTGAACACGGCGATCGCCGAACGGCTGCACGTGTCGCTGAGCACCGTCGAGAAGCACGTCGCCTCGCTGCTGGACAAGCTGGAGCTGCCGCGCGACCCCGTCTACAGCCGCAGGGTGCTGGCCGTCCTGCGCTACCTCGGCGACTGACGGCCGTCCGGGCGTCCCGTGCGGGCTCCCGGACCGGCGGCCGGCGGGAGTGCGCCGGCCGCCGCCGGACGTGGCGCGTCTCAGTGACCAGGCTCGGTGACCAGGCCCAGTGACCAGGCCCAGTACGGGGCCCAGGACGGGCTCGGTGGCGAGGCTCGGTGGGCTCAGGCGTGCGAGCACTCGGACGGCGCGCGCGAGGCGCGCAGGCCGGTGAGCGTGTGGCGGATGGGCCGCCGGTCGTTCCTCAGCAGGGCCTCCAGCGCGGCCTCTGCGCGCTCCGCCCGGGCCCGCAGCCGCTCCACCTCGCTCTTGAGCTCCTCCCTGGACGAGTACGCCGCCGACGCGCCGGCCGCCACGCGGCGGCGCGCCATCAGCCACTGCTCCTTGTCCTCGCCGCACGCGGTCACGAACGCGACCAGCGTGCCGGTGCGGGGCATCGTGGTGGCGCCGCTGACGATGCCGTGCACGGTGGCGGGGCTGAGGCCGGCGGCCTCCGCCAGGCGCTGGTGGCTCCACTTCCCCTGCCGGAACAACGCGCGCAACTGCTGGGACAGCTCCTCCGGGGTCCGGACGCGGCTGGGATCGATCATGTCAACTGCTCCTCACGTCTTTGTGTCCATCGGGAGGCCGGCACGCCGTGCCGTCCGCGGACCCGCTCGGCGGAACGACGCCGCCCGGCCGCCCCCCGACGGCCGGTGGCACGCGCTCTTCCCGCCCCCGTCACCGGCACCGGCGCGACATCGGCCGTGAGCGGCATGGACACCGGCCGGGACGAACCCGGGCCGCGGTGACGCCCCTTGTGCCGGCGAACTCGATCGTGATCTCCCCGACCGAACGGTCCACCAGTTGAAAACTGTACGAATGTCGGCGGGTCGGTTTCCTCCGTCAAATTACTGAATCGTGCCCTGCAGAGCGGTCCGCTTGGTGGTGGAATTGAGGGGCCATGACAACCGAATTAACAGACAAAGGGCACATGATCGGCCGAGAGGCCGAGCTATGCCAGATACGGGACATGCTGGGCGGCGTTCGTACCAGCGGGTCGGCTCTGCTCGTCCACGGCGACGCCGGGATCGGCAAGAGCACGCTGCTGAACGCCGCCGCCGAGGCCGCCGCGACCAGGGATCTGCGCATCCTGCGCTGCACCGGCACCAGGACGGAGTCGCAGCTGGCCTTCGCGGGCCTGCACGAGTTCCTCCACCCGGTCCGGGACCGCATCGACGGGCTGCCGCCCCTGCAGGCGTCGGCGTTGCGCGCCGCGCTCGGCCTCGACGACCACTTCTCCCATGACCCGTTCCTCGTCGGGCTCGGCGCGCTGGGCCTGCTGGAGGAGGTGGCGCACGAGCGCCCGCTCCTCCTGGTGGTGGAGGACCTGCAGTGGCTCGACCACTCCAGCGTCGAGGTGCTGCGCTTCGTCGCGCGCCGCCTCGCCCTCAGCCCGATCGTGCTGCTGGCCGCCTGCCGGTCCGGCGGCGCCGAGCCGATCCCTGAGCTCGCCGTCCCGCGCCTGCACCTGTCGGGGCTCGCGACCGACGACGCCGGCCGGCTGCTCGACCGGCTCGGGCTGCCGCCCACCGGGCCGCTGCGCGGGCACATCCTCGCGGAGGCGCAGGGCAATCCGCTCGCCCTGGTCGAGCTGCCGAAGGCGCTGCATGACCAGGGGTTGCTCGACATGAGCAGCCTGCGGCCCCGGCTGCCCCTGACCGAACGGCTCCAGGAGGTCTTCGCCACCCGCGTGTCCGCCACACCGCCGCGCACCCGCCAGATGCTTCTGCTCGCCGCCGCGAACGACGGTTCATCGCTCACCGAGCTCCTCCTGGCCGCGGCCATCCGCGGGCTCGGCGTGGAGGACCTGGCCCCGGCGGAGCAGGAGGGGCTCGTGCTCTGCGCCGACGACACCATCGCGTTCCGCCATCCGCTGGTGCAGTCCGCCGTCTACACCACCGCCACACTCGCGGAGCGGATGGCAGCGCACCGCACGCTCGCCGACGTCCTCTCCGACGACCTGACCCGGTCGGTCTGGCACCGCGCCGCCGCCACGGCGGGCCGCGACGAGCAGGTGGCCGCGGCCCTGCAGGCGGTCGCCGAGAGCGCGAGCGCGCGGGGCGGCACCCGCACGGCCGTCCACGCCTTCGAGCGGGCCGCCCGGCTGTCGCCGTCGTCGGAGCGCAGGGCGCGGCGGCTCACCCTGGCCGTCGAGGCGGCGCAGCAGGCGGGGCTGACCTCGGCGATGCACGGCTTCATCGACGAGGCGCGCTCGCTCACCGACGATCCCGTGCTCACCGCCCGGCTGCTGTTCGCGGAGGCGATCGAGGCGATGACCCGCGGGACGTCCACCGTCGACCTGTCGGAACTGGTGACCGTGGCGCGCCGGGTCGCCTCGAGCGATCCCACCCTGGCCGCCTACCTGGTGGGGTGCGCGGTCGCCGAGTGCTACCAGAGCGCGAGCCCACCGGCGGTGCGGCGTGAGGTCGCCGCCGCCATCGACGCGCTCGGCCACCCGCCCGACCATCCGGTGCGGGTGGTCAACCTGAGCATGCTCCAGCCCCGGGAACACCTGGCCATGGCGCCGGCCATCGCCGCCCTGGTCGAGCAGGCCCCACCGGACGTGCTGCTGTTGATGGGGCTGGCCAACGCCGCCGAGGCCCTGCAGATGCTCCCGACGGCGGAGGCCGCGTGGCACGAGGTCGTCGCGGTGTCCCGGCGCGCCGGAGCGGCCGGCCAGCTCACGATCGCGCTGAACCGCGTGGCGCGGGGGCACGTCATCGCCGGGCGGCTCCGGGCGGCGAAGGTCGTCCTGGAGGAGGCGTCGCGGCTGGCCCTGGAGTCGGACGTGACGTTCCAGGGCGGCATCAGCGCCGTGCTTCATGCGGAGGTCTGGGCGATCCGCGGCGACGTGGAGCGCGCCGCCGCCTCGCTCGACCGCGCGAAGCAGCTGCTCGGCATCACCGTGCCCGCCTTCATCCGCGCCGAGATCCGCCGCGCCGAGGGCCTCGCCGCGCTCGCCGGCGGACGCCACCGGGAGGCGTTCGACGCCTTCGCCGAGCTCGCCACGCCCGGGTCGCCGTCCGCGGACGGGATCACCGAGATGTGGGCGGTCGCCGACCTGGCCGAGGCCGCGGTGCGCGCGAACATGGCCGGCGCGGCCCGGGAGCTGATCGCCGCCGTCTCCCCCGACCCCGGCGTGTACGACTCCTCCTACCTGCGCATCAGGTTCCACCGGGCCGACGCCCTGCTGGCCGTGGACGGCGACGCGGCGACCGCGTCCTTCGAACGGGCCCTGGCCGAGCCGGGCCTGGCCGAGTGGCCGCTGGAGGAGGCCAGAACCCGGCTGGTCTACGGGGAGTGGCTGCGCCGGCACCGCCGCGTCAGCGCGGGGCGCGCCGAGCTGCAGCGTGCTCTGGAACTGTTCGAGAGCCAGTGCGCCGCGACGTGGGCGCAGCACGCGCGTGCGGAGCTGCGGGGCGCGGGAGTGGGCGCGCGGCGCAGGGCGGACGAGGGGCTGGTGCGGCTCACCCCGCAGGAGTACCAGATCGCGCAGCTCGCCGCGGCGGGGCTGTCCAACCGGGACATCGCCGACCAGATGTTCCTGTCCCACCGCACGGTGGCCTCCCACCTCTACAAGGTCTTCCCGAAGCTCGGCGTGACGACCCGCGGCCAGTTGCGCGACGCGCTCGACAAGGCGATCACCGACTGAGCCCGCCGGATAGAGTCCCGGCGCCCGGTCGCCTCACCCATCGGACGCCCCCTTTTCCGGCATTCGGCTTGACAATGGCGCGAAACAGAGACCGTTGGCGAAACGCCGCGTCGGGCGGCTCCTCATCGTACGAAAGACATATCGGCTACGCACTGTGCCAATTGAACGGAGTATCGCGACAAAGAGGATTTCTTCGAGCAAGCTCCTGTTTCCGGCCGTCCAGAACCGTCGCCGGTTCCATTCGTGATCGCGCGGAAGGGGATCGTGCGGGCAGGATGGGGCCATGACGGCGATCATGCGGTGTTACGCCGGTCCCGCGGACCTGCGCGCGATGCAGGAGCTGACGCGGCGGGTGTGGTCGCCCGCGAGCCCGCAGCACGTCGGCGACCTGGCCTGGGGACGGTTCATGTACACCCCCGAGATCGCCGACTGGCCGATCGCGCTGTGGGAGGACGGCGGGCGCGTGGTGGCGTGGGCGTGGGCGAACCTGCCCGGCGACCTTCGGATGGAGGTGGACCCGGCGCGGCCGGAACTGCTCGACGCGGTGCTCGCCTGGTTCGACGAGCGAGCCGGCGACGGCGTCCGTACGGTGTGCCCGCTGGACGACCAGGCGGACGTGCGCGCCGCTCTGACGCGGCACGGGTACGAGCTCCAGCGGGACGGTCCCTACTTCGCCCCTCACGCCCGTTCGCTGCTCGGCCTGCCCGCGCCCGTGCTGCCGGAGGGCTACACCGCACGGCCGGTGCGCGGCGCGGAGGACCTGGACAGGCGCGTGGCGGCGCACCGGAAGGCGTGGAACCCCAGCCGCGTGACGACGGAGTCCTATCGCGCCGTCATGGCCGCCTGGCCCTACCGGCCGGGCCTGGACTGGGTGGTGGAGGCCCCGGACGGGGAGTTCGTGGCGAACTGTCACATCTGGTACGACGACGGCACGCGGGTGGGCCTCATCGAGCCCGTCGGCACGGTGCCGTCGCACCGCCGCCGCGGCCTGTCCCGCGCGGTGTGCCTGGCCGCGCTGCACGCACTGCGGGACGCGGGCGGCGGCATGGCCGTCGTCTCGCCCCGCGGGGACGAGGCGTACCCGGCGCCCGGGCGGCTCTACCGCTCGCTGGGCTTCCGGCCCTACGCGCGCACCCTCACCTACGTCAAGGAGGGCTCCCCGTAGGACGCGGCCAGGGGACACGGCGGTGACGGCGGTCAGGCCGGACGGCCGGTCGCCGGGGACGGGCCGGCGGAGACCGGGGGCCGGGCGGGGTGGACCTCGGCGGCGAGGCGTGGCGCGGAGGAGGCCACCGAGCGGGTGGCGGCCTCGACGGTGTCGCCGACGCCGACCATCAGCGTGACGAGCTGGGCCTCGAAGACGCGGTCGGCGTCGCAGGGCGCGATGAGGTAGTCGCCGAGCTCCAGGGTGACCAGGCCGTGGATGGCGGTCCAGAGCTGGTTGGCGACCAGTTCCGCGTCCCCGGTGCGGAAGCGGCCGGCCTCGATGCAGCGCGTCGCGCACTCGACGACGGTGCTGAGCGTGTAGCGGCCGTACTGGCGGTCCTCCGCGGACAGGGAGAAGCCCCCGAGGGACGCCCCGCCGAACATGACCGCGTACAGGTGCGCGTTGGTGAGCGCGTTGTGCCGGTAGGCACGGCCGAACAGCGTCATGTCGGCGACGGGGTCGCCGGTGCGGCCGACGTGGGCGAAGTAGGTCTCCAGCCGGGCGAAGCCTTCGTACACCATCTCGCGCACGAGGCCGCTCATGCCGCCGAAGTGGGTGTACACCGCCATGGTGGAGCTTCCGGCCTCGGCGGCGATGCGGCGCGCGGACAGGGCCTCGGGCCCCTCGCCGGCCAGCAGCCGGGCGGCGATGTCGACCAGGGCCGACCGGTTCTGCGTTTTCGATCGTCGTGGGCTCACCTTGACAGTATGGCATAACGGCGTTATTTTTTTCCATAACAGCGTTATGCCAACGCGTCCGGCCCCCGGTCCGAGAAGAGAGGTGCCCGATCATGACAGTGACCGAGCGCTCCATGGCGATCACCCCTGTCGTGGCCCCCGCTTTCCCGGGCCGCGACGAGCCGCTGCGCGTCGACGGCGTCATCCCCGCCGAACTGGACGGCGCGTTCGTGCGGTCCGGTCCGCATCCCGGCGGGGACGGCGGGAGCGCCCTGGTGTCGGGCGTGCGCCTCACCGGCGGCGCCGCCCAGTGGCTCAGGGCCTCCGGCGAGGGCGTGCCGTCCCGTCCGCCCGCCGCCTGGCGCGGCGCGGACGGGCGGGACGGCACGGTGAGCGCCGCCCCGGCGGTCCGCGACCGGATCACCGGCGAGTGGCACACCGTGGCCACCCGCCCGGGCCACGGCCATGCCGGCCAGGCCGGCCAGGCCGGCCAGGCCGAGCACGTGGTCATGGACGCCGACGGCCGCGTCATCGCCACGCGGTCCTTCCCGCTCGCCGGCGCTCCCCTGATGGGCGCGGTGGCGCTGACCGACCGGTACGTCGTCGTGTTCGACCTCCCCGTCGTCTACGACCACGCGGCGGCCCTGGTGGGCGCCCGCTCCCCCTACCGCGCCCGGCCGGAGCGGCCCGCGCGTCTCGGCCTGCTGCCCCGGACGGGCGGGGACGCGCGCTGGTTCGCGATCGAGGCGTGCCAGGTGACGCAGGTGGTGAACGCCTACGACGACGGTCCCCGCGTCGTCGTCGACGCCGTGCGCCACGACCTCCCCGTGAACGGGCTCGACGGTTCCCCCACCGGGACCGCGGTGCGCCGGTGGACGCTGGACGCGGTGACCGGCGACGTCGCCGCGCGCATGCTCGCCGAGGGCCTCGTCCATGGCGTGGTGGACGGCCGCCTGGCCGGGCGCCGGCACCAGATGGTGTTCGGCGTGACCGCCGGCGGGCGGGCGCTCGCCGGATACGACCTGGCGGCGGGCGGCGCCCGGGTGCGTGAGCTGGCGCCGGGCTGGACGGCGGGCCACGCGGTGTTCGCGCCGCGCGGCGCCGGCGAGGGCAACGGCTGGCTGATCGTGCTCGCGACCGAGGCCGCGCGCGGGCGCGCCGCGCTGCTGGTGCTGGACGCGCTGAACCTGGGCGGACGGCCGCAGGCCGTGATCCACCTCCCGGTGGCGCCGCCGCCGGCCGACCAGGCCGCCTGGGTCGCCGCCCCGCCGTCCGCCCGCGGGCTGGTCTCCCGGAACATGAGCACCCCGGCCGCCTGACTCCCCCGCGGCCGCTCCCGTCAGACGGCGTCGACCACGCCGACGACCGGCCGCACCTCCATCGCGCCGAACTCGGCGTCCGGCCAGCGCAGCGCGATCTCCGTGGCGCGTTCCGGCGTCGCGCAGTCGACCACCATGTAGCCGGCGAGCTGCTCCTTGGCCTCGGCGTACGGCCCGTCGGTCGTCGCGGGCACACCGCCGCGCACCCGCACCGTCCTCGCCTCACCGGCCGCGGCGAGGGCGGCCCCGCCGACCCACTCGCCCGTCCCCCGCAGCTCCTGGATGATGGCGTCCACCTCGCCCATGACGCCGTCGCGCTCGGCGTCGGACATGGCCGCCAGGGTGGCGGGGTTGTTGTAGATCATCAGCATGTACTTCATGGGTGCATCCTGCCCGGTCCGCGCGCGCGCCGTGGCGCGCACGCGGACCGGCGTGTCAGGCGGGCCGGGCAGGTCAGGCGTAGGTGCGGGCCGCCCAGGCCGCCCAGGCCTCACGGGCCGCGTCGCCGTCGACGCCGTCGGCGAAGCAGTGCTGCTCGACGACGACCGTGTCGCGGTAGCCGCACATGAACGTGTACAGCGAGTCGCCGGTGCACACGCTCGGGATGGTCGGATAGTCGGTGCTGACGACGACGCCGTCGGCCGGGGCCACGCCGTCCACCGCGATGCGCACGGGCGTGCCGGGTGTGAGCTCGCCGGTGACGCCGAGCGCGCTCCTGAAGCCGTCCCACAGGCGGGCGTGGTCGGGAACCCGCGGGCCCGGCACCAGGAAGCCGAACCGCGACGTCCGCCCGGGGAAGTGCCGGAGGTAGGCGGCGAGCTTCTTGAGGTAGTGGCCGTCGCCCTTCTTCAGCGCCTCGTACTGGGCCTCCCAGTCGTCGCCGAGGAAGCCGTTGTGCACCATGCGGAGCACGGTGCTGCCGCCCTCGCGTCCCTCGATGAGGTACTCGAAGGCCATGAACGTGCCGTCGGGGTTCTTGTCGCTCTCATAGGCGAAGCGCCGGCCCGGGTCCCAGCCGGTGACGGTGGCCGTGGAGGTCTGCCCCATCACCTCGTGGGTCAGCGCGCCGCCCTCACCCGGCTCGATGTGGTTGCGGCCCATGAACCAGGAGTCGACGCCGGGGCCGGTGGCGATCGCCTCCCAGACTTCCTCGGGTGTCGCGTCGAGCGCGATCTCTTCGCGCACCTCGAACTCGTGCATGTCAGGTCTCCTGCGTCGTGGATCGGTCCGCCTCCGCCGGCGCGGCGGCGGAGGGCACGGCGGGGTGGACGGCGACGACGACCCGGTGGTCGCGCCCGCCTTCCGCGCCCTCGTGGTGGTACTTGCCGACCAGGGCCGTCACCGCCGCGGCGAGCTCCTGGGCGAAGGCGGCGCGGTCGGCGGCCGAGGCGAAGCGGATCTCCCCGTCGATGGCGAACGTCGCGAGCGGCTTGCGCGCCCGTGCGGCGCCGGTGATGAGCGTGCCCACGTCGCGCACCAGCTTGGCGGCGAGGGCGAGCAGCCACCGCGCGGAGAGCTGGTCGGGCGAGCGGGACGGGTCGGGGGCGACCGCGTCCAGCGCGACGGGCGAGATCACGTACGAGGCCGCGGTGGCGCGCATCACGCGCTCGGTGACGTTGCCCTTGCGGCGCTCCTCGACCAGCTCGACCAGGCCGTGCCGCTCCAGGGCCTTGAGGTGGTAGTTCACCTTCTGCCGCGGAAGGCCGACCTTGGCCGCCAGCATGGTCGCCGAGGCCGGCCGCGAGAGCTCCGACAGCAGGCGCGCCCGCACAGGGTCCAGGGAGACCTCGGCCGCGGCCGGGTCCTCGATCACCGCCACATCCAGCATGAGGCCCACCCTGCCATCCGACAATCTTCCTCGTCAAGGCGACTGGAATCGTCGGAGCGCGGGCGGAGGGCGAAGGGGCGGCCGCGTGCGACGTCCAACATCGGCCACACCCTGATATTTCCTGACAAATCAGTGATACAGATCAGGGGCCGAGGGACCTCTCCTGACCCTGTGGGGATAAACATGCAGCTAAAACGCATTTTTGTCATGCTCATCGGCTTATGCACGGCACTGCTGAGCGCCATCGTGACGACCGCGCCTCCCGCCGCCGCCTCCGAGGACGGCCTGGTCGCGGCGTACGGGTTCGACGGTTCGACGGGCGACTCGTCGGGAAACGGCAACCACGGAATAGCGATCAGTCCTTTATGGGAGCAGACCGGCAAATTCGGCCAGGCGCTGTCGCTCAACGGTTCGCACTCCACTGTCGTCTCGGTCCCGGACAGCCCTTCTCTGCGGGTCTCCGACGCGTTCACGCTCGAAGCGTGGGTGCGGCCGGACGACGTCGAGGGGTGGCGGACGATCCTGCTCAAACAGCGATCGAACGGCCTGTCCTATGCGCTCTACGCCCACAGCTCATGGTTCGTGAGCGACGGTGAGAACAGCGTCACCGACGAGGACCGGCTGCCGGTCGACACCTGGTCGCACGTCGCCTCGACCTACGACGGCGAGGACCTGCGGTTCTACGTGAACGGCACGCTGATCGCCTCCTCGCCCGCCGCGGGCTCGGTGACCTACGACGGCGGCGAGCTCAGCATCGGCGGCAACTGGGTCTGGGGTGAGTACTTCACCGGCCTCCTCGACGAACTGCGGATCTACGACGTGGCCCTGACTGCGGCCCGGATCCAGAGCGACATGACGACTCCGATCAACGAGGACACCGGCCCGGACGACCCGCCCTCCGCCCCCGGCACGCTCACCGTGACGGGAGCGGACTCGGCGACGCTCCGGTGGGGCGCGGCGAACGACGACCACGGCGTGGCGTCCTACGAGGTGCACCGTTCCGTATCGCGGGACTTCGTCCCGCGCGCGAACACCCGCGTCGCCCTGGTCACCGGCACCACCTACACCGAACTCCTGCCGGTGGGCACCCACTACTACCGCGTCGTGCCCAGGGACACCGCCGGCAAGGCGGGCCCGCCCTCCGGCCAGGCCACCTTCACCCGGTCCCAGCAGGGCCTGGTCGCGGCCTACGGGTTCAACGACCACATGCTCGACGGGTCGGGGCACGAGAACCCCGGGCAGTTGTACTACTGCGATTTCACGGACACGGGCCGGTTCGGGCAGTCCATAGCGTTCGACGGGACGAATTCCGTCTTCTCGACCTGGGACAACCCCTTCGTCAGGACCACCGGCGCGTTCACCCTCGAGGCGTGGGTGCGGCCGTCCGCGCTGTCGGGGTCGCGCCCGATCGTGTCGAAGGAACGCGCGAACGGACTGTCCTACGCCCTCTACACCGACGGCGCACGGTTCACGAGCGACACGGAGAAGAGCGTCGCCAGCCCGGTCACGCCGCCGCTCGACACCTGGTCGCACATCGCCGCCACCTATGACGGCACGACGCTTCGCTTCTACGTCAACGGCGAGGAGACCGCCTCGGCGCCGGCCTCCGGGCGGCTGGTCTTCGACAGCGGCCTCTTCAGGGTCGGCGCCAACCATGTCCGCAACGAGCACTTCGCCGGTCTCATCGACGAGGTCCGCGTCTACGACATCGCCCTCACCCCGGCCCGCATCCAGGACGACATGACCATCCCGCTGGCCTAGAGGAGAACCCTCCGGGCGGGAGAGACCCCGCCCGATCACGTCCCGGGCGGGGTCTCTCCCGCCCGGGACGCCCGCGTCCGGCACATCTCGTGACCAAGTTCACACGCTCTTCCCTGACCGTTCGGACAGACCTGACCGATCGGACAGTATGGTGGTCGCGTGGCCCGCTCTTCCACCGGTCTGCGTGACCAGCTCCTCGCCGCGGCGCTGCGGTTGTTCGGCCAGCACGGCTTCCGCGGCACGTCGCTGGCCGACATCGCCTCCGACGTCGGCTGCTCCAAGGCGTCGCTGCTGTACCACTTCGCCAACAAGGAGGCGATCCTCACCGAGCTGCTGCTGCCGGTCGGCAACGAGGCGGCGGCGCTGCTCGCCCGCCTGGACGCCCTCGGCGCGCGGGCGGACGCCGAGACCACGGTCCGGGCCTTCGTCGACCTCATCCTGCGCTACCGCCGCGAGATGAAGCTGCTGTTCGACAACGTCGCCGACGTCACCTTGCTGGCCGCCCTCGACATCGGCGGCATCGACGGCATCGAGCACCGCCTGACCGGCGCGCTGGCGGGCGGCTCGCGGGACCCGTACGACCAGGTGGCCGCCTTCATGGCACTGACCGGCATGTTCGTCACCGGGGCCGCCGACCTTCCGTACGACGACGACACGCTGCGCGAGGCGATGGCCGCCGCCGCGCTGCGCACCCTGGGCCGCGACCGCGGCTGAGGCACGCTCCCGGCACTCCTCCGATCTTCGCCGATGCCCGGCGACCGCGGCCGATTCGCGCCGCCTTCCCCCGAGATCCCCCAAGGAAAGGCTTTCTGCTCATGGCGAGCTTGCTGTACCGGCTCGGCCGATGGTGCTTCGGGCGCCGCGGCCTGGTCGTGGCGATCTGGCTGCTGGTGCTGGGGTTGCTTGGCGGCGCGGCCGCCGCGTTCAGCGGCGCGACCACCGGCGAGTTCCGCATGCCCGGCACCGAGTCGCAGCGCGCGATGGACGCGCTGCGCGACCGCTTCCCGCAGAGCGGCGGCGCGACCGGCACGATCGTGGTCGCCGCCCCGCAGGGCGCGAAACTGTCCCCGGCCGACGTGGCCCCGGTCGTCAAGAAGGCCGCCGCGATCCCCGGCGTCGCCGCGGCGCTCGACCCGTTCCAGGTGGGGGCGCTGTCGCGGGACGGGCGCTACGCGCTGGTCACGGTCCAGTTCGTGGACGAGCTTCCCGACATCACCGACGCGCAGCGCGCCGCCTACCGGGACATCGCCCGCGACGCGCAGGGCGGCGGCACGCGGGTGGAGGTCGGCGGCGAGGTCGTCAGGGAGTTCCACTTCGACGGGGCCACCGAGTCGATCGGCGTCGTCGTCGCCGCGCTGGTGCTGATCATCACGTTCGGCTCCCTGGTGGCCGCCGGGATGACGCTGGTCAACGCCCTGGTCGGCGTCGGCGTCGGGATGGCCGGGCTGTACGCGCTGACCGGCGTGGTGGAGCTCAACGACGCCACCCCCGTGCTGGCGCTGATGCTGGGCCTGGCCGTCGGCATCGACTACTCGCTGTTCATCACCTCCCGGTACCGCCAGTACCTGCTGGAGGGCGTCCCCGCGCGGGAGGCCGCCGGGCGCGCGATCGGCACCGCGGGCTCCGCGGTGGTGTTCGCGGGCGCCACCGTGGTCATCGCCCTGGCCGGCCTGTCGGTGGTCGGCGTCCCGTTCCTCACCGCCATGGGCCTGGCCGCCGCGGCCACCGTGGCCGTCGCCGTGCTGGTCGCCCTCACCCTGCTGCCGGCCGTGCTCGCCTGGACCGGCACCAAGATCCTGCCCCGCCGGCACCGCGCCGCCGGGACCGCCGCCCCCGTCAAGGAGGGGTTCGGCTACCGCTGGGGCCGCCTGATCACCCGGCTGCGCGTGCCGGTGCTGCTGGCCGGGGTGCTGGCGCTCGGCGCGCTGGCCCTGCCGGTCACCGGCATGCACCTGGCCCTGCCCGACGCCGGGACCGCGGCCGAGGACTCCTCGGAGCGCAAGGCCTACGACATGATCAGCGAGGGGTTCGGCCCGGGGTTCAACGGCCGCCTCGTCACGGTGGTGTCCGCCGGTGACGCCGGGACCACCCGCGCGGCCGCCCAGCAGGCCGGCGCGCTCATCGGCGGCGTGCGGGGCGTGGCGGCGGTGGCGCCGCCGCAGTTCAACCAGTCCGGCACCACCGCGCTGGTGGCGGTCATCCCCACGACCGGCCCGACCGACGCCGCCACCGAGGACACCGTCCACGCCATCCGCGCGAAGCTGACCGGCGTCCGGGGGGCGGAGGTCTCGCTGACCGGCACCACGGCGGTCGGCATCGACATCTCCGCCAAGCTCGCCGACGCCCTGCCCGTCTACCTGATCATCGTGGTGGGCCTGTCGGTCCTGCTGCTGATGCTGGTGTTCCGCTCGCTGCTGGTGCCGCTCAAGGCCGCGGCCGGGTTCCTGCTGACCGTCGGCTCCACCTTCGGCGTCACCGTGGCGGTGTTCCAGGACGGACGGCTGGCGAACCTGGTCGGCGTGGACACCCCCGGACCGCTGGTCAGCTTCCTTCCCATCATCCTCATCGGCATCCTGTTCGGCCTGGCCATGGACTACGAGGTGTTCCTGGTGTCCAAGATGCGCGAGGACTACGTGCACGGCGACACCGCGCGGCAGGCCACGATCAACGGCCTCGGCGAGAACGCCCGCGTGGTGACGGCCGCCGCGCTGATCATGATCTCGGTGTTCGCCGGGTTCGTGTTCACCTCCGACCCGATCATCAAGTCGATCGGGTTCGCGCTGGCCGTCGGCGTGTTCATCGACGCGTTCGTGGTCCGCATGACGCTGGTGCCCGCGGTGATGTCGCTGCTCGGCCGCGCCGCGTGGTGGCTGCCCCGTCCCCTGGACCGGGCCCTGCCCGACCTCGACATCGAAGGAGAGCGGCTGCGCCACCACCTGGACGCGACGCCGTCCGAGGAGGGCAGCCGCGCCGGCGTGGGCCGCTAGGTCTGGGCGCCGGGGCCGCCCTCGTGGACGCGGCCCCGGCGCCGCCCTTCCCATTCGCGAGCAAGTGATCGGAAACGTCTTTTCTGTTAGGTTCGGTGCCGTGGACTCACGCGCGCTGAGACGAGCCCGCGTGGCCGTCGCGATGACCTTCGCCGTCCATGGCGCCGTGAGCGGCTCCTTCGCCACCCGCATCCCCTGGATCCAGGACCACGTGCAGGCCGGTCCCGGCGAGCTGGGCCTGGCGCTGCTCGCCCCGGCCGTCGGGTCGCTGATCGCGATGCCGATGGCCGGCCGGGTCATCCACCGCTTCGGCAACCGCCCCGCCACCCGCGTGCTGCTCGCCCTGTGGTCGGTGATGCTCGCGCTCCCCGCGGTGGCGCCCGACCTCGGCGTGCTGTGGGTGACGCTGCTGGTGTTCGGCGCGTCGGCGGGCATGTGCGACGTCGGCATGAACGAGCAGGGCGTCGTGGTCGAGCAGCGCATGGGCCGCTCGATCATGTCGGGGTTGCACGGCATGTGGAGCGTCGGCGGCCTGGCGGGCGGGGCGGCGGGCACGCTGGCCGCGCACTTCGGGGTCGACGCCCGGATCCACCTCGGCGTCACGGCCGCGGTGCTCCTCGCCGTCGGCCTGGTCATCGGCCGCCACCTGCTGGACGTGCGCCCGCGCGACGACCAGGAGGCCCCCGCGCACTTCGTGCTGCCGTCCCGCTCGGTGCTGCTGCTCGGCCTGATCGGCTTCTGCGCGGTCTTCGGCGAGGGCGCGGGCGCGGACTGGAGCGCCGTCTACCTCAGGGACGTGGCGGGAGCGTCGCCGGGCCTGGCGGCGATGAGCTACACGGCGTTCGCGCTCACCATGGCGGTGGGGCGGCTGTCCGGCGACATGGTGGTCCGGCGCCTCGGGGCCGTCGTGACCGTACGGATCAGCGGGCTGCTCGCGGCGCTCGGCGGGGTGCTCGTCGTCCTCGCCCGCTCCCCGGTCCCCGCCGTCGCCGGCTTCATGCTGATCGGGCTGGGCGTGGCCGTGGTGGTGCCGCTGGCCTTCGCCGCGGCCGGCAACGCCGCGCGCACGCCGAGCGAAGGCGTGGCCGGGGTGGCCACGCTCAGCTACAGCTCCGGTTTCATCGCGCCGAGCGCGATCGGCGGCATCGCCGCCCAGACCAGCCTGCCGGTGTCGTTCGGCGTGGTGACGGTGCTCATGGTCGCGGTGCTGCTGCTCGCGGGCACGCTCGGCCGGCGCCGCGCGCCGGTGGAGTCCGCCTCCACGCCCGTGTCCTGACCCGGGCTACGGCCGCGCGCCGCGCGGCCTCGCCCTCTCCTGTTCCAGGGACTCCTGCGCGGCGGCGATGCGCTCCATGTGGGCGTGCCCCCACTCGCCGAGCGGTTCCAGCGCGGCGTTCAGCGACGCCCCGAACCCGGTGAGCGAGTACTCCACCTTGGGCGGGACCTGCCGGTGGATCTCGCGGCGCACCAGCCCGTGCGCCTCCATCTCGCGCAGCTGCTGGATCAGCATCTTCTCGCTGATGCCGGGGATGTCGCGCCTGAGCTCCCCGAAGCGCCGCGTGCCCTCGCTGAGCCGCCACAGGATGCGCGCCTTCCACTTGCCGCCCATGACGTCGACGGCGGCGTCCAGGCCGCACGCGTAGGGCTGTCTCGACATGCGTGACCGTCCTAACTGACCGGTAGGTGGGTACCGCACAAAATAGTAGGTACTTGCCGGTTCCGGCGGCGGCCACGAGGCTTGCCCGTGCGACCGGAGGCCGGCGGCGCACCGCCGCCGCGCCACGTCGCGTCATCCCCCCGACGAGAAACGGAGCCCGCATGCCCGCGATCACGCATACCCCTCCCCCGTACAGTGGCAGGACGGCCGTCATCACCGGCGGCACGATCGGCATCGGCCTCGCCACGGCCAAGGCGCTGGTGGCGGGCGGCGCGCGGGTCGTGGTGACCGGCCGCAACGAGGACAACCTGCGGGCGGCGCGAGAGGAGCTCGGACCCGGCGCGCACGTCGTGCGCTCCGACACCGCCGACCTCGGCGACATCGACGCCCTGGCCGCGCTCGCCGGGGAACGGCTCGGCCGGGTGGACCTGGTGTTCGTCAACGCCGGGGTCGCCACCCTGCACCCCTTTCAGGACGTCACCGAGGACGACTACGACCGGCAGTTCGACGTCAACACCAAAGGGGCGTACTTCACCATGCGCCGCCTCGCCCCGCTGGTCAGGGACGGCGGGTCGTTCGTGCTGACCACCTCGGTCACGGTGGGCTCCGGCACCCCCGGCATGAGCGTCTACTCGGGCACCAAGGCCGCGCTGCGGTCGTTCGCCCAGGTGTTCGCCGCCGAGCTGCTGCCGCGCGGCGTCCGGGTGAACACCGTGAGCCCGGGCTTCATCAGGACGCCCACGCTCGGCGCCGTGGACGCCACCGAGGAGGAGCGCGCCGCGTTCGAACGGCTCGGGGACGCCGTCACCCCGATGCGCCGGCACGGCACCAGCGAGGAGGTCGCCGCCGCGGTCCTGTTCCTGGCCTTCGAGGCCACCTTCACCACCGGCGCGGATCTCGCGGTGGACGGCGGCCTCGGCCAGGGCCTGTCCCACCCCGCCTGAGCGGAGGCGGGATGGGGGCGGCGCGGGCCGCCCCCGGTCGTCCGGCGCGGCGTGCGGGGGTCACAGGGAGGACGGGACCGCGGGGTGGCGCATCGCGATGATCGTGCCGCGGACGATGCCCTCCTTGTAGAGGGCGGCCAGGCGGCCGGTGAGCACGGCCTCGCGCGGGGTGTCGTCGGCGCGCACGAACTGGACCAGCGCGTCGTGCCGGCCGAGGCTCACGCACTGGTTGAAGAAGCGGAAGCGCAGCGGCCTGGCCTCCCGCCCGGCGAGCCGGGCGGCGATGGCGCGCGCGGCCGTCTGGCCGGTGGGGATGCCGGTGGCGCAGGCCATGCGCAGCTCACGCCCGCCCGGCCCCCGCACGGCCGCCGCGTCGCCGGCGCCGTAGACGTCCGGGTGGGACACCGAGCGCAGCGTGGCGTCGACGCGTACGCGGCCCCGCTCGTCCACGGCGATCCCGGCCTCCCGGGCCAGGTCCTGGACGCGGAAGCCGGTCGTCCAGACCACGGTGTCGGCGGCGAGATGCTCGTCGTCCTGGAGGACCAGGCCGTCGGCGCGCACCTCGGCGACCTCGGCGTGCTCGCGGACCTCGACGCCGAGCCGGGCGAACACGCGCCGCACGTGCCCCCGTCCGCGCCGGGACAGCCCCTCGCCGAGGACGCCGCCGGTCACCAGCCGCACCTTGACCCCGGGGTGGGCCTCGGCCAGCTCGGCGGCGGACTCGATGCCGGTCAGGCCGCCGCCGACCACGGCGACCGTGGCCGCCTCCGCCATGCGGGCGCGCAGCCGCCCGGCCTGGTCCGGTGCGGCGACGGCGTGGGCGTGCTCGGCGGCGCCGGGCACCGCGTCGAGGTCGGCGCCGCTGCCGAGGGCGTAGACCAGCGTGTCGTAGGAGAGGTCGGGGAGGTCCCCGGCCAGGCGCACCGCGCGGGCGCCGGTGTCGATCGCCGTCACGCGGGCGAGGACGAGCTCGACGCCGGTGCCGGCGAGCAGGTCGCGCAGCGGCAGGTCGCGCAGGGTCTCCCCGGCGGCGAGCTGGTGCAGGCGCACGCGCTCGGTGAACCGGTCGCCCGCGTTGACGAGCGTGACGCGGACGCCGCTCTCCGCCGCCAGGAGCTTCGCGGCGACCAGCCCGGAGTAGCCCGCCCCGAGGACCACGATGTGAGGTGACATGTCGTTCTCCCTTCGTCGCGTCTTGAACCGGCGAGAGGGAGCGTCCGTGACACCCGCGGGGTGTGAACCCCGTCACACCGCGGTCACCGCGTGCGGGCGGCGACGTAGGCGAGCTTGTCGGGGTTGGTGATCGTGCGCAGGGCGGTGACCCGGCCGTCGGCGAACTCGGGGACGGTGAGGGCGATCAGCGTGCCCTGGTGCCAGGAGAGCAGGGCGGGCCCGCCGTTGACCATGGCGATCGACGCCTCGGCCCGCTCCTTGATCAGGCGTCTGGCCACGCCGAGCACGAAGCGCAGCACCCGGAGGCGCCCGGCGATCGGATGCGGCGCGGCGGGGGCCTTGCCGCCGCCGTCGGCCCAGGAGACGGCGTCCTCGGCGAGCATGCGCTCCAGCGCGGCCACGTCGCCCCGGGCGGCGGCGGCCAGGAAGCGCTCGAGTATCCGGGTGGTCTCCTCCGGCGTCGTGGTGAAGCGTTTGCGCGGCTCGCCGACGTGCGCGCGTGCCCGGTGGTAGAGCTGGCGGGCGTGGGCCTCGTCGACGTCGAGGATCTCGGCGATCTCGCGGTGGCCGTGGCCGAACGCCTCGCGCAGGACGAAGGCGGCGCGCTCGGGCGGGGTGAGCCGCTCCAGCAGCAGGAGCATGCCGAACGACAGCGACTCGCGCTGCTCGACGGTCTCCAGCGGGCCGAGGGCGCCGTCGCCGGTGGGGACCGGCTCGGGCAGCCACGTGCCCACGTAGCACTCGCGGCGGGCACGGGCCGAGGTGAGGCGGTTCAGGCACAGGTTGGTGACCACCTTGGTCAGCCAGGCGTCCGGCACGGCGACCTCGCCGCTCTTCTCCCAGCGCAGGTAGGCGTCCTGTACGACGTCCTCGGCCTCGGCGGCCTCGCCGAGCATGCGGTAGGCCAGCCCGAGCAGCCGCGGGCGACTCGCGGTGAACCGATCGAGCTTGGTCACGACCGCCAGTCTGTCAGGGCGCCGTGCCGCCCGCGCGAAAGGCCCCAGGCGTGCGGGCGGGCGAACACGCCGGCAGACTAGTCCCGCTACAAAACTATCCGTTACCTGACGTATTCTCGGAGGCATGAGCACGCCCGCGCCTTCCAGAACCGTCCGCGACCTCACCGGCATGCTCGCGCACGCCGCCCACGTGATGACCACCCGGCTCACCGCCGCGCTGGCCGAGATCGGCAGCTCGCCGCGCGCGCACTGCGTGCTGTTCCACGCCATGGAGGCCGAGCGCACGCAGATCCAGATCGCCGAGATGACCGACCTGGACAAGACGACCATGGTCGTGACCGTGGACGAGCTGGAGCGCGAGGGCCTGGCCGAGCGCCGCCCGTCCACGACCGACCGGCGCGCGCGCATCGTCGCGGTCACGCCTCTCGGCGAGGAGAACGTGCGGCGCGGCCAGGAGATCGTCGACCGGGTGCACGCCGAGGTGCTGGGATTCCTGCCCGAGGACCAGCGGCAGGGGTTCGTCGACGCGCTGGCCCGCCTGGTCGACGGCGAGCTGGCCAAGCCCGTCGAGTGCGACAGGCCGGTGCGGAGGCCGCGCCAATCGCGCAAGTGATCCTTTGAGAGATAGTCTGTTAGCAGAGTATCTGCTACGGTCTCTTCTGTCGTTCTACCGAACAGGAGAGACATGTCCACCTCCGCGCGTTCGCGCACCCTGGCGCTCGCCATCCTGTGCGCCGGGATGCTGATGATCGTCCTGGACGGGGTGATCGTCACCGTGGCACTCCCCGCCATGCAGCGCGACCTCGGCTTCACCCCCTCCGGCCTGACCTGGACCGTCAACGCCTACATGATCGCCTTCGGCGGTTCTTTGTTGCTGGCCGGACGGCTCGGCGACCTCGTCGGCCGCAGGCACGTGTTCGTGGCCGGGCTCGCGATCTTCAGCGCCGCCTCCGCGCTGTGCGGGCTGGCGAGCGGGCCGGAGATGCTCATCGCCGTGCGGTTCCTGCAGGGTCTCGGCGGCGCGATGGCCTCGGCCGTCAGCCTCGGCATGATCGTGACGCTGTACCCCGAGCCCGCCGGGCGCGCCAAGGCGTTCGGCGCGTTCAGCTTCGTCGGCGCGGGCGGCGCCTCGCTCGGCCAGGTGCTCGGCGGCGTGCTCACCCAGGGCCTGAGCTGGCACTGGATCTTCTTCGTCAACGTGCCCATCGGCGTGCTGGCGATCGTGCTCGCCGTGCGGGTGCTGCCGGCCGACCGCGGCCTCGGCCTGCGCGCGGGCGCCGACCTCCTCGGCGCCGCGCTGGTCACCGCCGGGCTGATGCTGGGCGTCTACACGATCGTCGAGGCCGGGGGGCGCGGCTGGGCCTCCGCGCACACCCTCGGCTTCGGCGCGGTGTCGGCGGTCCTGCTCACGGCCTTCGTCGTGCGGCAGGCCCGGGCCGAGAAGCCGCTGCTCCCCCTGCGCGTGTTCGCCTCCAGGAACGTCACCGGCGCCAACGTGATCCAGGCCCTCATGGTCTCGGCGCTGTTCTCCTTCCAGGTGCTCATCGCCCTCTACATGCAGAACGTCCTCGGCTACAGCGCCGGGGAGACGGGCCTCGCCATGCTGCCCTGCGCCGCGGCGATCGCGGTGGTCACGCTGCTCGTCGCCGCCCCCCTGATCGCCCGGTTCGGCGAGCGCCGGGTGCTGGTCGCCGGGCTCGCGCTGCTGACCGTGGGCATCGGCCTGCTGACCCGGCTGCCCGCCGCCGACGCCCGCTACGTGACCGACCTGTTGCCCACCATGCTGTCGGGCGCCGGCTTCGGCCTGGCGATCACCGCGCTCACCACCCTGGCCATGTCCGCCGCGCGTCCCGACGACGCCGGGCTCGCCTCGGGGCTGTTCAACACCACCCAGCAGGTCGGCGGCGCCGTGGGCCTGGCCGTCCTCGGCACGATCGCCGCCGCCTCCACCGACACGGCCCTCGCGGGGGGCGCGGAGCGCGCCGCCGCGCTGACCGGCGGGTTCCACCTGGCCTTCACGGTCGCGACCGGCCTGCTGCTAGCCTCGCTGGTGCTGGCCCTGACCGTCCTGCGCGGCGCCCCGCCCGCCGCGGCCCCCGCCGACGCCCCGGCGCCCGAGACCGCGCGGGCCTGACGCGGGTCTGACGCGGGTCTGACCGGTTCGAGACCCGGCCCGGCACGGTCAGCGTCCGGTGCGCGCACGGTCAGCGCCCCCGTCGAGGGTGTGCGGGACAGCGACCCGCCGCACCCCGAAGGAGAGCTCCCGACATGGCGGAACCGGACGTCACCGGCACCACGGCCAGGGCCGGCCGCAAGGAATGGATCGGCCTGGCCGTGCTCGTGCTGCCCTGCCTGCTCGTCTCGATGGACCTCAGCGTGCTGTTCCTGGCGCTGCCGTTCATCAGCGCCGATCTGACCCCGACCGGCACCCAGCAGCTCTGGATGATGGACATCTACGGGTTCGTGCTGGCCGGCATGCTGATCACGATGGGCGCCCTCGGCGACAGGATCGGCCGCCGCCGGCTGCTGATCGCCGGAGCCGGGGCGTTCGGCGCCGCCTCGGTGGCCGCCGCCTACTCCGGCAGCGCCGAGGCGCTGATCGCGGCCCGCGCGCTGCTGGGCCTGGCCGGGGCCACGCTGATGCCGTCCACGATGGCGCTGATCCGCACCATGTTCCACGACCCGCTCCAGCGCAAGTCCGCCATCGCGATCTGGACCGGCGGCATGACCGGGGGAGCCGTGATCGGCCCCATCGTCGGAGGCTTCCTGATGGAGCACTACTGGTGGGGCTCGGCGTTCCTGGTCAACGTGCCCGCGATGGCGCTGCTGCTCGTCCTCGGCCCGGTCCTGCTCCCCGAGTTCCGCGTCCCCGCCCCCGGCCGCTTCGACGTGTCCGGCGCGCTGCTGTCGCTGGCCGCCGTGATCGCCGTCATCTACGGCGTCAAGGAGACGGCGGTCGGCGGGGTCGCGCCCCTCCCCCTGCTCTGCCTCGGCGGCGGGCTCCTCCTCGGCGCCGTGTTCCTCCACCGGCAGCGCCGCGCCGCGGCCCCGCTGATCGAGCCGGCCCTGCTGCGGCACCGCACGTCCGGCACCTCCCTCGCGGTGAACATCGTGGTGATGTTCGGCTTCATCGGCGGATCGCTCCACACCAACCAGTACCTTCAGCTCGTCCTGGACATGCGGCCCTTCGCCGCCGCGCTGTGGTCGCTGGCCGTGGTCCCGGCCATCGTGGCGGGCGTCACCCTGTCGGGAACGCTGGCGCGGCGGACGCGTCCCGGGCACGCGCTGGCCGTGGGCCTGTTCGTCGCCGCCGGCGGGTCGCTGCTGCTGGCGGCGCTGCGGGCCGACTCTCCGCTGTGGCTGTTCGTGACGGCCGTGTCGGCGCTGGCCTCCGGCGTCCTGATGGCGGCCACGCTGACCGCCGACATGATCCTCACCGCCGCGCCGCCCGAGCGGGCCGGCGCCGCGTCCGCGCTGTCGGAGACCAGCACCGAGTTCGGCGGGGCGCTCGGGATGGCGGTGCTCGGCAGCGTCGGCGCCGCCGTCTACGGCGGGCGGATGGCGGAGCCGTCGATCCAAGGGCTGTCCCCGGAGGCGGCGGAAGCGGCGGGCGGCACGCTGGCGGCCGCGGTCGCCGAGGCCGCGCGGGTGTCCGGCCCGGCCGGGGACGCGCTGCTGCGCGCGGCCAGGGACGCCTTCACCCAGGGGATGAACGTGACGGCGGCGGCCGGGGCGGTGGTCATGGCGGCGGCGGCCGTCCTCGCCATGGTGCTGCTGCGCCGCGTCGAGCCGGGCACCGCGGCGCGGACGGCCTCCTCGGCCGAGCCCGCCGGGCCCGCCGTCCGCGCGTGAGACCCGCCGCCGCGCCCCCGGGAAGCGATCAGGGGGCGCGGCGGCCTAGGACGCCAGGGCGGCGGCGTCCTCGACGGCGGACAGCAGGCCGCGGAGAGCCTGGTTGAACCGCCGTGGGCGTTCCAGGTTGGGCAGGTGGGCGGCGCCCTCGATCACCACGAGCGCGGCCCCGGGGACGCGGTCGCGCATGTACTCGGCGTCGGACACGGGGGTGAACTCGTCGTCCCGGCCGACCACGACCAGCGTCGGCACCGTGACCGTGCCCAGCAGGTCCCCGTAGCAAGGGCGCTCGGCCCGGCCGCGCAGCGCCGCCGCGGCCCCCGCGGGCGGGGCGGCGCGCATCATGCCGAGCACGTGCGCGGCGACCTCGGGCCGGGCCGCGACGTTGTAGGGGGCGATCATCTTGGTCAGCACCTCCTCGGCATAGGGGCCCATGCCCTCGCGCAGCAGGCGCTCGGCCTGGCCCCGCCGGGCCCGCCGGCCCTCGGCCGTGTCGGCCCCGGCGAAGGTGTCGGCGAGCAGCAGCCCGCGCACCCGCTCGGGGAAGAGGCGGTAGAACTCCATGACGATCTGGCCGCCCATCGACAGGCCGCCGATCACGGCCCGGTCCAGCCCGAGGTGGTCGAGCAGGGCGGCGATGTCGCGCGCGAACGCGCCGAGTGGCGTCGTGCCGGGGACGACCCCGCTCTCCCCGTAGCCGCGCAGGTCGGGCACGACGACGCGCCGGGCGGGACCGGCGAGCGCGGCGATCTGCGGCGCCCACATCGAGCGGTCGAAAGGGTGCCCGTGCACGAGTACCAGGGGCTCGCCGGCGCCCGCGTCGTCGTAGGCGATCGTGACGCCGTTCACGACCGCGCGCCCCGTCCTGACCTTCACCGGATCCCCCGTCCCGCGCGGTCGTGTGCCGCGCTGAGAGCGATGCTAGAAGGGGCGCCGACCTCGGTGCAATGCTATCTTTGCGCTCGGTGCAATAGCTGGCTTTGCCGTCGAATGAGACGAGGCGTGGTGGAGGACTATCGGAGCATCGCGGACGCCCTGGCCGCCGACATCGCCGCCGGGCGGCTGCGTCCCGGCGACCGCCTGCCGCCCCAGCGCGCGTTCGCCCGCCGCCGGGGCATCGCGGGCTCCACCGCCGCCCGCGTGTACCGGGAGCTCGGCCGCCGCGGGCTGGTCACCGGAGAGGTGGGCCGGGGCACGTTCGTCAGGGCCGGGGAGCGGTCCCCGGGACCGTCCCTGGTCGAGCCCGGCGCCGCGCGTGTCGACCTGGAGCTCAACTACCCGGTCGTCGAAGGGCAGGCCGCCCTGCTCGCCGGGGCGCTCGGCGGCCTCCTGCGGCCCGACGTGCTGGCCTCCGCCCTGCTCCCGGCCGGGCCGTCCGGCACGCCCGAGGCGCGCGAGGCGACGGCCCGGCTGATCGCCAGGGGCGGCTGGGAGCCCGACCCGGCGCGGGTGCTGTTCGCCGGGAACGGCAGGCAGGCGGTGGCGGGCGCGGTCGCGGCGCTGATCCCCGCCGGAGGACGGCTCGGCGTCGACGCCCTCACCTACCCCATGATCAAGGCCATCGCCGGACGGCTCGGCGTCACGCTCGTCCCCGTCGCCGCCGACGAGGCCGGGATGCGCCCGGACGCGCTGGCCGCCGCGCACCGCCGGGCCCCGCTGCGCGCGGTCTACCTGCAGACCACCCTGCACAACCCGCTCGGCCTCACCATGCCGCCCGCGCGGCGCGCGGACCTGGCCGCCACGCTGCGCGCCCTCGGGCTGTACGCCGTCGAGGACGCGATCTGGGCCTTCCTCCGCGAGGACGGCGAGCCGCCGCTCGCCGCGCTCGCCCCCGAGCGCACCGTTCTCGCCGACAGCCTGTCCAAGCGGCTGGCCCCCGGCCTGACGGCCGGGTTCGCGCTGCCCCCCGCCGAGCTGTCGGCGCCCGTCGCCGCCGCGCTGCGGTCGGGGGCCTGGACGGCCACCGGCTTCGCCCTGTCGGCCGCGGCCCGCTGGATCGCGGACGGCGCCGTGGCCGAGGTCGAGCGGGCCAAGCGCCGCGACGCCGCGCTGCGCCAGCGGGTGGCCGCGCGCCACCTGGCCGGGTTCGCCGTCCGGACCGATCCACACGCCTACTTCTCCTGGTGGGAGCTGCCCCCGCCGTGGCGCGCCGAGACCTTCGTCGCGGCGGCGGCGCGCCGGGGCATCGCGGTCACGCCGGCCGCGTCCTTCGCCGTCAGCGCCCGCAGCGCGCCCTCGGCCGTGCGCCTCGGCCTCGCCTCCCCGCCCGTGGAGGTCCTGTCCGAGGCCCTGGCCGTCCTGGCGGCGCTGGCCCGGCGCACCCCGGAGGACGCCGCCGACGAATGACACGCCCGTTCACCCGGCAGCGCTTGGCATTTGTACAGTTCTGGTATGACAAGGGCTGAGATCCACCACCGCCACAGGGACGTGACCGGGGGCTGGTTGCGCCCCGCCGTGTTCGGCGTGATGGACGGGCTCGTGTCCAACGCCTCGCTGATCGCCGGCGTGGTGGGCGGCGGCGCCGGTGCCAAGACCGTGACCGTGGCCGGGCTCGCCGGGCTGGCCGCCGGGGCGTTCTCGATGGCCACCGGCGAGTACACCTCGGTGCGCTCCCAGTCGGAGATGACGCTCGCCGAGATCGCCGTCGAGCGCCTCGAGATCGCCAGGAACCCGCAGGCGGAGGAGGACGAGCTGGCGGCCCTCTACGAGTCGCGCGGCCTCACGCCCGAGCTGGCCCGGGAGGTGGCGCGGCAGCTCCACAGCCGCGACGACGTCGCCTGGCGGGTGCACGCCCGCGAGGAGCTCGGGGTGGACCCCGACGACCTGCCCTCGCCGTGGCTGGCGGCCGGGTCGTCGTTCGTGGCGTTCTCGATCGGCGCGCTCGTCCCCGTCCTCCCCTTCCTGTTCGGCTTCACCTCGGTGGTCGCCGCCATCGTGCTGACCGCCCTCGGGCTGGCCGGCACGGGCGCCGTGGTGGGACGGCTGACCTCGCGCTCTCCCCTGGCGAGCGGCGCCAGGCAGCTCCTGCTGGGCGCGGCCGCCGCCGCCGTCACCTTCGGCATCGGCCATCTCGTCGGCGCCACGCTCACCTGAGGACATCCCACCCCGCGCCCGTGCCATCCGCCCGGGGAGTGTCGCGTTCCTCCCGGGAAGAACGAAATCCCTCCTGATGCGGCCACTTCCGGCCAAGTGATCGCCATGCTCCGGCAATATCCCCTTTTCCTATGTATTAAGTGGGTATAATGATCCATATTGCCGTCTTCACCGAGGGGATCGGATGGCTCTACCGGACTTCCTGGTGATCGGAGCCCCCAAGGCCGCCACCACGGCCTTGCACGCGGCGCTCGCCCGACACCCGGCGCTCTTCCTGTCCGCCGTCAAGGAGCCCAAGCACTTCCTCACCGACGGACCGCCGCCCACACGCGGCGGTCCGGGAGACGCGCAGACCTTCCGCGAGCACGTATGGCGCCGCGACGACTACGAGGCGCTGTTCGACGCCGCGCCCCCGGGCACGCTCAAGGGCGAGTCCACGCCGTTCTACCTGTACGACCGGGGGGCGCAGCTCCGCATCCGCGCGGCGATCCCGGACGCCAGGCTCATCGTCGTCCTGCGCGACCCGGTCGAGCGGGCGCACTCCAACTGGACGCACCTGTGGTCGGCCGGGCTCGAACCCGTGGGCGACGTGGTGCGCGCCTGCGCCGAGGAGGAACGCAGGATCGCGGCGGGGTGGTCGGCCTTCTGGCACTACGTCGCGCTCGGCAGGTACGGCGAGCAGCTTCGCCACCTGTACGGGCTGTTCCCACGGGACAACGTGCTGGTGTTCCGCTACCGCGACCTCGTCGACGAGCCGCTGAAGACCCTCGACCGCATCTGCGGGTTCCTCGGCGTGGAACGGGGCGTCATCTCCGAGGTGCCGCGCGAGAACGTCACCGCCCATCCCGAGCGGACGCTGCGCCACCAGGCGCTGTCCCGCGTGATCCGCGCCGGGGCCGCCGTCGGGCGCCACCTGCCCGGCCCGCTCGCGGGCCGCCTCACCGAGTCGCTGGAAGGCGCGCTCCAGGACAACGGCAGGCCGCGCCGCCCGCTGAGCTGGGAGCAGCGCCAGGCCCTCATCCCGCGCTTCGAGGAGGACATCGCCCTGCTCCAGGAGGTCACGGGCGAGGACTTCGGCGACTGGCTGCGCCCCCGCGAACGCTCGGGCGGCCTCATGGGCGACCGCCCACCGGGCCAGCGCCAGGCCCGCAACGGCCGCCCGCGCCTCCCCTGACCCGGAGGCCCGCCGGCATCACCTGACCCGCGGCGCCGGCGTAGGTCCACATCTCGGCCATCCGGCCGCCCTCGAGACGGACCAGCCAGATCAGCGGCGTGCCCGCGTCGCTCGCGCCGGCCGCCGCCGTGCCCACGGCCGCCACCAGTTCGCCGTCGCCCAGATACGCCTCGATGGCGAAGCGCAGGCCGGGACGGGCCGCGCGGACCCGTGCCACCGCCTCGCGCACCCCCTCCGGGCCGCGCACCTCGGGATGGGCGTGGTCGCCCCAGCCCGGCGCGACGATCTCCTCCGCCGCGGCGCAGTCACCGGTGTTCCACATGGCGAAATACCGGCCGACGACTCCCCCCGCGCCGCCCGCCGGCAACCCGGCGGACTCGGTGGTCCCGACGTGCTCCATGAGCGGCTCCCGTGCGTCTCTGCGATGGGCGCGGCCACCCACGGGGCGGGCGGCCTCCGCCCATCATACGGAGTGATAGCTCCGGTTCGTTGGCGAATCCCCGGCAGGGGACCCCTCGCCCGTCCCGATGCCGGGGTTCGCCCTAGGGGCTCGCCGGGTCAGCGCAGTTCGGTGCGCAGTTCGTGGGCGCCGTCCTGCCGGGTGTACTCGTAGTACAGGCGCTTGCGGCCGTCGGGGAGCTCGACGATGTCGAGGTAGCGCAGCCCGCCGTACGGCGAGACGGCGAACGGCTCCTCACCGACCGGGGTCAGCGTCGCGTGGTCGGAGCCCGTGGCGAGGCCCGTGCGCTCCTCGTAGTTCTCCCCCGCGGTGGCGCGGCCGTCATAGGCGGCGACGAGCGCGCCCTCGTGCCTGACCACCGTGGTGACCCGGGCGCCGCGGGAGTCCCAGCAGCCGGGACGGCCGCTGAGCGCGGTGCCGTGCCAGGTCCAGACCACGCCGTCCTCGCTGGTGGCGTAGTCGCTGACCATCTGGTCCTCCTCGCCGGGGTCGGCGAGCGGGTGGCAGGAGGCCCACAGGTGCCACACGCCGTCGTGACGCACGATCACCGGGTCCTTCACCCCGGTCTTGGGGTCCCCTGGCAGGACGACCTGCCGGGCGGCCGGGTCGAACCGGGACGGGTCGGTCGCTTCGAGCAACTCCACCCGCCAGTGCTTGGAGTCGTAGGTGGCGCAGCTGATGTAGAGCCGCCACAGTCCCTCGGGGGTGCGGACCAGCGCGGGGCGCTCCAGGGACTCGGTGTCCACCTCCTCACGCTGAAGCGTGTAGATCGTCTCGAAGCGCTCACCGTCGGCGGAGCGGGCGACCACGACGGCGTAGCCGCGCCCCTCGCCGATAGGCCGGCGGAGGCGGTAGGCCAGGTAGATCACCCCGTCGCTGAGGACGGCGCTCGGCGCGCCCGCCCAGGAACCGGGCGTGTCGTGCGGTGGGGCGACGACGACCGTGGCCTGGTCGGGGCGGGGTCGCGGCACGGCCGCGTGAGGGTCGTTGAGAGAGTCCTGATTTTTCATCGGCACGTCGAAACAATAGACAACATTCACCCGTGCTGGGGGAAGACATGGCCGGTCAGGGGCGTGATCGCCTTTCCGGGGCCCCATAGGGGCCCCTGATTCCGGCCCCGCCGGCCCCGCCCGGCGGACCATCCGGGTCACCTGGTTCCCCAGGCGGTGCGGCACAGGCACGATATGAGGGAACCGGCGGTATGTGGATGGTTCCGCACACTAAGGTTGATCTTGAGTGCGCGGCCGTGACCGTACGGCGGGAGCGAACGGAAGGCAGTGACCAGAGATGTCGGACGCCCCCCAGGACCGGAACGCCCCGGTCGACCTGCAGACCGACCGGCCGCACTCGGCGCGGGTCTACGACTACATCATGGGCGGCAAGGACAACTTCGCCGCCGACCGGGAGACCGCGGCCACGGTGCTGGCCGGCTGGCCGGGACTGCGCACCTCGATGCTGGCCAACCGCGCCTGCATGCACCGGATGGCCCGCCACCTCACCGGCCTGGGCATGCGGCAGTTCATCGACGTCGGCACCGGCATCCCCTCGTCGCCGAACCTGCACGAGGTGGTCCAGGAGACCGCGCCCGACGCGCGCATCGTCTACGTCGACAACGACCCCATCGTGCTGACGCACGCGCGCGCCCTGCTGACCGGCACGCCCGAGGGGCGCATCGCCTACATCCAGGCCGACATGCGCGCCCCCGAGACGCTCCTCGCGGACGCCACACTCCACCAGGTGATCGATCTCTCCCGGCCGGTCGCGCTGACCGTGATAGCGACGCTCCAGTTCGTGGAGCACGCCCGGCAGGTGGTGGAGGCGCTCCTGCGGCCGCTCGCCTCGGGCAGCCACCTCGCCATCACCATCCCCACCGGCGACCTCGCCCCGGAGTCGGAGCGCCTGGCCCGCGAGTACACCGGCCGCGGCATCCCGATGTACCTGCGCGGCCGCGCCGAGGTGGAGCGCCTGTTCACCGGCCTGGAACTGCTCGACCCCGGCGTCGTCCCGATGCCCCGCTGGCACCCGGCCCCGGGGGACGAGCCTCTCCCGGACACGGCCACCAACATGTACGCCGCGGTGGGCCGCAAGCCGTAGGACGGGCGCTCCGGGCGGCGTGGGTTCAGGGATCCCTGCGGGAGAAGGCGACCGCCGCCGCCCCCAGCGTCACGACGACGTAGGCCACCGCCACGGCCAGCGCGGCGAGCGGTGGCAGGCCGCCGCTGCGCGCGAACGGCCCCTGCGGGATGTCGGGGTCCGGAGCCACGCCGGCGAGCTGGTCCGGCAGGTTCGCGGGCAGGATCCTGGCCAGCCGGACGTTCCACGGCTCGGGCAGGAACCCCAGCGCGAGCGTCGGGAGCACGAACGTCAGGCCGGCCACGGCGACGACGGCGCCCGCCGTCGAGCGCGTCAGCGTGGCCAGGCCGAACGCCACCAGCGCCACCACCGTCACCGACAGGCCCATGCACACGAGCAGGGGAACCTGCTGCGTGAACGACGCCTCGAAGCCGGGAATCGGCCGGTCGCCCCGGACCCATCCGGCGGCCGCGGCGACGCCGGACAGCACGACCACACCGGCGGCGAACGACACCGCCGCGAGCACCACCGCCTTGGCCGCGAGCAGCCGCCCGCGCCGCGGGACCGCGAGCAGGGCGGCGCCGACCATGCCCGAGGCGTACTCCGAGGTGATCGTGAGCACCCCGAGCACGCCGATCACCAGCTGGACGAACGGCAGGAAGTACTCCTCGGCCGTGATGCCGCGCCACCGGGCGCGGAGCTCCGGTGACGCGGCGTCCCACGCGCTCACCGCCTGCAGGCTCAGCAGGGCCGTGAGCGCCACGATCAGCAGGGCCACGCCGAGCACGTAATAGGTCGAGCGCACCGACCGCAGCTTCACCCACTCCGCGCCGGCCGCGTCGCCCATCTCCCGCATGGCGGAGGGGGCGGTGTCCGTGCCGGTCATCGCGAGGCCCCCGTCCCGGTGGCGGCGCGGTGCTCGGCCGCGTCCTCGATCAGGCGGAGGTACGCCTCCTCCAGCGACGCGCCGCGCGGGGTCGCCTCGTGCAGGGGGATCCCGTGGCGTGCGGCCAGGTCGCCGATCGCCGGGGCCTCCATCCCGCGCACCGACAGGCCGCCGCCGGGCTCGGCGGTCACCTCCGCCCCGGCCTCGGCCAGCGCGCGGGCCAGGTCGCCGGCGCGGGGCGAACGCACCAGGACGCCCCGCCGGTAGCGTTCGGCGAGGTCGCGCACGGAGGTGTCGGCGACGAGCCGGCCGCGCCCGATGACGATGAGCCGGTCGGCGGTGAGCTCCATCTCGCTCATCAGGTGGCTGGACAGCAGCACCGTGCGCCCGCCCGCCGCCAGCTCGCGCATGAGCCCGCGTATCCACCGCACGCCGTCGGCGTCCAGCCCGTTGACCGGCTCGTCGAACACCAGCACGCCGGGGTCGCCGAGCAGCGCGGCGGCGATGCCGAGCCGCTGCTTCATGCCGAGGGAGAACCCGCCGACCCGCTGCCGGGCGACCCCGGCCAGGCCGGCCTGCTCCAGAACCTCCGGCACGCGCGCCGCGCCGATGCCGTTGCTGCGCGCGAGCCATCCGAGGTGGTCCAGCGCGCGCCGCCCGCCGTGCACGGCCCCGGCGTCGAGCAGGGCTCCGACGTGACGCAGCGGCCGGCGCAGCGCGGCGTAGGGGCGTCCGCCGACGAGCGCCGCGCCCGAGGCGGGGGCGCACAGGCCGAGCAGGGCCCGCATGGTGGTGGTCTTCCCCGCGCCGTTGGGGCCGAGGAAGCCGGTCACCCGCCCGGGGCCCACCTCGAAGGACAGCCGGTCCACGGCGAGGGCGCCGCCGTAGCGTTTGGTCAATTCCCTGACTTCGATCACGCGCACAACGCTGGCGCACGGCGGCCGGGACCCGCATCGGCCCTGGGCCTCGATCCGCCCGGTGGACGCCACGCCCGTTTCGTCCCGGCGGGTCGGCCCTGAGGATGACGTCCCCGAGGATGAGGCGCGGGATCGTCCCGGCCGGGTACGGTCGACGGATGCAGGAGGCGTACCGGTGGTGGCAGCGGCCGTTGCTGCTGGACGGGCTCGCCGCCGCGGCCTACCTCGTGCTGTTCGCGGCGCAGACGTTCCCGCGGATGCCGGGCGGGGACGCCGGGGCGCTCGTGGTGTGGGTCGCGGTGCTGGCCGGGATGGGCGCGCCGCTGGCGGTGCGGCGCCTGTGGCCGGCGCGGGTCTTCACCGTCGTCTTCGCCGCCAGCCTGGTCTCGGCCCTGCTGGACGTGGTGCGCGACTCGTTCGCCGCGGCGGCCTTCGCCCTGTACACGGTCGCGCTCACCCTGCCGCGGGTCCGCTGGGTTCCCACGCGCACGATCGGCCTGGTCAGCGCGGTGACGGTGGTCGCGTCGACCATGGCGGGCCCGGCGGGCGGGTTCCCGCGCGCACTCCCGTACCCGGCGCTGCTGTTCGGCGCCACCCTCATGGGCGGGTCCTGGACGATCGGCCGCGCCGTGCGCGAGCGCCACGCCTACGTCGCCCGCACGGCCCGGGAGGCCGCGGCGCGGGCGGTGACCGAGGAGCGGCTGCGCATCGCGCGCGAGCTGCACGACGTCGTGGCCCACAGCATGACCCTGATCACGGTGAAGGCCGGCATCGCCGACCACGTGGCCGAGCGGCGTCCCGAGGAGGCCCGCCTGGCGCTGCGCGAGATCGAGTCGGTGAGCCGGGGCGCGCTCACCGAGATGCGCCACATGCTGGGCGTGCTGCGCGCGGAGGCGCCCGCGGGCCCTGACGACCTGCGTCCGGTTCCGGGGCTGGCGCGGCTGCCGGAGCTGGCCGAGCGCGCGGCGGCGGCCGGGGTGCGCGCCGAACTGGACGTACGGGGCGTGGACCATCTGCCCGAGGGGGTTGAGCTGTCCGCCTACCGGATCGTCCAGGAGGCGCTGACCAACGTGGTGCGGCACGCCGCCCCGGCGCGCTGCCGCGTCGTCGTCCACGGCCACGGGGGGCAGGTGCGCGTCGAGGTGACCGACGACGGTCCCGGCACGCGCGTGCCGCCCGCCGGGGCCGCCCCCGGCCACGGGCTGGTGGGGATGCGCGAGCGGGTCGCGATGTACGGCGGCGACTTCAGCGCCGGGCCGCGCCCGGGAGGCGGCTTCGCCGTCTCGGCCCGGCTGCCGTACCGGCCGCCCGGCGGGGAACGCGAGGAAGGAGCCCGCCCGGAGCGGGCGTCGTCGTGAAGGGACGCGCGTGGAATCGGACGGGGTGAGCACGGGTGAGCACGAGGTGGGCGGGGCGTCCGTGCGGGTGCTGGTGGCCGACGACCAGGCGCTGTTGCGCGGGAGCTTCCGGCTGCTGATCGACACGGCGCCGGGGCTGACCGTCGTCGGCGAGGCGGGGACGGGCACGGAGGCCGTGGAGCTGGCGCGCCGCGAGCGGCCCGACGTGGTGCTCATGGACGTGCGGATGCCCGAGATGGACGGCATCGAGGCCACCCGCCGCATCTGCGGCTCCCCGGACACCGCCGGGGTGCGCGTGCTGATCCTCACCACCTTCGACCTGGACTCCTACGTGTACGCGGCGCTGCGGGCCGGGGCGTCGGGATTCCTGCTCAAGGACACCCGCCCGGCGGACCTGCTCACCGCCATCGGCGTCGTCGCCTCCGGCGAGGCCCTGCTCGCGCCGAGCGTGACCCGCCGCCTCATCGCCGAGTTCACCCGCGGCCCCGACCCCGGTCACCTGCCCGCCCGCGAGCTTGACGGGGTGACCGAGCGCGAGCGCGAGGTGCTGACCCACATCGCCCGCGGTCTGTCGAACGCGGAGATCGCCGGGTACCTGCACCTCAGCCTCGCCACGGTGAAGAGCCACGTCGGCCGCCTGCTGGCCAAGCTGAACGCCCGGGACCGCGCCCAGCTCGTCGTGGTGGCCTACCAGACCGGCCTGGTCTCGGCCCCGCCTCGCCGGTGACGCCCGAAGATCTCGCGACGCGGTCGCGCGAAGATGTCCGGACACGGCGTCCGGCCTCGACGTCCTAGATGTGCGGCACCGCGAGGGTGCCGGCGGAGAGGAGACGAATCGTGAAGTACATGATCATGATGTACGGCTCGCAGCGGGACCACGACATGCTCGCGGGCAAGGACACCGGCGGGGTGGTCTGGACGCAGGAGGACGTCGCCGCCCTGCACGCCTTCATGGCGGAGTGGAACCAGGACCTCATCGAGTCCGGCGAGTTCGTCGACGCCCAGGGCATGACGGCCCCGGTGCACGCCCGCAGGATCCGGCTGCGGGAAGGGGTGCCGGTCGTGACCGACGGGCCCTACGCCGAGACGCAGGAGGTGCTGGCCGGGTACACGACGGTCGAGTGCGAGAGCTTCGACCGGGCCACCCAGATCGCCGCCCGGCTCGCGGCGACCCCGCACCCGAAGGGCGCGAACCTGGAGCACGAGTGGTACGTGGACGTGCGCCCGCTGGCCGGCGCCGAGGAGGAGCTGGACTAGCCCAGTGGTGACGGGGGACGACGCCGGGGACCTGCTGCGCGCGCTCGCGCCGCAGGTGCTCGGCGCGCTCGTGCGGCGCTACGGCAACTTCGCCACCGCCGAGGACGCCGTGCAGGAGGCCCTGCTCGCGGCGGCCGTGCAGTGGCCGCGGGAGGGCCGCCCGCGCGACCCCCGCGCCTGGCTGATCACCGTCGCCTCGCGGCGGCTCACCGACCTGCTGCGCGCCGAGCGGGCCCGCAGGGACCGCGAGGACGCCGCCGCCCGGTGGACACCGGCCGATCAGTGGCTCGCGCCGCCGGCGGACCGCCGGCCGGAGGACTCCGACGACACGCTGATCCTGCTGTTCATGTGCTGCCACCCGTCGCTGTCGCCCGCCTCGCAGATCGCGCTGACCCTGCGCGCGGTGGGCGGCCTGACGACGGCGCAGATCGCCCGCGCCTTCCTGGTGCCGGAGGCGACGATGACCCGCCGCGTCAGCCGGGCCAAGCAGCGCGTCAAGGAGAGCGGCGTCCCGTTCGCCGTCCCGGCGGGCCCGGAGCGGGACGCCCGGCTCGGCGCGGTGCTGCACGTCCTCTACCTGATCTTCAACGAGGGGTACGCGACCACCTCGGGGCCCGGTCTGCACCGGCGGGAGCTGTCGGCGGAGGCCATCCGCCTGGCCCGCCTGCTGCACGGCCTGCTGCCCGGCGACGGCGAGGCGACCGGGCTGCTCGCGTTGATGCTGCTCACCGACGCGCGCAGACCCGCGCGCGCCGGGCCCGACGGGTCGCTGATCCCGATGGCCGAGCAGGACCGCGGCCTGTGGGACGCCGGGCTGATCGCCGAGGGCGTCGCCCTGGTGACCGCCGCGCTGGCGCACGGCAGGCCGGGGCCGTACCAGATCCAGGCCGCGATCGCGGCGGTCCACGACGAGGCGCCGGACGCGGCGCGGACCGACTGGCCGCAGATCATGGCGTTGTACGAACTGCTGGCCCGGGTGTCGGGCGGGCCGGTGGTGGCGCTGAACCACGCCGTCGCGGTGGCGATGGTCAAGGGCGCCCGCGCGGGGCTGGACCTGCTCGACGACCTCGCCGCCGACGAGCGGATCGCCGGCGACCACCGCCTGTACGCGGTGCGCGCCCACCTGCTGGAGATGGCCGGCGACCACGCGGCGGCCCGCGCGGCCTACCAGGAGGCGGCCGGACGGGCCTCCGGCCTCCCCCAGCAGCGCTACCTCAACGCCAGGGCCTCCCGCCTCGCCGGCCACGGCTGACCCGTTCCCCGCGCCACGCGGCGCCGCCACCGGGGCGAGGGCCACCCGCCGTGCGGGACCGTCAGGTGGTGGGGACCTTGTCGAGGAAGCCGTAGACGTGGCGGATGCGGCCGTCCTCGGCGAGGGTCACCACGTCGAAGCCGTCCACGACCGACTCGGCGTCCCCGCGGGGCCCGAGATGCCAGCCGAAGCGCGCCACGTCGTGGTGGGCGTCCACCGTTCCGGCGAGCCGGAACGCGAACCCGGGGAACTGCGCCTGCACGGCGGCGATCAACGCGTCGATGGCGTCGTGCCCCTGCACGGCGGCCAGCGGGTCGGTGTAGGTGCCGTCGGCGTCCCACACCTGGGCGACGCCCGCGCGGCGCGCCGCCGGGTCGGTCTCGTTCCACACGGTGATGTACTGGTCGATCATCTTCTCGACGTCGCTCATCGTCGCTCTCCTCATTGATCCTTATCGACCCTGATCGGTCTTCATCGGAAAACCGCGGCCGGCGCCCCGGCCCCGCGTCCCGCGGAACCGGCGGTCCGTGCCACGCCTCAACCTTGGCGCGCCCCGCGGCGGAAATCGATTACGCGCCGGGTAACCGTCCGCCCCCGGCGGCCCGCGTCCGCGGCGCCGGGGGCGGACGACGGGTCAGCTGCTGAGGCGCTGGTAGCGGCGGACCGACAGGGGGATGAAGATCACGAGCAGGAGCGACGGCCAGACCAGGGCCATGAGCTGCGCGTGCTGCGCGGCCCAGGTGTCGCCGCCCCAGCCGGGGTTGCCGAACAGCTCGCGGGTCGCCGACACGGTGGCCGACATCGGGTTCCATTCGGCGATCGCGCCGAGCCAGCCGGGCATGGTGGCGGGCGAGGCGAAGGTGTTGGACAGGAAGCCGACCGGCCACACCAGGATCTGCAGGGCCATGACCGCCTCGGCGTTCCTGAGCACCAGCCCGAGGTAGATGCCGGCCCACAGCAGGGCGAAGCGCAGCAGCAACAGCAGGCCCACCGCGGCCAGCGCCGCGCCGGGGCCCTCGTGCCAGCGCCAGCCGACGGCCAGCCCGCAGGCGATCATCACGGCGAGCCCGGCGGCGGAGTTGAGCATGTCGGCGACGCCGCGCCCGGTCACGACCGCCGACGGCGCCATGGGCAGCGAGCGGAACCGGTCGGTGACGCCGCGGGCGGCGTCGGCGCTGACGGCGGTGAAGGTGGCCTCGATGCCGAAGACCATGGTCATGGCGTACATGCCGGGCATGAGGAACTCCCGGTAGTCGCCGCCGCCGGGGATCACCATGCCGCCGCCGAACATGTAGGCGAAGATCAGCACGACCATGACGGGGAACAGCAGCCCGATGACGAACTGGGCGGGCTGCCGGGCCCAGTGGGCCAGGTCGCGCCCGGTGATCACCCATGCGTCGGCCAGGGCCCACCGCAGCCGGGCGAGGCCGCGGGGCGGGGCGGGGATCGCGATCGTCACGCGGCCGCCTCCTGCCCGGCGCGGTGGCCGGTGAGGCGCAGGAACACCTCGTCGAGCGAGGGACGGCGCAGCGTGATGTCCTCGGCGGCGATGCCGGCGTCGTCCAGGGCGCGGACCAGGTCGGTGAGCGCGGCCACCCGGTCGCGCACCGGGACGCTGACGCGGCGGGCGCCAGGGTCGCCCTCGGGCTCGCCGCCGGTGACGCGCGCGGCGAGCGCCATGGCGCGGGCGAGGTCGTCGCCGGCGCGCAGCACGATGTCGACGCGGTCCTCGCCGATGCGGCTCTTCAGCTCGTCGGGGCTGCCCTCGGCGATCACGCGGCCCGCGTCCATGACGCAGATCTTGGCGGCGAGCCGGTCGGCCTCCTCCAGGTACTGGGTGGTGAGCAGGACGGTGGTGCCCGCCGCGACCAGGGAGGCGACGGCCTCCCAGACCTCGTCGCGCCCGCGCGGGTCGAGGCCGGTGGTGGGCTCGTCCAGGAACAGCACCGGCGGCGCGATGATGAGCCCGGCGGCCAGGTCGAGCCTGCGCCGCATGCCGCCGGAGTACTGCTTGACCGGCTTGGCGCCGGTCTCGGCCAGGCCGAACCGCTCTAGCAGCTCGTCGGCCCTGCGGCGTGCCCGCGCCGGGCCGAGGTGGTAGAGGCGGCCGAACATGACCAGGTTCTGCCGTCCGCTCAGCACCTCGTCCAGGGCGGCGTTCTGGCCGACGAGCCCGATGCGGTGGCGCGCCTGGGCGGCCTGCCCTACGACGTCGAACCCGGCGACGTGGGCGCGGCCGCCGTCGGGCCGCAGGAGCGTGGTCAGCACCCGCACGGCCGTCGTCTTGCCGGCGCCGTTGGGGCCGAGCAGCCCGCACACGGTGCCCTCGGGCACGGCGAGGTCGAACCCCGCCAGCGCCTCCGCGCCGCCGTACCGCTTGCGCAGCCCTTCCGCGACCACCGCGTGTCCGGTGGTTTCCACTGGCACCCTCCTCGGGGTTGCTTCCGTACGCTGTACCGTACAGCATACGGGCTGCCGTACGGTACAGGATGCGCCGACGGAGGGCAAGCCAGGGGCCGAGGTGGGCGGCGATAGGATGCGAGCCACGATGACGACCGAGTACACCGGCGGGGGCGACCCCGCGCGCAGCCTGGCCCTGCTGTGGCGCACCCGCGAGAAGTCCGGCAGGAAGGGCGGTCCCGACCTCAGCGTCGACCGCATCGTCGCGGCCGCGATCGAGGTCGCCGACGCCGACGGCCTCGGCGCGCTCTCCATGCGCCGGGTCGCCGAGCGGCTCGGCGTCGGCACCATGTCGCTGTACACCTATGTGCCGGGCAAGGCCGAGCTGCTGGACCTGATGCTGGACACGGCGATCGGCGAGGCCGCCAGGCCGGCGGAGGTCGAGGGCGGCTGGCGCGCCAGGCTGGAGCAGATCGCCCGCGAGAAGTGGGCGCTCTACCAGCGCCACCCGTGGCTGTCCTACGTCGCCACCGGCCGTCCCCCGCTCGGCCCGAACGTGGCCGACTCCTACGAGTACGAACTCTCCGCCGTGGACGGCATCGGGCTCACCGACCTGGAGATGGACTCGGTGGTCGCGCTGGTCGGCGGGTACGTCCACGGCGCGGCGCGCGGCGCGGTGGAGGCCGCCCAGGCCGAGCAGCGCACCGGCATGACCGACGAGCAGTGGTGGTGGGCCCACGCCCCCTACCTGGGCAAGCTCATGGACCCTTCGCGCTTCCCGCTCGGGGCGCGGGTCGGCCAGGCGGCCGGCGAGGCGTACAACGCGCCCTCCGACCCGGTGCACGCCTTCGAGTTCGGCCTCGAACGCGTCCTGGACGGCATCGCCGCCCTCGTCGAGCGCAGGTCCACGCCCGGCTCCTGATCACCCCGGGCGCGCGGCGACGGCCCGCTAGTGGGAACGGCCGGACGCCTCGGTGAGCTTCGCGACATCGGGGGCGTAGACCGTCATCCAGTGCGGGTGCAGCCGGTAGTAGACCACCTCGTTGTCCCAGTCGAAGAGATCGGGGCCGTAGAAGTCCTTGAAGTAGGCGAGCAGGTACGGCCAGTCCGCGGCCGGCGCGCCGCCCTGAGGGTTGAGCGTCTCGACCGTGCCGTGCGTGAACACGCCGAGGTCCTCGCCGCGCATGTGCGCGACGCTGGCGGCCGGGCGGGCGGCCAGGTGGCCGGCCTTGGCGGCGCCGCGCGCCGTGCCGAAGTGCCACCTGCCGTGCAGGAAATGCCCGTCCGCGCCGCTGATCCGCGGCTCGCCCTTCGCCGTCACGGTGGACACGGCGAGCGTGCACATGCCGGTCAGGACCCGGGTGAGCCGCTCCGCGGTCATGGTCCTCTCGGTGAAGATCGAGCGAAGGTGCGAGGTGGATCGGGAGAGGGAGGTGTCGAGGAGTGCTTGGAGCTGTTCGAGCTCTTCCGGCGTTTCGCGCATCGAGATCCTTGTCCATCTGTTTCGGGTCCGCCGCGTCTGTCCGCGTGGCCCGGCCCACGTCGGCCGTCGGCGACGGCCGGTGCACCATGCTCGTCCAGAAACACGACACCTTGTGTCGTGTATTTCGCCGATCGTGCGGTCCTGTCCGCCGTCCGGCCCCCTTGACTGCCACCGGCGTCAAGGTTCCAGACCGGCGCGCATGGTCTTCACGCGAGCGGAGCTCGACTACCTGGCCACACAGCGCGTCGGGCGGCTGGCCACCGTCTCGCCCGGCGGGCAGGTGCAGAACAACCCCACCGGCTTCTTCGTCGACGCCGACGCCGGTGTGATCCTCATCGGCGGGCACGCGATGGGCGCGTCGAAGAAGTTCCGCAACGTCCAGCGGGGCAGCACGGTCGCGTTCGTCGTGGACGACCTGGCGACGATCGATCCGTGGGCGCCGCGGGGCATCGAGATCCGGGGCACCGCGGTGGCGTTGACCGGCCAGGAGCCGCCGCTGCCTTACCTCTCCGGGGAGATCATCAGGATCACGCCCACGAAGATCATTTCGTGGAATCTGGACGGTCCGCGGGCGAGTCGTCCGGTGTGAGATGCCGCCCGGCCGGACCGGGCGCCCCGCCGGCGGCGAGCAGGTCGAGGAAGGCCGTGGCCGCCGGGGACGGCCGGGAGTCCCAGATCAGGTGCTCCACCCGTGTGGGAGCGTCGCGGAGGCGGATGACGCGCAGGTCGGCGAAGCGCGGCGCGTACGCGGCCGGCAGCATGCCCACCCCGAGGCCCTGCCGTACCAGATCGACCATGAGCTCGGCGGACGACACCTCGAAGGGCACCTCGCGCCGCACCCCCGCGGCCGCGAAGGCCTCGTCCGACTGCACGCGCCCGGCCGCGCCGGCGCGGAAGTCGATGAACGGCTCGTCCGCGAGGCTCCGCAGGTCCGTCTCCTCCTCCGCCCGGGGGTAGTCGGGCGCGACCACGGCGACCAACTCCCCGCCGCCGAGCCGGCGACCGCGGACGCCCTTCGGTTCCGCGCGGGGCGGCAGGCCGAGGAAGGCGACGTCGACCTCGCCGCGCCGGACCCGCTCGATCAGATCATCGCTCCCCGCCGAGGTGAGCGTGATGTGCACGCGCGGATGGCGCCGGCGGTAGTCCCGCAGGGCGACCGGCAGGTCGACGGCCGCCACCGTGGGGATGGCGCCGACGGCGAGCCGCCCGCGGATCTCCCCGGCGACGGCGGCGACCTCGGCCCGCGCGCGGTCGGCGGCCTCCAGGCACTCCCGCGCCGCGGGCAGGAACGCCTCCCCGGCCGTCGTCAGGCGTACGCGGCGGCTGGTGCGCTCGAAGAGCCGGGCGCCGAGCTCGCGTTCCAGGCCGGCGATCTGATGACTGAGGGCCGACTGCACCACCCGGCAGCGCTCGGCCGCCCGGGTGAAGTTCCTGGTCTCCGCGACCGCGACGACATATCTCAGTTGCTGCAGCTCCACCCCATCGATCGTATATCGCGATCGATGATGATGAAAAGTATGTGTTGGACTCATTGATCGATGCTCGCGCACCCTGGGAACATGACGGAAACCCTCCTGCGCGCACCCGTCACCGATGCCCCTCCACGGCCGCGTCGCGGCCTGCTGCTCCTGATGTCGGTGGCCACCGGGCTCTCGGTCGCGGGTAACTACTTCGCCCAGCCCCTGCTCGAGGTGATCGGACGGGACCTGGGGCTGAGCACCACCATGGCCGCGCTGATCGTCACCGCCGCCCAGGCCGGCTACGCGGCGGGGCTGATCCTCCTGGTCCCGCTGGGCGACCTGGTGGAACGCCGCCGTCTCGCGGTCCTGCTGTTCGCCGCCACCTCGGTGCTCCTGCTGGTGTCCGCCCTCGCGCCGAGCGGCCCGGTGCTGCTGGCCGGCACCGCGCTGACCGCCCTCACCTCGGTGGGCGCCCAGCTGGCGGACGATCTACTGGCTGAACGCGATCCTGATGGCGACCGTCGCCGTCCTGCTGTGGCGACGCCTCCCGCGTCTGCACACCCCCGTCGGGCTGTCCTATCCGGCGCTGCTGCGCTCGACGCTCGGGATGTTCCGCCAGGAGCCGCCGCTGCGGTGGCGGGCCGCCATCGGCGCCCTGGCGTTCGCCGCGTTCAGCGTGCTGTGGACGGCGATCACATTTCTGCTGGCCGGGCCGTCGTACGGCTGGAGCGAGGCGGCCATCGGCATGTTCGCCCTGGTCGGGGTCGTCGGGGTGATCATCACGCCGATCGCGGGGCGACTGGGCGACCGGGGACGGGTGCGGCAGGTCAGCGGGATCGGCGCCGCCGTCCTGGCGCTGTCCTGGCCCCTGATCGGCGCTGGAGGGGACGCGCCGGGCTGGCTCGTCGCGGGCGCCGTGCCGTTCACCATGGCGAACCAGGCGGTGCTGAACGCCAACCAGCACGTGATCTACGCGCTTCGCCCGGAGAGCCGCAACCGGCTCGACTCCGCCTTCATGACCTCGTGCTTCCTCGGCGGCGCCGCCGGATCGCTGCTGGCCTCCGCGGCCTGGACCGGAGCCGGGTGGACCGGGGTGAGCCTGGCCGGCGGCGCGCTGTCCGCCGGGGCCTTCGCGCTGTGGGCGCTGGAGCGCGTCCGGGCGCGGCGCGGCCGACCACGACGGCGACCCGCCGTTCCCATCCGTGAATCCGCGATCTGATCGGAAAGCAGAAAATGACCGCACATGCCGCGCATCCGCAGTCGACCTTGAGGTCATGGCTGGGCGTTTGCGCGATCACAGCCAGCCTGTTCGTCTTTCTCACGACCGAGTTGATGCCCGTCGGCCTGCTCACCCCGGTCAGCGCGAGCCTGAGCATATCCGTGGGAATCGCCGGGCTCATGGTCACGCTGTACGGCGTCTCGGCGGGGCTCGGCGTGCCGTTCATCGTGGCATGGACCCGGCGCGTCAACCGGCGCGTGTTGCTGTCCGCGCTCCTGGCGACACTGACCCTGGGAAACGTGATCACCGCCGTCTCCCCGAACTATCCCCTGGTCCTGACGACGCGGCTCGTCATGGGATTCGCCAGCGGCGTGTTCTGGGCCATCGGCGTGAGCATGGCGATGCGCCTCGTTCCCGAACGCCATGCGAGCAGGGCGGCCTCGGTGGTCATGTCCGGCATCTCGATCGCCGCGGTCGCCGGCATCCCGCTGGGAACGGTCGTGGAAAGCCTCACCGGCTGGCGGACCACGTTCCTCGTCTGGGCGGGCCTCGGCGCGCTGGTGTTCGTCGCGGTGGTCGTCCTGATCCCGTCGCTGCCCTCGGCGAACGCGGTCCCGGTCCGGGAGGTCTTCGGGCTTCCGCTGAAGAACGTGCCGCTACGTCTGGTGCTGTTCACCGTCGTCCTTTTCGTTCTGGGCCATTTCGGCGCGTACACCTTCGTGCGGCCCTATCTGGAGGACAGTTCATCCGCCACCCCGCTCGTCATCACCGTGCTGCTGATGCTCTACGGCGCCGGAGGAGCGGCCGGCAACTTCATCGCCGGATACACGGTGAACAGGAGTCTGCGGGGCAGCTTCACGGCCGGCTGCCTCGGGCTCGTGGTGTCCTTGCTGTCGCTGCTCGCGATCGGGCACGGCCCGGCCGGTGCGGCCGTCTCACTGATCCTCTGGGGAGTCTCCTTCGGTGTGGTCCAGCTGTGCCAGGTGAACATGACGCAGGCCGCCGCGCCCGGCACCTTCGAGGCCGCGATGTCCCTCAACACCATGGCGTACAACACCTCCATCGCGGTCGGGGCACTTCTCGGCGGCCTCTTCGCCGATCACCTGGGGGTCACGAGCGTCGTCTGGTTCGGCGTGGCGCTGACCGCGGCCTCGCTGCTCCTCACCCTCGGTGCCCGCCGGAAGACCTCGCGCGCCGTCCCCGGCGACGCGTTGACGCCCGCCGGCACCACCGGGCGGTGAGCCGGACCCGGGTCGGCCGCATGGTCGCGCCCGGCCGGGGAAGCAGCCTCTGGACGGGGGCGCGCGCCCGGGCGTGTACGGGCCGGAACTTCACCTGCCGGGCCGCCTGGGCGTTGCCAGGGGCGGGCAGGCAGTATGGTCGTCGCGGTAGCGGACTCGTGCCAGGGTCGGCGGCTGGCTATGTAGGTGGAGGAATGCCGGTGAATGTCAGTGGGCGCACACCCGCGTACTGGCCGATCACCGATGACCTGGGCGCGCTGCGCAGGGAGGTCGGGGCTTTCGCGGGCGAGGCCGGGCTGGCCGGCGTCCGCCTGCAGGACCTCGTCCTCGCCGTGAACGAGGCCGCCGCCAACGTGCTCGACCACGCCGAGGGCCGCGGGCACGTCATCGCCTGGCACGACGGCCAGTTCGTCACCGTGGAGATCCACGACCGCCTCGGGCTGCTGGTCCCCGCGCACGCCAACGCGCCCGACCCCGGCGTGGGCACGCTGCGCGGCCGGGGCCTCTGGCTCATGCGGCAGCTCTGCGACGAGGTGTACATCACCAAGGACGAGCGGGGCTCCACCGTACGGCTGCGGCAGGCCATCGCCGGGCCGCCGGGCGGCGCGGGAGAGTAGGGAGCATGGAGATCCGGTGGCGAGTGGGCAGAGATCCCCGGTTCGCATATCGTCACCGACGTGAAGGATCCGCCGCCGGGAGCGGGTTCACGGCCCGCCCCCGCGGTCGTGCCCCCCTCCGCCTCTCCCGCCCCCTCCGCCGGCCCAGCGCCCGCCTTGGATAGGTCGTCCCATGAAATTCACCGTGCACGTCGACGCCGGCTCCGGCGACCCGCAGCCATCCCCGGTGCGAACCTTGGTGCTCACCGGGGAGCTCGACCACGGCAGCGCCTCGGCCCTCCAGCGGGCCTTCGACGAGGCGTACGCCGCGGAGGCCCGGTACCTGGTGATCGACCTGACCGGGCTGACGTTCTGCGACTCCACCGGCATCAGCGTCTTCCTGGGCGCGCGGCGGGCCCTGGCCGCGCGTGAGGGCGGCGTCGTGCTGGCGGGCCTCAACCAGCGCATCGAGAGGATCTTCCGCCTGACGGGGGTGGCGCGGGCCTTCGCCACCTACCCGACCGCCGAGGAGGCCCGCGCGGCGCTCCCCGGCGCCTGACCTCGTGCCCCCGCGCGCGGTGACTCACCGTCCGGGACGCGCGGAAGCGTCCCGGACCGGCCCCGTGGCGACGGCGCTCCCGACGGCGCTCTCGGGGTCGCGCGCGAGCACCGACCGGCCGCCGTCGACGGGCACCGTCGCGCCGCTGACGAAGCTCGCCTCCGGGGACAGCAGGTGGACGATCACCGCGGCGACCTCCTCCGGCCGCGCGACCCTCCCCTGCGGGTGCAGCGCGCGCATCTCCTCCTCGACGCCCGCCCGCGCGGCGGGTTCCCGGGCCTCCAGGTACGCCCGGTAGCGCTCGGTGGCGACCGACCCCGGCGCGACGGCGTTGGCGCGGATGCCGTACGGCCCGTACTCGACGGCCAGCGCCCGGGTCAGCCCTTCCAGCGCCGCCTTGGCGGTCACGTACGGCAGGCAGCCGGGGACGGCCTGGCGCGCCTGGTAGGAGGAGACGTTCACGATCGACCCTTCTGTGCCCGCGGCGAGGAACGCGCGGACCGCGGCGGCCGAGCCGGCGACGGCGGGCGCCAGGTTGGCCGTGATGAGGCCGAGCACCTCGCGGGCGGGCGAGGTGTGCGGCGAGGCGTCCCGGAACACGGCGGCGTTGTTCACCCAGCCGCTGAGGACGCCGGCGCGCCGGGCGAGGGCCACGGCCCGCTCGGCGGTCGCCTCCTCGGCGGCGTCCCCCTCGAGGACGGTGAGGCGCCCGGACGGGCGCGGGTCCGGGCGGGGATCGCGCTCGATCACCACCACGGCGTGCCCGTCGGCGAGCAGCCGCTCGCACACCGCCCTGCCGATGCCCCGCCCGCCGCCGGTCACGACGTACGAACGGATCACGCGTTCGGAGTTCGCCGCATGTTGTCTGTCCATCTCTCCATCAGACGCCGGGGCCGTCCACTAATCAAGCGCTTTTATCGAAGCACTTCGACAGCGCGGCGGGCCGCGGCTCAGGTGGTGGCGCGTTCGACCAGGTGCAGGGCGAGGGTGGTGTCGCGGGGCGTGGCCGTGGGCGACTCCAGGCGTCGCAGCAGGCGTTCCATCGCCGCGCGGCCGGACTCCTCCAGAGGCTGCCGCACGGTGGTCAGCTCCAGCGCCTCGGCCAGCTCGCCGTCGTCGAACCCGGCCACGGCCACGTCCTCCGGCACCCGCAGCCCGAGGGCCCGCGCCGCCTTGAGCACGCCCGCCGCGAGGACGTCGTCCGCGGCGAAGACCGCCGTCGGACGCGCCGGGCCGGACAGCAGGGCGGCGGCGGCCTCGGCGGCCGGGGCGACGCCGTGCCGCGCGAACCTCACCGCGTCCTCGGGGAGATCGTGGCCGGCCTCGGCGAGCCCGGCGCGGAAGCCCGCGAGCCTGCGCCCGGACGGGGAGACGTACACGCCGGTCCGCTGCGCCTCGCCGAGGAAGCCCAGGCGCCGGTGCCCGCGGCCGGTCAGATGCCCGGCGACCAGCCGGCCGCCGGCCTCGTCGTCCGCGCCGACGGAGTCGAACCCCGGATGGCGCACGTCCACCAGCACCGTGGGCAGGCCGAGGCCGACGAGGCGTGCGGCCACGCCGTCGTCCAGCGGCAGGCTCACCACGAGCAGGCCGTCCAGCCGCCCGGTCACCGGCAGCGCCGCCAGCAACGGGGAGGTGCTCTCCGACGCCGACCGCTGGTCGTACAGCACGACCTCGACCGGGCGCGCCGCGGCGGCGGCGAGGACGCCGTTCACGCGGCGGGCCACGGTGGCGTAGGAGGTGTGCGGCGCGATGACCCCGACGCGGCCCGCGCCGCGCCGGGCGCGGGCGACGGCGTCGGGCTTGGGGACGAAGCCCAGGGCGTCCACGGCGGCGAGCACCTTGCGGCGGGTGGCCGCGCTGACCCGGCCCGGCGCGTTGAGCGCCAGCGACACCGTCGAGATGCTGACGCCCGCCTCGGTGGCCACGTCATAGATGGTCGCCCGCCCCGCCACAGCCCCTCCCACTCCTCACGCCACGGCGGCCGGGACCCGCGCCCGGCCGGACGACGCCGTCCCGCCGATCCTGCCGTCCCGGCCCCGCCGCCGTCGAGGCTCTCACGGACGCGACGCGGCCGGCCGCTACGCCCTGGGTGAATCCGGCTGGCCTGAGCGGGAGGCCACGGCCAGAGTGCCGGTATGACGTCCGGAATGAACATTCTCGTCCTTGGCGGAACCCGCTTCGTGGGGCGGGCCGTCGTCGAACGGGCCCTGGCGCGCGGCGACGAGGTGACCATGCTGAACCGCGGGGTGACCGGCACGGCCCCCGCGGGCGTCGAGACGATCACGGCCGACAGGACCGACCCGGCGGCGCTGAGGGGCGCGCTGGGGCGCCGGGAATGGGACGCGGTCCTCGACACCTGGAGCGGGGCGCCGCGCGTGGTGCGCGACGCCTGCGGGCTGCTCGCCGGACGGGCCGGCCACTACGGGTACGTCTCCAGCCGGTCGGTGTACCGCTGGCCGATGCCCATCGGGGCCGGCGAGAGCGCCCCGGTGGTCGACGCCGACCCCGGCGACGAGGGGGATCAGGACTACGCGGCGGCCAAGCGGGGCGGCGAGCTGGCGGTCCTCGCGGCGTTCGGGGACCGGGCGCTGCTGGCGCGCGCCGGGCTGGTGCTCGGCCCGTACGAGGACATCGGCCGGCTGCCGTGGTGGCTGCGCCGGCTCGAACGCGGCGGGCGCGTGCTGGCCCCCGGCCGTCCGGGCCGTCCCCTGCAGTACGTCGACGCCCGCGACCTCGCCGCGTGGATGCTGGACGGGGCCGCGCGCGGCCTGGGCGGCGCCTTCAACGTGGTCGGCCCGGCGGGGATCGCCACGATGGGCGGGCTGCTGGAGGCGGCGCGCCAGGTGACCGGGGCGGGCGCCGAGCTGGTGTGGACCCCGGCCGAGGTGATCGAGCAGGCCGGGATCGCGCCGTGGGTGGAGCTGCCGATCTGGCTGCCGGAGGACGCCGAGTACGGCGGCATGCACGACGGCGACGTCTCGGCCGCGCTCGCCGCCGGGCTGGCCTGCCGTCCCGTCGAGGACACCGTCACCGACACCTGGGACTGGCTCCGCTCGGAGGGCGACCCGCCCGCCCGTCCCGACCGCCCCCGGCACGGCCTTTCCCCGGACAAGGAGGAGAAGGCCCTGGCCATGCTCGCGTAGGACCCGGCCGCACCGGTGGACATTCCTTCACCTGGGAGGGACCCGGGCCTCACCACGCCCCCGAAAAGGCATCGCTGACGCAAAGTGACGGTCAGGTGACCGTCGGTATGCTCGGGGCGGCGGCGTCCCGGCCGCCGATCGTTTCCTCCCCCCCTAGGAGCAGTCATGCGCAAGATCGCCTCGTTGCTCGCCGTCGCGGCCCTGGCCGGTGGCGCCGTCCTCGCGGTCACGGCCGCGACGGCGTCCGCGTCCGCCGTCCGCGCCGACGGTCCCGCCCCCGTGGACGTGGACGTGAACGTGAAGGACGTCGTCGTCAGGGACGTCCTGAACAACACGCGCGTCGACGTCTTCTCCGTGACCGGCGGCTGAGCGGCGGGTCCGCGGCGGGCCCGGCACGCGGCCCGCCGCGGACCCCGGCCGCCGAGCCCCGCGGGCCGCCCGCCGACATGCCGGACCGCGCGCGCGTCCGGGGTGATCGCTTGACCTGGAGCACGCTCCACGTCCTAGGGTGCGGCGCATGACCGACTCCCCTGTCACCTTGATCACCGGTGGTTCCAGCGGCATCGGGGCGGCCGCGGCCCGGCTCCTGCTCGACCGGGGCCACCGCGTCGCGGTCACCGGCCGTGACCGCGACCGTCTCACCCGGTTCGCCGCCGGGCTCGGCGACCCGCCCGGCCTGCTGACCCTCCCCGGGGACGCCTCCGACGACGCGGCCGTCACCGCGGCCGTCGAGTCCACCGTCAAAGAGTTCGGGCGGCTGGACACCGCCGTCGCCAACGCCGGCCTCGCCAGCCACGACACCCTCGGCGACGGCGACCCCGCCCGCTGGCGCGAGATGATCCTCACCAACGTCCTCGGTCCCGCGCTGCTCATCAGGGCCGCCCTGCCCGCGCTGAAGGAGACCGGCGGGCGCATCGTCCTCATCGGCAGCGTCGCGGGCTTCGTCAACACCCCCGGCAACCTCTACGGGGCCACCAAGTGGGCGGTCACCGGCCTCGCCGAGAACACCCGCCGCATGGTCACCGCCGACGGCGTGGGCGTCACGCTGATCGCCCCGGGGCGCGTGGAGACCCCCTTCTGGGACGGCCTGGGCGGACCGCCCGACGGCTCGCTGCTGACGGCGGACCAGCTCGCCGAGTCCCTCGTCTGGGCGATCACCCAGCCGCGCGGCGTGGACGTCAACACCATGGTCGTGCGGCCCATCGGCCAGCCCGTCTGATCCTCACGGACGCCGGGGCGGGGACGCCCGGCCCGGCGATCAGCCGGCGCGGTGGAAGCGGCGGTGCAGCTCGCGCACCCGCTCGGCCAGCTCGGGGACGGGCCCGTCGGTGACCGCGCCGGGCACCACCTCGCCGATCGGCAGCGTGCGCACCGGCGGGGCCGGGACGCCCATATCGGCGAGCCACGCGGCGAGCTGCGCGGACGAGGTGGCGTAGACGATGCGGCCGAGGCCGACCCAGCCGTGCGCCGCCGCGCACATGGGGCAGTGCTCGCCCGAGGTGTAGACGGTCGCCGCCGCGCGTCGCTCCGGGGTCAGGTTGGCCGCAGCCCAGCGTGCCAGCGCGAACTCCGGGTGACGGGTGCGGTCGCCCCCGGCCACGCGGTTGTGGTCCTCGGCGAGCACCGCGCCGTCCGCCGCGACGAGGACCGAGCCGAACGGCTCGTCCCCTTCCGCCAGCGCCTCGGCGGCGAGCTCGACGCACCTCCGCAGGTGCCGCAGGTCGATGTCGTTCACCATGGCGCCCTCCAGGCTCGACGGGTCGGGCGCCATGCTACGTGATCACGCGGGGCAGGACGGCGGCCCGCCCCGGCCGGGGGGCGCGGGGAGACTTGGGGAAGTCTTTGGCTGGAGCAATTCCCCTCTGGTGCTAGCGTTATAGCAGGTCGGAGGCCCTCTCGGCGTACAAGTCGCCTCCTGGCCACAACGCCGGCCCCCGCGCGGGCCGCGCGGGGCGGACGTCTTCCCCGAGCCAGGACGTCCCCGCGATACCGTCCCCGCCGCACGGCCCGGCGTCCCGGGCCCGCCGTCATCCGGACCGCCGTGCGTCCCCGTGTCACCTGATCGGAGCGTCCCCTGAACGTCGTCCCGCGGCTCCTTCGCCGCCACGTCCTCGCCAGGGGGTGGAAAGCGCTTTCCCCGGCCTCGATCCGGGCCCGCTACACCCTGATGGCGATGGCGCTGTCGGTCGTGTTCCTGGCCGTGGTGGGGGCCACCCTCGCCGCCGCCATCCGGTACAAGACCGAGGCCGACGCCATGGACGCCAACCAGCGCGTGGCCGGGCAGTGGAGCGCGGCCGTCCGCGGCGACACGGTGCCCCACACGATCCCGGCGCGGCGCCCGGTGGACCTGATCCAGGTCGTGGACGCGCGCGGCCACGTGACCAACTCCAGCAGGGCGGCCCCGGAGCACACGCCGCTGTCGCGGGTCCGCCCGCCGCCCGACGACCGGTTCCAGCACATCACCGAGTGCGGCACGAGCCAGGGGTGCGTCATCCTCATGGCCATCCGCGCCACCCCCACATCAGGCTCCTCGGTCATCTACGCGGGGATGACGGCGCCGTCCATCCTCTCGACCAACGAGCTGGACATCGGCATCGCCGTGGGCGCCGCGCCCATCGTGGGCCTGGTCGGATGGACGAGCTGGAGCATGCTCGGCCGCACCCTGCGTCCGGTGCAGACCATCTCGGCGCGGATGACGGAGATCACCGGCACCGACCTGAGCCTGCGCGTTCCGCTGCCGCCGGGCCGGGACGAGATCACCATGCTGGCGCGCACCGCCAACGAGACGCTCGCCCGCCTGGAGACGGCGGTCAAGCAGCAGCGCAGGTTCGCCTCCGACGCCTCCCACGAGCTGCGGTCCCCGCTCGCGGGGCTGCGCGCCTGCCTGGAGGAGGCGCTGGCCTACCCCGGCGAGGTCGACCCGCACGAGGCGCTCCGCGACGCGCTCGCGACCACCGACCGGCTGGAGGCGATCGTCGCCGACCTGCTGGAGCTGGCCCGCCTGCGCGCGGCCGACCCCGTGCCGCCCGAGCGGCTGGACCTGGCCGCGCTCGCGGCCGAGGCGACCGGGGCACGGGTGAACGCGGTCCCGGTCCGCGTGCGGACCTCCTCCCCCGTCCCGGTGAGCGGGCAGCGCGTCCAGCTCGCGCGCGTGGTGGAGAACCTCGTCGGCAACGCCCAGCGGCACGCCGAGCGCGAGGTCGTCGTCCGCGTCGAGGCCGTGGACGGGCAGGCGGTCCTCACCGTCGAGGACGACGGCGACGGCATCGCGCCCGCGGACCGCGAGCGGGTGTTCGACCGGTTCGTCCGGCTGGACGACGCCCGGCGCCGCGACCCGGCCGGGACCGGGCTGGGCCTGGCGATCTCCCGGGAGATCGCGGTGGCGCACGGCGGGACGCTGCGCGTCGAGGACTCCCCGCACGGCGCCCGGTTCGTCCTGCGGCTGCGGTCCCTGGACGGCACGCCCGCCCGGCCGCCCGCCCCGGGAGGCTCCGGCACGTGACCGGACGCTGCGGCGTGTCGGGCGCCGTACGGTCCGGATTTCATGCATAATCACAGCACTTTGTGGCATGTCCGGGGTGCGGAGGCGTCGTGGGTGAAGGTATCCCCTTGGTGCTGATGCGCGTGCCCGAGGCCGTGGCCGAGTTCCTGTCGTCGCTGCGCGCCAAGAAGCTGTCGCCGCACACCCTCGCCGGGTACGAGCGCGACCTGCGCCTGGTGGCGCTGGCGGCGGCCGGCGTGGCGGGAGTCCCGGTGGAGGACCTGGAGGTCCGTTCGCTGGGCGGACGCCTGGTGCGGGCGGCGTTCGCCGACTTCGCCGAGCCGCGCTCGCCCGCCAGCGTCAACCGCGCGTGGAGCGCCTGGAACCAGTTCCTCACCTTCTGCGTGGCCGAGGGCATGCTGGAGGGCAACCCCATGGCGGCGGTCCCCCGCCCCAAGCAGCCCGCCAAGGCGCCCAAGCCGCTGCTCGGCGACGGGACGGCGTCGGCGACGCTGCTGGAGCGCATCGCGGCGGGCGCCCGCGAGGCCCGTGACCCCTGGGTGGAGCGCGACCTGGTCGTGCTGGCGCTGGCGCTGGTCACCGGCATGCGCTCGGCGGAGCTGCTCGGCCTGACGCTCGGCTCGATCGGCGGCGCGCAGGGCGACCGGCGCGTCCAGGTCGTCGGCAAGGGCGGCAAGGCGCGGTCGCTGCCCATCGAGCCGCCGATCGAGCACCTGATCGACGCCTACCTGGCCAGCCGCCTCACCCGGTTCGGGCTCACGACGCTGCCCCGGTCGGCGCCGCTGCTGGTGGACCTGCGCAACGAGCCGCTGCGGCGCGGCGGGCTGCAGTACCTGGTGCGCCAGTGCTACCGGTACGCGGGGATCCACGACCGCGTGCAGAAGGGGACGCTGGTGCACGCGCTGCGGCACGAGTTCGCCACGCGCCTGGCCGAGCGCGGGGCCTCGGCGCACGAGCTCATGGAGCTGCTCGGCCACTCCTCGATCGTCACCGGACAGGCGTACGTGGCCTCGACGGCGCGCGAGGTGCGCCACGCGGCCCGGGGCAACCCCGCCTACGCGGTGCTGGAGGGGCTGCGCCCGGACGCCCCGGATCCGGGCACGCCGCGGGCCGGCTGAGGCCGCGTCTCCGTAGCGCCCGGCCGAGGGCGACGGCAAGGCACCGGACGCGGGTCAGAGCTGCTGGACGAACGCCTCGGCCTCCTGCCGGCCCATCCCGGTCTCACCGCGCACCAGGTACACGGCCTGCTCGGCGCGGCCGTCCGCCTTCAGAGCCCGCACCCGGGTGGCCAGATCCTCCCGGGGCGGCGCCGGGACGGCGGCCTGGCGCGGCGGGGCCAGCTTGCGGGCGACCGCGGGCGGGACGGGACGGCTCGCGGCGAGCGCGTCGACGTACGCCTTGGCGTCGGCGAGGCCGAGGCCGGTGTGCTCGCGGACCAGCTTGATCGCCGGGATCTTCTTCCCCTGCGCGACCAGCGCGTACACCTGGCCCTGCAGGTCGCCGGGTTGGGGAGGCGTGACGCCGCCCTGCCAGGCCGACACGTACGACGGTCCCGGGGCCTTGGCGCCCCGGCGCGTCAGGGCGGCGAAGAGCCCGACGACCACGACGCCGACGACCAGAAGTATCAGAAGCTCCGGCAAGCCAATGCCACCCATGACTGAATGCTAGACGCGGCGGGGCCGTCGCGGCGCGGGAACCACGCCGGGATCGTCGGGAATGCCCGGTACGCGGCTCACGGGACGACGGCGGTGGCGGTGACCTCGACGATCTGACCGGGGTAGCCGAGCAGGGACACGCCGAGCAGCGTGGAGGTGTGCGGGCCCGCCGACAGCTCCGACGCGCGGACGACCTCCCACACGGCGGACAGGTCCTCCTGCCGGGTGGTGGCGACGTACACCGTGCTGGCGACGACGTGCCGCAGGCCGCTGCCGACGGCGAGCAGGGCGGTCTCCAGGTTGGCGAGCACCTGCCGGGCCTGCGCGGCCGGGTCGCCCTCCCCGACGAGCCCGCCCTCGGCGTCCAGTGGGACGGCCCCGGCCATGAACGCCAGCCGCTCCCCCGCCTCCACCACGGCGGCGTGCGCGTATCCCGGCGGCGGCAGCAGTTCCGGAACGGTCGTGTAGGTGGCCATGAGGATCCTCCAGCGGATACGGCGGGCCGCCCCCGGCCCGCGCAGCGCCATGATCCCGGCCCGGCGCGCTCGCTGTCACCGGGTTTTCCGGGCGCGCGCTCACCCGCCGGTGGCGCCCAGCGTCCCCGCCACCATCTGGGCCGCGGTGATCCTGCCCGACCGAAGCCGCGCCGCGATCTCGGCGAAGGTGGGATCGCGCGGCATCGCGGGCACCGGGGCGGCGGACACCGTGACGACGTCCAGCAGGGGCGGGGCCGTCACGGCCACGAGGGGAACCGGGTCGCGGGAGGACCCCGGGTCGGCGGAGCCCGGGAACTCGCCGTCGAGGGTACCGGGCCACTCACCGGACAGAGCGTCGTTCACGTCCCGCACGCTCGGCATGGCACCGAGATCGGCGACCACCTGGAGCGGCAGTGAGCCGCCCAGCGATCGATAGTGGGCCGAGGACCACAGCGGGGTGACGTAGGCGCCCGGCGGGACCTCGACCACGACCTTGAGCCGATCCGTGCCGCCCACGCCGACCGGGATCAAATGGGCCGGCTCTCCGAGCCGGCAGGCCGTCCTCCCCTCGCCCCCGCACCGCGGCGCGCCGCCCACCCGCACGGGGTGACGGGCGGGCACGGCGGTGTCGTTCCAGCGGACCTCGTGCTCGTCGTCGGCGATCACCAGTTCGATCCGCACGGCCCCGTCCTCGTCGGCGTGACCGGGCGGGATCGCGGCGGGGTCGACGTTGACCGTGAAGCGGCCGAGCGCGTCGGTGCTCGCCGCGCCCACCGTCCGCGGGTACACCAGGCCGCCGATCGGCACCGACTCCAGGTCGGCGGGCATGGAGAGCACGAGCACGTCCGCCCCTTCGACCGCCACGCCGTCCTTCACGACGACTCCCCCGGCGATGGACTTGACGCCCAAAGGGACGTGCGGGAACTCGACCTCGTCCGCGGCCGGGAGCGCGACCGGCGATCCGGACACCAGGGCCATGACTAGGGCGGACATCCCGGCAACGGACAGAAATCGTTTCATCCGACCTACTCCCCCACGTGTCGGGTCCCGGCCGTCGGCACGTTAGCCGACGCCCGATCGCCGAATCGAAAAATCCCTCCGGTTCATATCACCTGGGAATCATCGACGACTTTCCGCCCTTTCGCGGGCACGCTCCGCAGCCCCTCCGGGCCCGGTGGAGCCGGGGCGACGCGGGCGCGGGCGTCATTTCCCGGCCGCGCGGAGACGGGAGCGCGGAATTGTCGGTGCGGGCCGGTACGGTCGGCGTGATCGCGGGATAGGAAGGACCGGACGGATCGAATGGATCGGAAAGGACTGAGCTGTTAGATGCGGCCCGCCCAGCTGAAGCGAATCACCGTCGAAGAGTCCGCCGACCGTTATATCGAGTTGATCCTCGCCAAGACCGTCACCGGCGCCCTGTCGCCCGCGACGGCCGAGGTGTACGCGCGCGACGTGGGCACGTTCTCGGCCCTGGCCGGGCCCGGCCAGGTGCTCGACGATCTGACCGGTGAGGACGTCGACGCGGTGCTGCTGGCCTTCGCCCGCAAGCCGGACGGGCGGCGTTCCGCTCCGGGCGGCCCCGCCTCGCAGAGCGCCTCGTCCCAGTCACGGTTCCGGCGCTCGGTGTCGGCGTTCTTCAAGCACGCGACGCTGACCGGGTGGGTGCAGGTCAACCCGATGACGGCCGTGACGGTGACGGCCAAGGAGCGTGGCGGGCTGCGCGCAGAACGCCGGGCGCTCACCCGCGAGCAGGCGCAGGGGCTGGTGGGCGCGGCGCGGTCGCTGACGTCCGCCGAGCCGGAGGGCGGGCGGCGCGACCAGCGCATGGAGGCGCGCGACGCGGTGATCGTGCTGCTGCTGTCCACGCTCGGCCCGCGGGTGTCGGAGCTCGTCCGCGCCAACGTCGAGGACTTCTACACCAACGACGGGGTCCGCTACTGGCGCATCTTCGGCAAGGGCGGGCGCACGCGCGACGTGCCGCTGCCCGCCGACGTCGCCGAGGCGCTGGAGGTCTACCTGTCCTGCGGGCGGCCCGCCACGTCCGAGAAGGCCCTGCTGCTGTCGTGGCGGGGCAGGCGGCTGGCGCGCGGCGACGTCCAGGCGGTGATCGACCGCGTCCAGCGGCGGGTGCCGCCCGCCCAGCAGCGCTCGGTGACCCCGCACGGCCTGCGGCACACCACGGCGACCCACCTGCTGGCCGACGCGGTCGACATGGACGCGGTGCGCCGCGTCCTCGGCCATCGCGACCTGGCCACCCTGGGCCGCTACCGCGACGAGCTCCCCGGCGAGCTGGAGGTCGCGATGCGCACCCATCCCCTCCTCCGCCGCCCCGCCGCCGGCGACTGACCGAAGGCTCCCGGCCGGGGCTGCTCATCCTGGAGGCGGATCCCTGAGCCACAGGCGTATCCGCCGGTGGCGGATCAGTGCCCGATCTCGTCCGGGGCCGCGTCCCCTCCCGGGCCGGGACGGTAGGCGCGCAGCTCGCGGCGTACCTGATGACGGCCGCGGCGGGTGTCTTCGCGCCGGATGTGGTAGCCCTCCCGGCGTGCGGCCCGGGTGCGGTGGCCGAACCAGAGAGAGACGGGGACCCTCCAGTGGCAGCCCTCCACCGGGAAGGGAGGGGCGCAGCCGGCGGTGATCTCGTCGGGGAGCGTGCACGCTCCGAGCCGGTGGTCGTGAACGGGCAGGCACGTCAGCATGGGCGCGTCGGCCATCTGGACCCACCACGGCCGGGTCTTGTCGGTCTTGCTCATACGGGCACCTTTCGGCTCCGTGACGCCCCGGGATGGGGCTGTCAGTGGACCTGACGCACCGTGATCACCTCCGGCTTCGTCCATGACACGGCCACGCCGCGGGACGGCGCCGCCGCGAGAACCCGACCATGACGCTACCCCGCCGCGCGCGGGAGCGCGGGCGTCCGACGACTCCGCAGGTCAGCCGGCCAGGCGGCGGTGGCGGGCGGAGTGGTCGGCGCAGACGGCGGCCAGCGTGTCCAGGGAGATGCCGAGCGCCTCGGCGAGGGCCGAGACGGTGAAGAAGGCCGGCGTGGGGATGCGGCCGGTCTCGATCTTGCGCAGGGTCTCGGCGGAGATGCCGGCGGCCGTCGCCACCTCGGCCATGCTGCGGTCGCCACGTGCCTGACGTAGCAGGGAGCCGAGCCGTTCGCCGCGCTCGCGTTCGGGTCCGGTCAGCGGGATGCGCACCATGCCGTCTATAGTACCGTGATGATAATACCGGTATTTTAATTGGAGGGCGGGCTGCCGCATGGTGGAGATCAAGACCGATGCCGAGCTGGAGGCGATGCGCGAGGCGGGCCGGGTCGTGGGCCGCGCGCTGGCCGCCGTACGCGAGCGCGCCGTCGCCGGAGTGCGGCTCACCGAGCTGGACGAGGTCGCCCGCACGGTGATCCACGAGGCCGGGGCGAGCGCGCCGTTCCTGAACTACCGGCCGTCGTTCGCGCCCACGCCGTTCCCCGCCGTGATCTGCACCTCGGTCAACGACGTGGTCGTCCACGGCATCCCGGACGGCTACCGGCTGCGGACCGGCGACCTGGTGAGCGTCGACTGCGGGGCCCGGCTGGACGGCTGGACCGGCGACGCGGCGATCAGCTTCACCGTCGGCCCCGCCCGGCCCGGCGACGCCGAGCTGATCGACGCCGCCGAGCGCGCGCTGCGGGCGGGCATCGCCGCGGCGACCCCGGGCGGGCGGCTCGGCGACATCGGCCACGCCGTGGGGGCGATCGCCGAGGAGCACGGCTACGGCATCCTGGCCGACTTCGGCGGGCACGGCATCGGGCGGCGCATGCACGAGGACCCGCACGTGCCGAACCGGAGCAGGCCCGGCCGCGGGATGCCGCTGCGGCACGGCATGGCGCTGGCCATCGAGCCGATGTTCACGGCCGGCGGCCGGGACAGCTACCTGACCGCCCCCGACGGCTGGGCGTTGCTCACCGTGGACGGCAGCCGCGCCGCGCACGTGGAGCACACCGTGGCGATCACCGACGACGGCCCCCGCGTCCTGACCCTGCCCTGACCCCGGTCCCGCCTGGACGCGGCGCGCGGCGGGGCCGGACATCGGCGGTCACCGGGCCATGAGCCGGTCGGCGAGGGCCGTCCGGGAGTAGAGGACGACCTGGCCGACCCGGGAGCGGGACAGCAGGCCGTTCCTGCAGAGCACGGCGAGGTGCTGGGAGACGGCGCTGGGGGTGACGCCGTGGCGGCGGGCCAGCTCCGAGGTGGACATCGGGTCGTCCAGCGTCGCCAGCAGGGCCGCGCGGGTGGCGCCGATCAGTTCGGCGAGGGCCTTCGGCGGGCGTGCCAGGGACGGCTCCCACAACGTGCCGATGCCTCTGCACCGGTAGACGACGGTGGGCGGCTCGTCGGGGCCGACGGGGGCGATGGTCTGCGGCGCGAACAGCGCGGGCACCAGCCACAGGCCGCGGCCCGCGACGGCCACGTCGTAGCGCAGCGCGTGGCCGGCGTACAGGTGCAGCTCGCCGTCGGCGAAGGTGACGCGGTGGTCGAGGTCGAGCAGCACCGCGGCGGCGCCGTCCTGGGCGATGCGCTGCGCCCGGTACAGCATGTCGGCCTCCAGCACGGCCCGCATGCGCCGCCAGTGCGGCGCGACGGCCAGGTCCCAGTACCGCTCCAGGACCCCGGCGATGACGACCGGGTCCGTGGTGGCCGGCAGGGGGTGGGAGCGGTAGACCGCGCGGAAGTCCCGCACGGCGCGGTCCGGCGGGGTTCGGCGCAGGCGGTCGAGTTCGCCGGCGAGGCCGGGCCGCGGCGCGTCCGGCCGCGGGGTGAGGAAGTCGGGCAGCCAGCCGCGTTCGGGGTCGAGCAGGCTGTCGAGCACCGCGACGTCGGCCGCCGCCGCGCCGGCGAGCGCCGAGCGCGCCCGCCGGATCCAGGGCAGGTGCACGGCGTACCGCTCCGGCCGGCGCAGCGCCCACAGGCTGGTGACGGTCTCCAGCAGCGGGGAGCGGGCGAACCGTACCTGTGCGAGATCGTCCACGGACAGCCGGTAGGTGATCATTAAGCCATATGCTAAATCACTACCGGCGCGGCCGGGGGCGGACTTGACTCGGCCACCATGGCTGTCATCGTGCATCAGGTGGCCAGGCCCCAGGGGTGGCCGGTCGCCGAGCAGTTCGCCTACCTCGACGTCCCCACCCCGGCGCCCGGCCCGGGTCAGGCCCTGGTGGAGAACCTCTACCTCTCGGTGGACCCGTACATGCGGGAGAGGATGGACGTCGACGAGCTGGGCGTTCCCCTGGAGGGCCGTTCCATCGGCCAGGTCGTCCACTCGCGTGACCTGCTGCTCTCGGTCGGAGACCTGGTCTTGCACCGGCACGGATGGCGAAGCCACGCGCTGGTCACGCACCAGGAGGTCCGGGTCCTGCCCGTGGTGCCGGGCCTGTCGCTCACCACCTATCTGAGCGTGCTGGGCGGCACGGGGTTGTCGGCCTACGTGGGGCTCACGCGCGTCGCCCAGCTGCGCACGGGCGAGACGGTGTTCGTCTCCGCGGCGGGCGGCGGGGTGGGCAGCGCGGCCGGGCAGATCGCCCGGCTGCTCGGCGCCAAGCGGGTCATCGGGAGCACCGGGTCGGCCGCCAAGGCCGAGTACCTCACCTCCGAGCTGGGCTTCGACGCGGCGATCGACTACACGGCCGGCGACCTGCCCGGACGGCTGGCGGCCGAGGCCCCCGACGGGATCGACGTCTACCTGGACAACGTGGGCGGCGGCCACCTGGAGGCCGCCATCGGCGCCCTGCGCCCCCGCGGGCGGATCGCCTGGTGCGGCGCGGTGGGACAGTACAACTCCGTGATGCCGCCGGCCGCCCCCCGCAACCTGTTCGACATCGTGGAGAAGCAGATCCGGCTGGAGGGCTTCCTCGTCCGCGACTACAAGTACCTGCAGACGGAGCTGGAGGGTTTCCTCGTCCCCTACCTGCAGGCCGGGCGGGTCCTCGCGCCCGAGACCATCGTCGAGGGCCTGCCCAACATGGTCGACGCCTTCCTGAGCATGCTCGGCGGCGGCAACACGGGAAAGATGATCGTCAAAGTGTGAGAGACCCGGGGGTCACCCCCGGTCCCCGGAGCCGGCTCACGACGCCGGGCGGACCGGCTGGCGCAGGATCGTGTGCATCGCCGCGGGGTCGGTCTCGCGGACGTCGGAGATGTAGATCTCGTGGTGCAGCCCGAAGGGGACGAGGGCGTGCTCGGCCATGAAGGACTCCATCAGCGCGAGCGAGCGAGCTTCGTCCGCGTACGGACCGTGGTGGGTCATCTGCACGCAGTCTCCCTCGGTGAAGGACACCACCTGGACATGTTCCACGCCCATCGCCGCGCCGCGCTCCGCCTCGCGCGCCCGGTCGGCGAGCGCGTCGTCCACCTCGGCGGGCAGCTTGAGGAACAGGTGCCAGTACCACTCCTCGCGCGGCACCGTCAGCGGCGGCCTGGTGTCCTGCACCCACCAGCGGCCCTCCAGCGGCGGAAGCGGGAAGCCGCCCGCCATGCCGGCCAGGGTTCCGGCGACCGCGTACAGCGCCTGGACGCGCTCGGCGTACCGGGCGCCGCCGGGCTCGCCCTGGCCGCTGACGCCGAGGCCCCGCACGGTGCCGTGGAAGGCGCGCTCGGGGACGTCGGCGGCGGTGTACCAACCGGACCGATCAGCCAGAGCAGATGGGTTGGTCATGATTCCTCCAGGGGGACCATCAGATAGGTGATCAGCTCGTCGGGCGGGGTGACCGCGGGGTCGGAGACGTAGACCTCGCGCAGCGGGCCCCGCGGGTGGTGACCGCGCTCGGCGCACCAGGCCAGCAGCCCGTGCGCGGTCAGGGGGGTCTGGTCGTAGGGCCCGGTGTGCACGGCGCGCGCGAACGGCCCGCCCGGCAGCACGCGCGCGGTCAGCCCCGGCCGTTCCTCGCCGGGCCCGGCGACCGCCGCCACGGTGACCGGGACGCGGTCGCCGAGGTCGATCGGGAACAGCCCGATCATCGAGGCGCGCAGCTCGGGCGGCAGCCGGGCCACGCACAGCGAGGTGACCCGGCCGATGTCGCCGGGCCCGTCGGCGAGGTCGCCGGTGACCAGCACGCGGCGGGCGGGCTCGTGGACGACGCGCACCGGGACGGCGGGCAGCCCTCCGGCCAGCACGTGCTCCAGCGTGGCCAGCGCCCTGCGCCGCCTGTCCAGCTCGGCCTCCATGGCGTCGCGCACCCGGCCCAGGGCGTCGGCGGGCGAGGCGCCGGCGAGCAGGTCGCCGATCGCCGCCAGCGGCACGTCCAGCGAGCGCAGCAGCCCGATGGACATCGCGTCGCGGGCCTGGCCGGCGCGGTAGTACCGGTACCCGGTGAACGGGTCCACGTGCGCCGGCTCCAGCAGCCCGAGGTCGTCGTAGTGGCGCAGTTGCTTGACGCTGAGCCTGCACAGCCGGGCGAACCGGCCGATCGGCATCAGGGCGGCGCCGTCCTCGTCGTCCATGCCCCCAGCATGGAGTCTCCCCTCGTGGCAGAGTCCAGCCGGGTCCCCGGCCAGGTGCGGTGCGCGGCACGGTGAAGGGGCGGCGGGACGGCCGGGTGGCGCGGCCGGGGGCGCGGTCACGCGGCGATGTGGACGGCCCGGCTGAGGGTCAGGGAGCGGGTGGCGTCGGCGAGGACGTCGGTGCTGTCGCAGAACTGGTCGACCGCGCCGAGCGGGGGCAGCGCGCCGACCTCCGGGCCGGCGGCGTCCAGCAGCGCCTCGGCGAAGCGGGCCGCGCCGATGACACGGAAGGGCCGGTCGAAGTACGGGCGGACGGACGGGTCCAGCGGCGAGGTGAGGGCGAGGCGGTTATGCAGGGCGGCCACCCGTTCGTAGGCCCGGCACAGGTGCTCCTCGCGGTCGCGCCAGCCGCGCGCCGACAGCGCGGCGGCGAAGGCCTCCCCCAGTTCGGCCGAGCCGGGCAGGCGGGCGAAGGCGCTGCCGAGCCACTTGGCGTAGGGCGGGTAGCGGCGCCGCATCAGCAGGCTCAGCCGCATGAGTTCCTCGACGAGACGGCCGGTGACCAGCAGCGATCCGAGGTCGTCGCCCACCTCGCCGCAGCGGCCTGGGAAGCTCTCGATCTGGGCGATGCGCCGCCACTGGCAGGCGAGCACGTACCGCCACACCTGCGGCGGGTACCAGCGCAGGTTCTCGCGGGCACGGCCGAGTTCGCCGAGCCCGTCGTGGTAGACCTCGCCGCTGGTCATCTCGGCCAGGCGCTGCCACGACGCGCCCAGCCAGTCGGCGGTGGCGATCTCGCCGCGCGGGTCGAACCCGAGCCGGGAGCGCGCCCACGCGCCGAACCCGGTGACGAGGACGCCGTGCCGTACCGGATTGCGGTCCGACCCGAACGCCGTGGGATATCCGCGGAACCGCTCGGGCAGCGCCCCGGGCAGGCGCGCGGCGATCTCCTCGGCCAGGTCGGGCGCCACGAACACCAGCACACGTGGCCCCCAGTCGTGGTCGGTGGAACGCTCGGTGTCGAAGGACAGGACCTCCGAGCCGGGGCCGATGAGCGCGGCGCCGTGGGGCGTCTCACCGAGGATGGGCTTGACCACCTCCGTGTAGTACGCCCGCGACAGCTCCAGGCCGGGCACGAATCCAGGCACGAAATCGGACATCACTTGATTACTGTGCATCGCGGATCGCCGAGCTTCACCTGGTTTTCCGGCCCCCCCTCCGAACCGCCCCCCGTCCCCCGACCGCGGCGCCAGGCTCGCCGGCCTCCGACCGGCAGAGGTGCTTCGAATCTCGAAGGCGCATCGGCGGTGCTAGCGTGAAGACGTGGCCAGGACGACCAAGGCGCCGCGGGCGGGCGCCGTGCCGGTCGCGTCCGACGCCTGCCTGCGCGGGGACGCGGCGCTGTCGCGCGCGTTCGGGTTTCTGGGCAAGCGCTGGAACGCCGTGCTGCTCGGCGTGCTCGGCGGCGGGCCGACGGGGTTCCGGGAGCTGTCGCGCGCGGTCGGCGGCATCTCCGACTCGGTGCTCACCGACCGCCTCGCCGAGCTGACCCGCGCGGGGCTGGTCGCGCGCACCGTCGGCGAGGGGCCGCCCGTCTCCGTCTCCTACGCCCTCACCGACGCCGGCCGGGCGCTGATGCCCGCGCTGGAGCAGATCTCGCGGTGGGCGCGGGAGCATCTGGAGCCGGAGGACCCCGCGCGGTGACGCCGCGCCCGCCCGGGGAACGGCCCGGGGAACAGGCGATACGGCGGCATGGTCACCGTGCTCCGAAGAGCGTTGTCACTTCTGGATTCGAAGTAGGAGCGGGCGATGGCCGACTACGGACACGCGCTGATGTTCGGCGCCTTCCTCACCCCACAGAACCAGCGGCCGCACGAGGTCGTGACGCTGGCCCGGCTCAGCGAACAGGCGGGCCTGGACCTGGTCACCTTCCAGGACCACCCCTACCTGCCCGCGTTCCTGGACACCTGGACGCTGCTCACCTGGGTCGCCGCGCGGACCGAGCGGGTGCGGCTGGCGGGCAACGTCCTCAACCTGCCGCTGCGGCCTCCGGCCGTCCTCGCCCGGGCCGCGGCGAGCCTGGACCTGCTGTCCGGCGGCCGGTTCGAGCTGGGCCTCGGCGCCGGGGGCTTCCAGGACGCGGTCGCCGCGATGGGCGGGCCGCACCGCGCCCCCGGGGAGGCGGTGGAGGCGCTGAGCGAGGCCATCGACGTCATCCGGGCGGTCTGGGACCCCTCCGAGCGCGGCGGCGTGCGCGTCGACGGCGCGCACTACCAGGTCAAGGGCGCCAAACGCGGCCCGGAGCCCGCCCACGACATCGCGATCTGGCTCGGCGCGCTGAAGCCGCGCATGCTGCGCCTCATCGGCGCGAAGGCCGACGGATGGCTGCCCAGCCTGCCGTACCTGGAGGAGGGGGCCCTGGAGCGGGGCAACCGGATCATCGACGAGGCGGCGGCCGAGGCCGGGCGCGCCCCCGGCGAGATCCGCCGCCTGCTCAACGTCGGCGGCCGGTTCACGACCGGCGACGAGGGGTTCCTGCAGGGCCCGCCGCGGCAGTGGGCCGACCAGTTGCTGCCGCTCGCGCTCGACCACGGGGTGAGCGCGTTCATCCTGATGAGCGACGAACCCGAGGCGATCCAGGTGTGGGGCGCGGAGGTCGCGCCCGCCCTGCGCGAGGCCGTCGAACGCGAACGCCGCTCCGGCGGCCACCGTCCCCCGGCCGTCACGGCCTGACGCCGGTCACCGCCCGCAGGACGGCCGCGGTGTCGGACAGGTCGGTGAGCACGACGTCCGCGCCGGCCGCCCGGAGGTCCTCGACCCCGTGGGAGCCGGTCGCGACGGCGACGGCCCCGGCCCCCGCGCCCCGGGCGGCGGCCACGTCGCGCGGGGTGTCGCCGATGATGACGGCGTCCCCGTACAGCCGCCCGAGGTGCCGCTCGGCCCTGCCGAAGGCGTGGACGGGCAGGTCCGTGCGCTCGTAGGCGTCCTCCCCGTACGCGCCGAGCCGCAGGTCGAGGTACCCGGTCAGGCCGAACGCCCGCAGCTTCAGCTCCGCGATCGCGGAGAGGTTGCCGGTGAGGACGGACTGGTGGACGCCCGGGACGGCGCCCAGGGCGGTCAGCGCGGCGACCGCGCCGGGCAGCACCCGTCCCTCGGCGGCCATGGCCCCGAGGCGGGCGCCCATCTCGGCCGCGAGGGCTTCGGCGAAGGCGCCGAACAGGCCGTCGTGCGGATCCAGGCCGTGCTCGCGCAGCGCGTCGGTGACGGCGGCACGCTCGGTGCGGCCGTCGAAGCGCCAGGGCAGGCGCATCGGCAGCCCGGTCGCCCGCCGGAACGCGGTCGCGTACACCCGCTGGGACACGGCACTGGAATCGATCAACGTGTGGTCGATGTCCCACAGCACCAGCAACGGCGCGGCCCGGGGATCGTCCGCCCCGGGCCGGGGAACGGCCGGTAATCGACCTGGGATGGCGGGTTCGGGAAGGCCGGCGGTCACAGGATGGCGCCGGGCCGGTAGCCGGCGGCCTCGGGGTGGCGGGCCACGACGGCCTCCACCCGGGACACCACCTCGGCGACCTGCGCCGCGGCCGCGCCGGTGAAGGTGACCGGGTCGGCCAGCGCCGCCCGCAGCGCGGGAAGGTCCAGGGGGAAGCGCGGGTCGGCGTCGAGACGCTCCAGCAGCGTGTTGGGCGCGCCGGTCTCGCGCATGGCCAGCGCCGCCGCCACGGCGTGCTCCTTGATCAGCTCGTGGGCCGTCTCGCGGCCGACGCCCGCCCGCACGGCGGCCATCAGCATCTTGGTGGTCGACAGGAACGGCAGGTAGCGGTCCAGCTCGGCCGCGATCACCGCCGGGAACGCCCCGAACTCGGCCAGCACCGTCAGCATCGTCTCGGCCAGCCCGTCGAAGGCGAAGAACGCGTCGGGCAGCGCCACCCTGCGCACCACCGAGCAGGACACGTCCCCCTCGTTCCACTGGTCCCCGGCCAGCTCACCGGCCATCGAGGCGTACCCGCGCAGCACGACGGCCAGGCCGTTGACGCGCTCGCAGGAGCGGGTGTTCATCTTGTGCGGCATCGCACTGGAGCCGACCTGGCCCGGCTGGAAGCCCTCGGTGACCAGTTCGTGCCCGGCCATCAGGCGGATCGTCTTGGCCAGGCTGGAGGGCGCCGCCGCCAGCTGCACCAGCGTGGTCAGCGCCTCGTAGTCCAGCGACCGGGGGTAGACCTGCCCGACGCTGGTCAGCCCGGACGTGAAGCCCAGGTGGCCCGCCACGCGGTCCTCCAGCTCCGCGAGCTTGGCCGCGTCCCCGCCGAGCAGGTCCAGCATGTCCTGCGCGGTGCCGACCGGGCCCTTGATCCCGCGCAGCGGGTAGCGGGCGATCAGCTCCTCCAGCCGCGCGAACGCCACCAGCAGCTCGTCGGCCGCCGTGGCGAACCGCTTGCCGAGCGTGGTGGCCTGCGCCGCGACGTTGTGCGAACGCCCCGCCATGACCACGCCGGCGTGCCGGGCGGCCAGGTCCGCCAGGGCGGCCAGCAGGGCCACGCACCGGTCGCGCACGAGCACGAGGCTGTCGCGGACCTGCATCTGCTCGACGTTCTCGGTCAGGTCGCGGGAGGTCATGCCCTTGTGGACGTGCTCGTGCCCCGCCAGGTCGTTGAACTCCTCGATGCGGGCCTTGACGTCGTGCCGCGTGACCCGCTCGCGCGCGGCGATCGAGGCCAGGTCCACCTTGCCGGCCACGGCCTCGTAGTCGTCCACCACCCCCGGCGGCACCGGCACGCCGAGGTCGGCCTGCGCCCGCAGCACGGCCAGCCACAGCCGCCGCTCGGCCACCACCTTGTTCTCGGGAGACCACACCCGCGCCAGCTCGGGCGAGGCGTATCGGGCGGCCAGGACGTTGGGGATGCGCGGCTTGTCGGTCACGTTGCCCCAGTCTAGGAGCACCGCCTCCTCCACCCGCGCACGGCCCGCCACGGCGGCCGCGCCCCCCGCGAAGGGGAGGCGGGCCGCCGCGCGGGCCGTTGGATCAGCGCGTGGGCAGCGGCTCGGGGTCGGGCACCGGGGTCCGCGCGGCCGGGGCGCCGCCGCCGCGACGACGGCGGAAGCGCTCCTTGGTGCGCTCGACCATGGTGTACAGCGCCGGGACCAGGATCAGGGTCAGCAGCGTCGAGGACACCAGGCCGCCGATGACCACGACCGCCAGGGGCTGGGAGATGAAGCCGCCCGAGCCGGTCAGGCCGATCGCCATCGGGGTGAGGGCGCAGATCGTGGCGACCGCGGTCATCAGGATCGGGCGCAGGCGGCGCCTGCCGCCCTCCACCACGGCCTCGGTCACGCCGAGTCCCTGCTCGCGGTACTGGTTGATCAGGTCGATCAGCACGATCGCGTTGGTGACCACGATGCCGATCAGCATGAGCATGCCGATCAGCGCCGGGACGCCGAGCGGGGTGCCGGTCAGCCGCAGCAGGCCGATCGCGCCCGTCGCGGCGAACGGGATGGACACCAGCAGGATCAGCGGCTGCACGAAGCTGCGGAACGTCGCCACCATGATCATGAAGACGATGGCGATCGCGGCCAGCATGGCCAGGCCGAGCTGGCCGAACGCCTCCTGCTGGTCGGCGCTCACGCCGCCGATGCTGTAGCTCACCCCTGCGGGCAGCGACACCGTCTTCATCTTCTCGGTGAGCTTGGCGGTGACGCTGCCGAGGTCGCTGGCCTCGGCCGCCGCCGACACCGAGGCGGTGCGGTCGCCGTCCTTGCGGGTGATCTGCGTCGGACCCGCGACCCGCTCCACGTCGGCCACGCCGGACAGCTTCACCGGGCCCGCCGCGGTGGGCAGTTCCAGGTCGCGCACCGCGTCGATGTCCGCGGGGGCGTCGTCGGCGGAGCGCAGGATGACGTCGCCGGCCCGGCCGTCCACGGTGACCTCGCCGATCGGCGCTCCGCGGAACGTCTGCGCCACCATCTGGCCGATCCCGGTCTCGGTCAGGCCCTTGGCCGCCGCCTTCTCCCTGTCGACGCGCACCTCGATGCGCGGGATGCTGGCCTCCAGGTTGGAGGACACGTCGCGCAGGCCCGCGATGCCCTTCATGGCCGCCGTCACCGCGTCGGCGCCCTTCGTCAGCGCGTCCAGGTCCGGGCCCTGCAGGACGACCTCGGCCCGGTCGGAGGAGAAGCCCCCGCCGCCCTGGCCGCCGACCGTGACCTCGCCCACGCCGCCGAGCGTGGCGAGCCGGTCGCGCAGCCGCGTCTCCAGCCCGGGGGTGTCCACGCCCTCGTCCACGGTGACCGAGTACGACGCCCGGTCGGCCGACCCGCCGACCCCGCCGCCGAACGAGCCGCCGGAGCCGACGTTGACCTGGTAGGAGGCGACGCCGCGCTCGGTGGCGAGGACCTCCTCGACCTTCTTGGCCGCCGCGTCGGTGGTCGCCAGGTCCGTGCCCGCCGGCATCTTCTGCGTCAGCGAGATCGTGTCCTGGCCCGAGGAGTCGATGAAGTTGGTCTTCAGCCCCGGGACCAGCGCCAGCGTGCCCGCGAACACCAGGAAGCCGATCAGCAGCGTGACCAGCCGCCGCCGCGCCGCGAACCTCAGCACCGGCAGGTACATCCGCTGCAGCGGGCTGCGCAGTTCCTTGGCCTCGGCGCGCTCGCGGAACTCCCGCGCCTGCTCGGGCGACAGCTTCGGCGCCTTGAGGAACCAGTACGCCAGCACCGGGATCACCGTCAGCGACACCAGCAGGGACGCCAGCAGCGCCACCGTCACCGTGATCGCGAACGGCGCGAACAGCTCGCCGACCAGGCCGCCCACGAACGCGATCGGCAGGAACACCGCCACGGTGGTGAGCGTGGAGGCCGTCACCGCGCCGCTGACCTCGCGCACGCCGCTCAGCACCGCGGTGCGCTTGTCCTCGCCGTACCCGAGGTGGCGCTTGATGTTCTCCAGCACCACGATCGAGTCGTCCACCACGCGGCCGATCGCGATCGTCAGCGCGCCCAGCGTCAGCAGGTTCAGCGAGTAGTCGCCGGCCCACAGGGCGAGCAGCGCGATCACCACCGACAGCGGGATCGACACCGCGGTCACGAGCGTCGAGCGCACCGACAGCAGGAACACCAGGATGACCAGCACCGCGAACGCCAGGCCGAGCAGGCCCTCGGTCGTCAGGTCCTCGATCGACCGCTCCACGTAGGGCGCCTGGTCGAACACCACCGTGATCTTCGTGTCGCCGCCCAGCGAGCGGGCCAGGCCGGGCAGCTTGTCGCGCACGTCGTGCGAGACGCGGACCGCGTTGCCGTCCGGCGCCATGGTGATCGCCACGCCGAGGCTCGGCTGCCCGTTCGTCCGGGTGACCGTCGTGGCGTCGGCGGGACGCTCCTCGATCGTGGCCACGTCGCCCAGCCGCACCGGCTTGGGCGCCGCGGGCCGCGCGGCCGGAACCGTCCCCGCCCTGCCGGCGGCGGCCCCCTGTCCGGGACGCCCCTGCGCCTGACCCTGCTGAGCCTGGGCCTGCCGGCCCTGCTGGCCCTGGGCGCCCGCCTGCGCGGCCGGCGCCTGCGGCGTCAGGTACAGGTCGCGCAGGTCGTCGACCGTGGCGACACGCCGTCCGACCTGCACGGTCAGCGACTTGCCGTCCTCCACCAGGGTGCCCGCCGGGATCGGCGTGCCGTTGGCGCGCAGCAGCTCGGGGATCGCCGCGGGCGACACGCCCTTCTTGGCCATCTTCTTCGCGTCCGGCGTGATGACCACCGTCTGCTCGCGGGCCCCGGTCACCGACGCCTCGCGCACGCCGGCCACGCCCTGCAGCTCGGGGACCGCCACGCGCTTCAGCCGGCCGAGCAGGTCACGCTGGTCGCCGCCGCCCCCGACGGCCATGACCATCACCGGGATGTCGTCGGTGTTACCCGCGACCACCGTGGGGTCCACGCCGTCGGGCAGCCGCGCGCCGAGGCGGGCGACCGCCTGCTGCAGCTTGCTCACCGCGTCCTCGACGTCGGTGCCGTACTCGAAGGAGACCTGGATCTGCGCCAGGCCCTCCCGCGAGGTCGAGGAGACCTCCGTGACCCCGGCGATGCCCTGGAAGCTCGTCTCGATGGGCTTGGTGACCTGCTCTTCGACGATGTCGGGCGACGCCCCCGCGTACGGTGCCACGACGAACGCCCCCGGGAACGAGAGCGAGGGCAGCAGTTGCTGCTTCAGCGACGGGATGGCGAACAGGCCGAACCCGCTGATCACCAGCGCCATCAAGATCACGAGACTGCGATTGGCGAGGCTGAGCCTGGCCAGAGCGGTCATGGACGCGGACCCCCCAGTAGTCATGAACGATAAGTTTGGAAAACCCTAACACTTCGCGATATACGAATATTTAGCAGGGTATTGAACTTCGGGTTACCTGTACGGGCGAAGGTGAAGGGCAACGTGGACGAGAGACAGGAGCTGATCGCCCGCATCGGCGAGGCCCAGCACGCGATCGCGCGCCTCTTCGCCGGCGACCGGTCGATGCCGTTGCTGGCGCTCAACCTGACCATGCAGCAGCTCAAGGTCACCCTGATCCTCGCCGCGCGCGGCTCGGCCTCCGGCCAGGATCTCGCCCACGTCCTCGGCACCGGCCTCGGCACCGTCACCGGCATCGTCGACCGCCTCGTCGCCCAGGGCCTGGTCTCCCGGCACGAGGACCCCAACGACCGCCGCATCCGCCGCGTCCGCCTCACCGACGCCGGCACCCGCATGACCGAGGAACTCGCCGACGCCGGTCACGCCAACTACCGCCGCCTGCTCGACCGGCTCGACCTGGAGACCCTGCGCGAGCTCGAACACGTCATGGGCAAGCTCCGGCAGGCCGCCGCGGACCTGCCCGGCGCCTGGTGATACCCTCCACGACCATGCGCGCCTCCGACGACCCGGCGGCCTCTCCCGCCGCCTACCTCGACGGCCTGTTCTCCCTGTCCGGACGCACCGCCCTGGTCACGGGCGGCAGCTCCGGCATCGGATACGCCATGGCCGAGGCCATCGGCCGCGCCGGCGCCGCCGTCGTCCTCGTGGCCCGCAGGCCCGCCGAGCTGAAGGACGCCGTGGAACGCCTGCGCGGCCACGGCGTCCGCGCCGCGTCCATCCCCGCCGACCTCGCCGACGCCGAGGCCGTCCGGCACGTCCGCGAGAGCGCCGCCTCCCACTTCGGCGAGATCGACATCCTCGCCAACGTCGCCGCCAACAACATCCGCCGCCCGATGGCCGAACTCACCCCCGAGGACTACGACCTCACCATGCGGGTGAACATCACCGCGCCCTACCTGCTCGGCCAGCACTTCGGCCCCCGCATGGCCGCGCGCGGCTGGGGCCGCATCATCAACGTCGGCTCCCAGCAGTCCATCAGCGCCTTCGGCGACAGCGGCGCCTACGGCGTCAGCAAGGCGGCCATCGCCGGGCTCACCCGCTCGCAGGCGGAGGCGTGGTCACGGCACGGCGTCTCGGTGAACACGATCATCCCCGGGTTCGTGCTCACCCCGCTCACCGCGCCCGCCCAGGCCGTCCCCGGCCGGGTCGAGACCATGGCCGCCCGCTCGATGCTCGGCCGCAACGGCCTTCCCGTGGACTTCGCGGGCGCGGCGGTGCTGCTCGCCGGGGACGCCGCCGCCTACATCACCGGCCAGATGCTGTTCGTCGACGGCGGCTTCTTCGTCCACTGACGGCCGCCTCCTCCGTCGCCGTTGGGTCTCCGGGTTCCGGGTAGGGGGTGAACATACGGTCGACGGCCTTTACAACGTAGATCATAAAAGGCCGATTTGACCTGGAGTGCGGTCCAGCACGAAGACTGGAACCCATCGACGAGAAGATCGAGGAGTATCACGCATGAAGCAGCGAACCCTCGGCCAGGGCCTGACCGTCTCGTCCCTCGGCCTCGGCTGCATGGGCATGAGCGAGTTCTACGGCGCCGGCGACGACGCGGAGTCCGTGGCGACCCTGCACCGCGCGCTCGACCTCGGCGTCACCTTCCTGGACACCGCCGACATGTACGGGCCGTTCACCAACGAGCGGCTCGTCGGCACGGCGATCGCCGGGCGCAGGGACGAGGTGGTGCTGGCCACCAAGTTCGGCATCGAGCGCGGCGAGGACGGCGCGCGACTCGGGATCAACGGGCGGCCGGACTACGTGCGGCAGGCCTGCGACGCCTCGCTCCGGCGGCTCGGCGTCGACCACATCGACCTGTACTACCAGCACCGCGTCGACCCGTCGGTCCCGATCGAGGAGACCTGGGGGGCCATGGCGGAGCTGGTGGCCGCGGGCAAGGTGCGCCACCTCGGCATCTCCGAGGCCGGCCCCTCGATCGTGCGCCGCGCGCACGCCGTGCACCCGATCACCGCGGGCCAGTACGAGTACTCTCTGTTCACCCGCGACCCCGAGGACGCGATCCTCGGGACGTTCCGCGAGCTCGGCATCGGCCTGGTGTCCTACAGCCCGCTCGGCCGCGGCATGCTGACCGGGGCGCTCGACGGACGGTTCGGCGCCGACGACTTCCGCACCGCCGCCCCGCGCTTCCAGGGCGAGAACTTCGAGGCCAACCGGCGCCTGGCCCGCCGCGTCGAGGAGATCGCCGGGGCCAAGGGCGTCACCGCCGCCCAGCTCTCGCTGGCCTGGGTGCTGGCGCAGGGCGAGGACGTCGTGCCCATCCCGGGCACCAAGCGGCGCTCCTACCTGGAGCAGAACGTCGCGGCCCTGGACATCGCCCTCACGGCGGACGAACTGGCGGAGCTGGAGAAGGCCGCGCCCCGGGACGCCGTCGCGGGCGACCGTTACCCGGCGGCCAGCCTTCCCGACATCTCCTCCTAGGCCGGGCGGGCCTGATCAGCGGGTGTCGGTGACGACGCGCAGGCCGAGGCCGATCAGGACCACTCCGGAGACCCGCTCCAGCGCGCGGCGCACCCGCGGGCGCTCGAAGACCGCGCGCACGCGGGCCAGGAGCCAGATCACCGCCAGGTACCACACGGTGTCCACCGCGACCCAGATCAGCGCGAGCGCCATCAGCGTCGCGGGGACGCCGGCGCCGGAGGGCACGAACTGCGGCAGGAACGACAGCGCGAACACCGCGGCCTTGGGGTTGGCCAGGGCGGTGCCGAGGCCGAGCAGGTAGGAGCGCCGGGCCCCGGGGACGGGCGCGGCCTCCGGGGCGGCGGGCCCGGGCTCGGGGCCGCCGCGGCGGGACTGCCACAGCGACTGCGCGCCGAGCCAGACCAGCACGGCGGCCCCGCCGATCCTGATCGCCTCGTAGGCGACCTCGGAGGCGGTGAGCAGGGCCGACAGGCCGAAGACGGCGGCGAGCGCCCACAGCAGCACGCCGGTCTCGTTGCCGAGCATCGCGGCGGCGCCGCGGGAGGGACCGGCGCGGAGCGTCTGGCGCAGGATGATCGCGGTGCTGACACCGGGGATCATGGCGATGAGGAGGCAGGATCCGACGAACGCGGCGAGGTACACGCGGGCATCCTCCCGGCGTGCGGACGGCCGGGGCAACGGGTTATCGCCGGACCGGCGATCGCCTGACCGGTCTGTGATATTTAGTGGTGCTTTTCCCGGGACTTTGGCGGCACGTCACTTCGCACCGGCGATGCTCAGTGGGGAGGAGGTTTCCGTGAGCCAGAAGATCACCCGGCCCCGCATCGTCGTGGGCGTGAACCATTCTCCCGCCGCGACGGCCGTGCTGCGCTGGGCGCTCGGGGAGGCCCGGCTGAGGAACGCGGTGATCGAGGCCGTCCACGCCTGGCAGTGGTCCGGCCAGCACCGGGCCTCGTACGCCCCGATGGGCACCTGGCGTTCCCACGACGAGGAGTACGAGGCCGCCAGGGAGCGCACCCGCCGCGTCGTGGCGCAGGTCCTGCCCGCCACCGAGCCGATCGTGACGCACGGCCCGCCCGCCCAGGTGCTGCTGACCCACTGCGCGGACGCCGAGATGCTGGTGCTCGGCACGCGCAGCCCCGCGCCGGGCATGCCCGCCACCGCCACGCCGGTGGTGGCCGCCTGCATCATGGGGGCGCGCTGCCCGGTGGTCGTGATCTCCTCCCCCGCCGCGCCGTCCCCGGCCTTCCACGGCTACGAGCTCAGCGGGGCGCGCTCCGGCTGAGCCGCGCCGGCGCCGTACAGGGCGGACAGCTCCTCCACCGCCGAGATCATGAGGCCGCGCAGCTCGGCGGGGCCGAGCACCTCCACGCTCGCGCCCATGCGCAGCAGCAGCCACCGGGCGTGGCGCACCGACTCGATCGGCAGCCGCAGCACCCTCCAGCCGTCCTCCCCCGGCGGCCCCGCCGTGGCCAGCGCCGCCTCCACGGCCCGGGTGCCCGCCGTGACCCGCAGCATGTCCTCCGCCCCCGGGGCCACCCGCAGGACGGCCTCGGCGGGGTACATGCGCTCCTGGAAGCCGGCGGAGTACTCCTGCCAGAACCGCCCGAGGTCGAACCCCTCCGGCCGGGCGAAGCGCACGGGCAGCGCCTCGGCGGAGATGATCCGCGCGACCCGGTAGGTGCGCGGCTCGGCGTCGGCCGGGGCGGCGACCATGTACCAGGAGCCGCCCTTCAGCACCAGCCCGTACGGCCGCACCTGCCGGGACACCTCGGCGGGACCCCAGCGGCGGTAGAGCATCCTGATCTCGCGCCCCTCCCACACCGCGTCGGCGACCAGCCCGAGCAGCGGGACGTCGTCGGCGTCGCGGTACCAGCCGGGCACGTCCAGCAGGAACCGCTCGCGCATGCGGGAGGCGTGCGAGCGCGGCTCGGGGGGCAGCGCGGCGAGCAGCTTGAGCTCGGCCGCGGCGGCCACCTCGGCCAGGCCCAGCTCGGCGGCGGGGCCGGGCAGCCCGGCCAGGAACAGCGAGGAGGCCTCCTCGGCGCTCAGGCCGTTGAGCCGGGTGCGGTAGCCGTCCAGGAGCTGGTAGCCGCCCGCGGGGCCCCGGTCGGCGTAGACGGGGACGCCCGCCGCGGACAGCGCCTCGACGTCGCGGTAGACGGTGCGCACCGACACCTCCAGCTCCCGGGACAGCTCGGCGGCCGTCATCCGGCCGCGCGTCTGCAGGAGCAGGAGGAGGGACAGCAGCCGGCTTGCGCGCATACCGCCTAGTGTCCCTGATTTGCCAAACGAACACCAAAAATGTTCATATGAACGCATGGATCGTTTGCGCGCCATCACGGAAACGCTCATGACCACCGACAGCGTGTCGGTCGCCGCGCTCGCCGCCGAGCACGGCGTCTCGGAGATGACCATCCGGCGGGACCTGGACGAGCTGGCCCAGCAGGGCGTGGCCCGCCGGGTGCGCGGCGGCGCCCAGAGCCTGCTGCTGCGCGGCGAGGAGCCCCCGTTCGGCGTGCGCGCCCACGAGGCGACCGCCGCCAAGGCCCGCATCGCCGCCGAGGTGGCCGGGCTGCTCGCCGACGGCGAGGCGGTCGTGCTGGACGCCGGCACCACCGCGCTGGAGGTGGCCCGCGCCGTCCACGCGCGCAGGCTCACCGTCCTCCCCCTGTCGCTGCAGTCGATCCAGGCCCTCGCCGACGCGCCCCGGCTGCGCATGGTGCTGCCCGCCGGGGAGGTGCGGCGCGGCGAGCTGAACGTCACCGGGCCGCTCGCGGTGGGCACGATCGGCGCGCTGCGCTTCGACACCGCGGTCATCGGCTGCTGCGGGATCTCGGCCGAGCACGGCATCACCGCGCACGACCTGGACGAGGTCGCGGTCAAGCAGGCCGCGATCGCCTCGGCCCGGCGCGTCGTCGTCGCCGCGGACTCCTCCAAGTTCCGCCAGACCGCCTTCGCCGCCGTCTGCCCGGCCGGCCGCGTGGACGTGCTGATCACCGACGCCGGCATCCCCCGCGAGCAACGCGAGTCCCTCACCGCCGCCGGCGTGACCGTCCGCGTGGTCCCGTGAGCGCCCCGCCCGGCCCCGGGGGCGCGCTGCGGCGTGCCCGGTGGGCGGTGTACGTGACCTTCGCCATCCCCGGGATCGCCATCGGCGTGTGGACGGCCCGCATTCCCGCGATCAAGGAGAGCCTCGCGCTGTCCGACGGGCGGCTCAGCCTCGCGCTGCTCGCCATCGCCGCGGGCGCGCTGGCCGGCATGCAGGTCATCGGGCGGCTCGCCGACCGGCGCGGCGCCGTCAGGGTCATGGTGCCGCTCGCCTTCGCGCAGGCCGCCGTCCTGCTGCCCCCGGCGTTCATGCCCGGCCTGGCCTCCCTCGCGGCCGCGCTCGCGCTGTTCGGCCTGGTGCACGGCATGCTCGACATCGCGATGAACGCCGTCGCGGTGGAGGTGGAGCGGGCGGGCGGACGGCCGCTGATGTCGTCCTTCCACGCCGCGTTCAGCGTCGGCGGGTTCGCGGGCGCCGGCATCGGCGCGCTGTTCGCGCACGCGCAGGCCCCGCCGTGGGTCACCTTCGCCGCGACGGCCGCCCTGCTGGCCGCCCTGTCCGCCGCGGCGACCTGGGCGATCCTCCCGGCCATGCCCGCCGTGCGCGCCCGCCCCGCCCCGCCGTCCCGGGGATCGGCCCCGGCGGCCGCCCCGGGGACGACCGCGGAGACCGCCCCGGGGACGGCTCCGGACACGGCCCCCGTGACCGCCTCGGGGACGGCCTCAGGCGCCGGCCGGGCGGCACGCCGGGGTGATGCCGTGCGTGGTGTGCTGTTCCTGGGTGTGCTCGTCTTCTGCTGCGGGATCGGGGAGGGCGCCGCGGCCGACTGGGGGTCGGTGTACCTGCGCGAGGACCTGGCCGCCTCCGCCGGGATCGCCGCCCTCGCCTACGCCGCGTTCTCGATCATGATGACGGCCGGGCGGCTGGCCGGGGACCGGCTCGCGCACCGGTTCGGCCCCGCGCGGCTGGTCCGCGCCTGTGGCCTGCTGGCCGGCACGGGGCTGGCGGCGGCCCTGCTGCTGGGACACCCGGCCGCGGCGATCGCCGGGTTCGCCTGCTTCGGCGCGGGCCTGTCCTGCATCGTGCCGCAGGTGTTCTCGGCCGCGGGCAACCGCGACCCCGCCCGGGCCGGCCGCGCCCTGGCCCGGGTCGCCGGGCTCGGCTACCTGGGCCTGCTCACCGGCCCCGTGCTGATCGGCGGCGCCGCGGAGTGGCTCGGCCTGCCCCGGGCGCTGGCGATCCCCGCCGCGCTCGCCGTGCTGGTCGCCCTGGCCGCGCGCGCCGTACGCCCGCCCCGCGAGGCTCAGATGTCCTCGCCCGGGTCCGGAGGCGACGTGGGCCGCCCGGTGCCGGTCCCGCCCTCCCCGGGGGACGGCGTCGGCGACGGCTTCAACGTGTCGTTGGGCGACGGCACCGGCGGAGGCGTCGGCAGGAAGTAGGTGCCCGGGATGGGGCGGGACGGCGGCACGGCGTCGTCGCGCGGCCCGGCCAGCAGCCAGGCGATCGCCCCGGTCAGCGTCAGCAGCAGCGCCAGCGCCGACAGCGCGACCAGCACCGCGCGCCGGGTCTCGACCGGCGGCGGCGCGGGCGGCGGCGGCAGCGGCAGCGCGGGCGCGCGGTCGCCGAGCCAGTACGGCACGAAGTCCGGGCCGTGCGTCTCGCCGATCAGCGTGCCGGTGACCAGCACCGACTCCAGGAACCACCCCGCGCCGGGCCCGCCCTTCTCGTAGGGCACGGCCACCCACGGCGAGCTGCCGGCGTCCATCGCCACGACCCTGGGCGCGCCCGCGGCGCCCCGGCCCCGCGCGCGGGCCATCCACCCGCGCACGCCGCCGCGCACCGGCGCCGCCTGGCGCACGGCCAGCAGGAAGCGCTCGCGGGCCGCGGCGTCCAGCGCGGCCCCGCGGGTGAGCAGCGCGATCGAGACCACCCGGCCGTCGGAGTCCTGCCCCAGGTACACGAAGCCGGTGGGCAGGGCCTGCAACCGTGCCCGCACAACGTACGCCCCGAGGCGCGGCGGGTCGCCGTACTGCAGCGGAGTGGCCACGGTTGCCATGAAAGCACACCCCGACACCCGGCTCACCGTGACGGTGCCGTGCACCTTTGGGCCTCGTTTGATGGAATGGCCGCATGACCGTTGCGGAAGAGCGCAGTGACGGATCCGGTCCCGACGAGGGCGCCGACGCGGATCTCCGCCTGCTCCAGCAGTCCATCGCGGAGGTCCGGCGTGTGATCGTCGGCCAGGACCACATGATCGAGAGGCTGCTGGTCGCGCTGCTGGCGCGCGGTCACTGCCTGCTGGAGGGCGTGCCCGGCGTGGCCAAGACGCTGGCGGCCTCCACGCTGGCCACCGTCGTGGGCGGCACCTTCGCCCGCATCCAGTTCACGCCCGACCTGGTGCCGAGCGACATCGTCGGCACCCGCGTGTACCACCCGTCGAGCGAGAGCTTCGACATCGAGCTCGGGCCGGTGTTCGTGAACTTCCTGCTGGCCGACGAGGTCAACCGGGCCCCGGCGAAGGTGCAGTCGGCGCTGCTGGAGGTCATGGCCGAGCGCCAGGTCACCCTGGCCGGGCGCACCCACCCGCTGCCGCGGCCGTTCATCGTGCTGGCCACCCAGAACCCCGTCGAGTCCGAGGGGGTGTACCCGCTGCCGGAGGTGCAGCGCGACCGGTTCCTGTTCCGGGTGCGGGTGCCGCACCCGACGGCGACCGAGGAGCTGGAGATCCTCCACCGCATGAGCGTCTCGCCGCCGCTGCCCGGCCGGGTGCTCGACCCCGCGCGGCTGACGTCCCTGCAGAAGCTCGCCGACCAGGTCTCGGTGCACCAGCTCGTCGCCGACTACGTCGTGCGGCTGGTCATGGCCACCCGCGCCCCCGGCGAGTACGGGCTGCGCGAGCTCGCCGAGGCCATCGAGATCGGCGTCAGCCCCCGCGCCACCCTGGGCCTGGTCGCGGCCGGGCGCGCGCTGGCCCTGCTGCGCGGGCGCGACTACCTGCTGCCCGACGACGTGCGCGACGTCGCGGTGGACGTCATGGGCCACCGTCTCATGCTCACCTTCGACGCCCTGGCCGACGGCGTCGAGCCCGACGAGGTGGTCCGCCGCGTCCTGTCCGCCGTGCCGCCCCCGCTGGTCGTCTGGAACCAGGCCCAGCGGTGACGTCACCCCAGGACTCCCGCACCGGGGAGGAGAGCGCGGGGCGCGACCCCGAGCACGCCCTGCGGCGCCTGGAGCTGACCGTCGTGCGCCGCCTGGACGGCCTGCTGCACGGCCAGCACCAGGGCCTGCTGCCGGGCGCGGGCAGCGAGTTCGGCGACAGCAGGGTCTACGTGCCCGGCGAGGACGACGTGCGGCGCATGGACTGGGCGGTCACCGCACGCACCACCGTCCCCCACGTCCGCGACCTGGTGGCCGACCGCGAGCTGGAGACCTGGACGCTGGCCGACATGTCGCCCAGCATGGACTTCGGCACCGCCGCGATGGAGAAGCGCGACCTGGTGGTGGCCGCCGTCGGCGCGATCGGTTTCCTCAGCAGCCGCGTCGGCGACCGGTTCGGCGCGCACGTCCTGCACGACGGCGAGGTGCACCGCCTGCCGCCGCGCACCGGCAGGGCCGCCATGTACGCCCTGCTGCAGACGGTCATGGACGCGCCGCGCGGCCTGCCCTCCGCCGACCGGCCCCTGACCCCGCTCGCCGAGGCCGTCGAGGGGCTCGGCCGCGCCCACCGCAAGCGGGGCCTGCGGGTCGTCGTGTCGGACTTCCTCGAGCTCGGCGCGGGCGGCGACCCGGCCGCCGAGCGCGCGTGGGAGCGGCCCGTGCGCCGGCTGGCCGCGCGCCACCAGGTGCTCGCCGTCGAGGTCCTGGACCCCCGCGAGCTGGAGCTGCCCGACGTCGGCCGCGTCGCGCTGACCGACCCCGAGACCGGCCGCACCCGCGACATCCACCTCACCGGCAGGATCCGCCGCGCCTACGCCGAGGCCGCCCGCGCCCACCGCGAGGCCACCCGCCTGGCGCTGCGCCGCTGCGGGGCCGGGCACCTGGTCCTGCGCACCGACCGGGACTGGGTGTACGACATCGTCCAGTTCGTCATGCGATGCCGCCGCACCGCGCACCTGGCCGGGCGGCACACCGCCAGGAGGGCAGGCGCGTGATCTTTCTGTCTCCGGGATGGCTGTGGCTGTTCGCGGCGGTGGCGCTCATGGCGGCGGCCTACGTCCTGGCCCAGTTCGCCCGCCGCAGGTACGCCGTGCGCTTCACCAACCTGGCGCTGCTGGCCCTGGTCGCGCCCGAGCGGCCCGGGTGGCGCCGCCACGTGCCGGCCGCGCTGTTCCTGGTGCTGATGACCCTGCTCGTGCTCGGCGCCGCCCGCCCGGCCGACGAGACCCGCGTCCCCCGGGACCGCGCCACGATCATCGTCGCCGTCGACATCTCCCTGTCCATGGAGGCCGCCGACGTCACCCCCACCCGCCTGGTCGCGGCCCAGCAGGCGGCGCAGCAGTTCGTCAAGGACCTGCCCGAGCGGTTCAACGTGGGCCTGGTCTCCTTCGCCCGCTCGGCGGTCGTGGTCATCTCCCCCACCACCGACCACCAGGCCGTCGTCACCGCGATCGGCAACCTGGCAACCCGGCCGGGCACCGCCATCGGCGAGGCCGTGTTCAACTCGCTGGACTCGGTGCGCTCCTTCGACCAGCGGGCCGTCACCGACCCGCCGCCGTCGGCGATCGTCCTGCTGTCGGACGGCGACAACACCTCGGGCCGGTCGGTCAACGAGGCCATCCAGGCCGCCGTCTCGGCCCGCGTGCCGGTGTCCACCATCGCCTACGGCACGCCGGAGGGCTCGGTGAGCATCGACGGCCGCGACGTGCAGGTGCCGGTGAACAAGGCCACGCTGCAGGCCCTGGCCGACGGCACCAGCGGGCACGCCTACAGCGCCGAGTCCGGCGACGAGCTGCGCGACGTCTACAGCCAGATCGGCACCTCGCTCGGCTACCAGGTCGTCAACAAGGAGATCGGCCAGTGGTTCACGATCGCCGGCGCCCTCACGGGCCTCCTGGTGGCCGCCACCGCCATGCTCCTCGGCACCCGGCTCCCCTGACCCGCCGCCGCGCGAATCCGCCCTCCCCCCAGTACCTCGGCACCCGGCTCCCCGAGCCACCACCGTACGAACCCGCCCTCCCGTCGGCCCCCTCGGCGCGGTGTCTCGGCGACGTCCCGACCCCGGGACGCGCACACGGCGCTCGGATCACGACCAGGGGTCCGGGGGCGGTAACGTCTTCTGACGTGATGTCCAAGGGGGCGCACTACTTCGACGAGCGGCCGGAGTCGGCCGGCAGGCCGGGCACGGTCGACGTCGTGCTGCCCGATCTGCACCTGCGCCTGGCCACCGACAGCGGCGTCTTCTCCCCCGGCCGCCTGGACCCGGGCACCCGCGTCCTGCTGGAGACCGTGCCGCCACCCCCGCAGACCGGCGACCTGCTCGACCTCGGCTGCGGATACGGGCCGATCGCGCTGACCATGGCGTCGCGGGCGCCGGAGGCGACGGTGTGGGCGGTGGACGTCAACCGCCGCTCGCTGGAGCTGTGCGCGCGTAACGCCCAATCCATCGGCCTTGACAAAGTAAGGCCAGTCCATGTGGACGAGATGCCGCCCGGCGTGCGGTTCACGGCCATCTGGTCCAACCCGGCCATCCGCATCGGCAAACCCGCCCTGCACGCCATGCTGACCCGCTGGCTGGACCGCCTCACCCCCGACGGCGCCGCCTACCTGGTCGTGCAGAAGCACCTCGGCTCGGACTCGCTGCAACGCTGGCTCTCCGACAACGGCTGGCCCACCACCCGGGAGGCGTCCCGCTCGGCGTACCGAGTGCTGCGCGTCGCCGCCCGCCCCGCCCCCACCGGCGACGACCCGCGTGACCCGTCCGGCCGGTGACCGTCCGCGACTCCGCGCCTGATCCGGCCCACCGCCACACGACCACCGACTCGCCCCGCAGGCACACGACCACCGACCCGTCCCGACGAGAGCGATGAGCGACACATGACCCCTGGAACCCGCAGGCAGCTCCGGCCGACCGACGTCAAGCGGCTCAATCGCACCTGGCGCCGCAACACCGAGAACCGTCTGTCGCTCATCCTCGAATCGGTGACCGGTCCGTTCAACGTCGGCTCGATCTTCCGCACCGCCGCCGCCTTCGGCGCCGACCAGATCTGGCTGGCCGGCAACGCCACCCCGCCCACCAACCCCAAGGTCGGCAAAACGGCCCTCGGCACCGACCGCCTGGTGAATTGGCACGAGGCGGTCCCGGCCCTGGACGCCGTCCGCGCCGCCAAGGAGGACGGCTACCATGTCATCGCCGTCGAACTGACCAGCGACGCCGTCCCCCTGCACGAAGCGCGGCTGAGCCGCGACATCTGCCTGATCCTCGGCAGCGAGGACCACGGCTGCTCCCCCGCCGTCCTGGAAGCCGCCGACGAAACCCTCTACATCCCCCAGGTCGGCCGCGTCGGCTCCTTCAACGTCGCCACCGCCGCCGCCATAACCCTCGCGGAGGTCCGCCGCCAGGAGTGGTCATCAACTCCTTCTCCCTCGGCCGCCAACGAGAGCCCCTGACGCCGACGCAGCGCATCATTTCGGACGACTCACGGCGAGTCGGCGGTGAACCCATGGACCACCACCTTCCGCTGTACGTTCCGCAGGTGTGGGACGTACAGCGGCCGAGAGAGAATCTGAGTTTGATTCGGTCATCGGTCCCAAGGTGAACTCATGGACTTAGTGCGTACGTACACCCGGTCCACATGCGGCTCTCCCAGGAAATGCGACAAGCCCTCGTTCAATATCAAGCCGGCATCTCCGTCGAGAGCGTCGGCGACAAATTCACTTTGTCTGCCTTGAGCAGGATACAGCCGCATAGAACGAAGCTTATCGTTCCTTGGGTTTCCGATCCACAGGTTAGGTGTAAGCCATTCTGATCGGCCATCAGAATCGCCCCATCCGGTCACGGACACCATGCAGACGTAGTCATATGTCCGATCCGCATAGTAGTTGTGCGAATATTCGACCACCTTCACCATGTGCGCCACCGCCGCACGGATCAGCACACGATTCTTCTCTGACATGCTCAGAGGATCCAAGAACTGTAACTGGGAATATCGCGAGTACAGCGGCAACTCCTCAAACAGAGTCGCCTCCATGAGTTCGCCGAATCGATCCAGCCCTTCGTCATGTATCAGGCGGAAGAGTTCCGTCTTGAAGCGAGGATCAAGCTCGATGGTCACTAGCAGTTCCATCCGTACTGCCGCAGCCATTCGTTGGTCTTCTCACTGTACTTGGGGTCTCCATCATGGAAAGTCCCGTCCTGGTTCAGCGCCGGTGAACCTCTGCCCTTCTTCTGAGCATGCCACTTGCTTCCGGGAACCGACTCCTCCGGTGCATCGATTCTATGGACTTCGGACGGTCCTCTACCGCGAAGAACCTCTTTCTGCGCGGCCCTTGCCAACCAATCTTGCCAGTACTCGCCCCATGCCTTGCGATTCTTTTCCACTTCTTCCGGATCAGGGAAATTGGAATCGCCTAGGACGTCCCTACCGGGTCCATCGTTGTGGACAAGGACCGCTTGGTCGCCTGCCACCACATGGTAGGTGTGCAGGCCCTCGATCGTGAGGTTGTGAACGCGTTGGTGTCTGGTCGAGGTCTTGACGGTGCTGACCTGGACCCAGGTGCCGGCGCTCGTCTGGAGCCATGCGCCGGGCTGGAGTTCCCCGGCGGGCAGCCACTGGCGGAGTTCTGGGAGCCAGAAGGGGTGGCCCGCGGTGGCGGTGATCTCGTCGGTGCGGTCGCCTCGTCGACCGTCGATGTCCACAGTGATCTCGACCAGCGTCTTTTCACCAGTACCGGTGATCAAGGTGGTCACAGGGCCGGCCTCAACGCGGCCGGTCTTCGGATCGGTGGCGACGACATTGTCACCGACCTTGACGTCCTCGATGGGCTTGCGTGTGCCGTCGGCCATGAGGACCGTGGTGCCCGGGACGAAACTGTTGCCGGGACGGCATGAGTCCGCGCCGGGGGGCGTGCCCGGGGGCAGGTCGGGGGCGACGTCGTCGATCAGGTCGTTGACGAGGTCTTCGACGGTGTTCTGCACCACTTCCTCGACGACGTCACGCACAGGTTCGGGGTGCCGTCCCGGCCGCCGCCGATGGGTGAGTTGCCGCCCACCGAGAACGACGGGTCCAGGCCGAGAGCCTCGTCGATCACCTCCTCGGCGATCTCGTTCTTCTTCTCCTGAGGAGACTTGGTGGACTTGCCACCCTTGCCGCCGCCCTTGCCTCCGCTCTTGCCGGTCGGCTTGCTTCCCCCCTTGCCGCTTCCGGATTTCCCGGTGGGCTTGCCGCCGCCCTTGGGGCCGGCCGACTTTCCGCCGGTCTTGCCGGACGGCTTGCCGCCCGACCTGCCCTGGCTCTTGGTCTGAGACTTTTTGGGTGATCTGTTTCCCTTGGATGTCTTGTTGTTCTTCGGTGTCTTGGACTTCGAGCCCTTGGGTGTCTTGTTGGTATTTTTGGATTGCTTTGCCGGTGATTTACTCTGTTTCTTCGCCGACTGTTGTGCCACCTTTTTGGCCGCGTCCTGCGCCTTCTTGGCCGCCGCCCGCTGCGCCGCCTTCTGCTTCGCGAGCGCCGCCGCCTTCTTCCTGGCGATGTCGGCGGCCTTCCGCTTGGCCAGTTCCAAGGCCTTCCTGGCCGCCACCCTCTTGGCGATCGCGATCGCCGCGCGCTTGGCGGCCTCCAGCGCGAGCTTCCTCGCCAGCGCGCGTGCCGCGATCTGGGCGGCCACCCGCAGCGCGAGCAGCGCCAGGGGGATGCACATCGGGCAGTTGCCCGAAGGGTCGGTGTAGGCCAGCGGATCGCCGTAGGCGTAGGTGTAGCGGTTGAGCGCGATCGACGGGGTGGAGTCGGGCTCCCAGTCGTCGCGGGAGGCGAACCCTCCCGTGCCGGGCACGTACCAGCGGGCCGCCATGTTGACCTTGCCGGTGTCCGGGTCGGTCCACGCGCCCTGGTAGCCCATGGCCCGCGGCGTGCCGGTCCGCGTGATGACCTCACCGAAAGGAGTGAACGCCGCGGAGTCGACCACCGCGGTCCCCGAGTAGGTCGCCACCACGTCGTCGTGGAGGTCGCTCATCACCCCGAGTGCGGGCCCGGTGCCTTCCTGCAGGGACAGCAGGTTGCCCGCCGGGTCCCGCCCGTACTTGCCCTGTACGGCCCCGGCGCCGTCGCTCACGCTGATGATGTCGTTGTTCAGACCCGAGTAGCCGAAGCGCTGTTCGGACCCGTCGGCCGCGCGACGCGCGTCGAGCCGGCCCAGCGCGTCGTAGCGATAGGCGACGTCGCCGTCGGACACCATCCTGTCGAAGGCGTCGAACACCAGGTTCCTGGTCGCACCGCCGGTGGACTCGGTGGCCAGGGTGCCGCGCGGCGTGTAGGTGTACGACGAGCCGCCCCCGGAGATGAGGCGGTTGCGTTCGTCGAAGACGAAGGTGTCCTCTCCGGCTCCGGTTCTGTTGCCCGCGGCGTCCCAGGTGTAGGTCGTCTGGTTCCCGTTGGGCGCGGTCCAGGAGGTGAGCCGTCCCGCCCGGTCGTAGCCGTAGGTGTTCGCGCCCGCGCCGGCCGTTCCCTGGGTGGTCTTCGCGACCAGGTTGTCGTCCTTGTCCCACCCGTAGGCGATCTTCGCGAGCTGGCTTCCGCCACTGTCCGCCAGGGTGTGGCTCGTCAGGCGGTCCAGGGCGTCGTAGGCGAAGGTCTGGACGTTGCGCGGAGTCGCCGAGGTGAGCGTGGTGAGACGGTCCGCCTTGTCGTAGCCGTAGGTGAAGGCACGTCCGCTCACCGGGTCGGCGGCCGTGGCCAGCCTGTTGTCCTCCCAGGTATAGGTGGTCTTGCCGGTGGTGTCGTTCCGCTCGGTCGGATACCCCAGAGCGTCGTAGGCGAACGACGCCACCTGTCCCGACGGCTTGGACACCTTGAGCAGGAGTCCGCGGTCGTCGTAGTCCAGGGTGTAGTCGCCCACGCCGGTCATCCGGCCGGTGAGGTCATAGGAGAAGGTCCGCTCGGGCGTCTGCGCCTGGGCGCCGCTGCCGACCTCGCGGACGACGCGTCCGAGGTGGTCGATCTCGCGGTCGATCCGGACGCCGCCGGGCCGGAGTTCCGACAGCTCGTTGCCATCGGCGTCGTAGACGTAGGTCCAGGTCCTGTCGGACGCCTGCGGGTGTGCCGCCGTGGAGGGCTCGGTGACCGATTCGACCTCGCCGAGCCCGTTGTAGGTGGTCCATACGGTGTTGCCACGCCCGTCGGTGGTGCGGGTCAGGGCGCCGCCGGCGTCGTAGCCGTACCTGGTCGTGATGGAGTCGGTGGCCGATACCGGCTCGACCAGTTCGATCAGTGAGGCGGCCGCGTCGTACTTCCGGCGGGTCGTGTACCCCTCACCTGAGGTGGAGGTGGTCGGGTTGGAGGCGGCGTCGTATCCGAAGCCGACCGTGCGAAGGATGGCGCCCTTGTCGTCGAGGTCCTTGGCCGCGACCTGCCGTCCGGCCAGGTCGTACTCGGCGACGGTGGCGTCGCCGAGCGGGTCGGCCGCCTTCACGGTGCGGCCCGCCAGGTCGTAGGTGAAGGTGGAGCTGTTCCCGGCCGGGTCGGTCTCGGTCTTGACCTCACCGGCGGCGTTCACGACGTAAGCGGTGGTGCGGTTGCCCGGCCTGACCACGGACGTCACCACGTCGTCGTCGTTGTAGACGTATCTGGTGGTGTGTGCCGCCGTCGTGGGCTTGCGCTCGATGATCGTGGCCGTGATCTGCCGGCCGAGGTCGTCGTAGGTAGCCTCCATCCGGGCGCCGGTCGGATCGACGGTGGCCAGCTGCTCCCCGAGCAGGTCGAACTCGCTGACCCACCGGCCGCCCTGCCCGCCACCAGGCGCCGGGTCTGTGACCCGCACACGGTTGCCCAGCACGTCGTACTCCGCGGTGGTCACCTGGCCACGAGGGTCGGTCGACCGGGTCACCCGGCCGGCCGCGTCGTAGGCGTAGGTGACGGTGGGCGTCAGCGTGGACCCTCCGGGAGGGGTGTACGCCGGAGATTTCGCGGCGACCATCCGGCCGGCCCGGTCATAGGTGGCCGTCGACTGGCGGCCCTCCGGGTCCACGGTGTGCGTGCGCAGCCCTGCTCCGTCATAGCCGTAGCGCGTCGTGGGGCGGGCGGGTGCGGCGGCGCCGGCGCGCTCCACCTGGACCTCGGGAGCCTTGACCTCGACGAGCCGCCCCGCCGCGTCGTAGCGCAGCGTGGTGGTGAAGTCCGTCCGGTCGGCGCCCGGGCGGTTTCCCCGCGGATCGGTGACCTCGGTGGTGAGGCCGCGCTGGTCGACGGTCCGCGTGCTCACCAGGTCCTCGTCGGCGTTCTTCACGGTCCGCCGGACGACCTCGTCCTGCTGGTCGTAGGCGTACTCGGTGACCTCGGCCCGGGTGCTTCCCGCGCCGGTCGCGGTCTCCTTGACGACGTTGTCGTTCGCGTCGTAGACGTAAGTGATCTTGCGGTTGAGGTCGAGAGGGTCGAACGTCTCGGAGATGAGCCGGTCCGCCGCGTCGTATCCGTAGTCAGTGCGGATTCGGCCGTCGCCTTCGATCACCTGGACGAGGTTGCCGGCGGCGTCGTAGTCGTTGGCCTCGACCACGACATCACGCGGCGTGGTCGATCCGTTCAGCCGGGCGTCGTCCGCGATGGTCCGTGCCGGCAGGTCATCGTTGTAGTAGGCGTAGGCCGCCTTGCGCCCCATCGCGTCCACCTCGGACGCCAGGCGCCCGCCCGGATCGTAGGCGTTGGAGTGCAGCACCACGTCACGGGGCGCCTGCGGGTTGACCGGACTGCCGGTCCAGTTCTTGAGCGTCTGCGTGGCCGGTTCACCGCGCGCCGTGTAGCCGTAGTTGTAGACGATTCCCAGTTCGTCCGTGACGGCCGTCAGCGCCCCGGTATGGTCCCAGGAGTATTGGACGGCACCGCCCTCCGGCCCGGTGATCTTGCTCACCCGTCCGTAGTCGTCCAGGTCGTAGGCGATCTTGCGCTCCGCGTCGCCGCCGGTCAGGTCGACGACGGTGTCGGAGAGCTTGTTGCCGTCGGGATCGTAGGCGTACCGGGTCTCGGTGGTGTGGGTGACGCCGCTGATCTCGTTGCGCACGGCGGCGCCGGTGTGGGTGACCAGACGTCCGAGCGCGTCATAGCCGAATCGGGTCGTCACCCCGGCCGGATGGGCCTCCGACACCTCCGTGCGGGAGGTGAGCTGCCCGATCGCGTCATAGCCGTACCGCGTCACCAGGCCCGACGGGTGGACCTCCTCCACGACGTCACCCGACGCGGTGTAGCGGTAGTTCCACTCGTTGCCCTTGGCGTCCTTCTCCGACTTCAACAGCCCCGCGGGCGTGGTCCCGCCGCCCACCGCCGGCTCGGTGCCGTCGGTGTACACGTACGTGCGCGGGCGCCCGTTCGGGAAGTCCGGGGTCGCGGGCGTGGTCTCCTTGGACTCCTCGCCGAAGGCGGTGTACTCCCACTTGGTGGCGTAGGTGTCGTCCGTGGCCGACGAGGATCGGGGGTCCCGCGCGACGGTCGCGCGGTCGTTGCGCGGGTCGAAGGGGTCGTCCTTGTTCAGGTAGTAGGAGACGTGCTCGGTCTGGCAGCTCGACGCCGTACGGCACGTCTTGGTCCCGACCACGTTGCCGCGCTGGTCCTGGAAGGTCTCGGTGACGTTGCCGTTGGCGTCGGTGAGCTTGGTCAGGTATCCGCCGGTGTCGTACTCGTAGGCGGTGGTCTTGCCGAGCTGGTCGCTGGAGGACACCATCCGGTAGCCGCGCCAGGCGTCGTGGCGGTACTCCAGCTTGCCGGCGTGCGGGTCGGTCACGGTCACCGTCGCCAGGCCGGTGACCGAACTGTAGACCGGGGAGCCGACCTGCCAGGTGCCGCCGTGCTGGTCGGTGTGGGACTTGACCCGTTCTGTCGTGGCGTCGTACACGTTCCGCGCCCACACCCGCCCCGACGGCAGCGTGATCTTCGTCAGCTTGAACGGCATCTCGGCGCGGGCCGCGTAGTGTGACCCCACCTCGGCGTCCGACAGAACCTTGTCGTACACGGCCAGTTCGTCCATGGTGCCGCCGACGAAGGGAAAGCCGACCGCGTAGGTGTTGCCCGACATCGGCGGCGTGGCCGGCCATCCCCGCGAGTTGTAGATCCAGCCCGTGCCGAGATAGGCGAACTGGCGCCGTAACACGTCCGGCCCCACGGCCAGCGTGCCGACACGCCGGCCGTCCAGGTACAGGATCTGGCCCTGGGTCTGGGCGGTGAGCACGAGGTGATGCCACTGGCCGTCGTTGACCGCGGCGGCCGAGGTGATCGGTGTCACCGCCGGAGCCTGAGGGTCGTCCCACAACTGGCCGCGCACCTTGCCGTCGGTGCCCACATACAGCACAGGACGGTTGGCGCCGACGCTGTCGCCGGTGTCCCCGGCCGAGAGTATGGTGCCGTTCCCGGAGGTCTTGAACCACAGCTCCACCGACATCCGCCCGCCCAGCCGGGCGACCGTGTTCTCCGGCAGCACGACGTTGCCCTGGACGGCGGTGTCCTGCGTACCCGCCAGCGCGCCCGGCTGCCCCAGGCTCGCGCCGGAGTAGGTGGCGTCACCCGTCTCCTGCGCGAGGTCGGCGGCCGCCGTCCCGCTCGCCTCGCCCAGCCGCCAGTACCCGGCCGGATCGGAGTCCAGTACCCGGCTGCGGTACTGCGACCCGGTGTCGTGGTCATAGGCGGTGCAGTTGGGCGCGGCCCCCGGAGTGCAGACCTGCGTCAGCCGATCCCCGTCGTACCGGTAGGTCCAGGTCGGCGTCGCACCGCCGACCGGATCGGTCGACACGGCGGTCACGTGATCTCCGGTCCAGGTGAACGTCAGCGAACGCCCGCCGGTCGCGGTGACCTTGGCCAGTTTCGTGTCGGCGCCATAGGTCAGCGTCTGCGCCCGGCCGCGGTTGTCGGTGATGCCCGTCAGACGGCCCTGCGCGTCGAATGCGTACACCGTGGCGGACTTGTCCATGAGCCGCCAACCGGAGGAGCCACCGCTCGAGGTCTTGGCCAGCGTGGCGAACACGCCGGGAGGCGGCTGATAGGGCCCGCCGGTATTTCCCGCGAACCGCACCCGCCGGCCATCGGGATATGTCACCACGGCCGTCGGGTCCTCGCCCGCCGACTCCTCGACGATCTTCATATCCCAGCGAGAAGACCAGCTCGCGCCGAACATGCCATCGGTGCGCGGGTCCAGGCTGTTGTAGGAACGGGATACCGTCAGCGGCGGCCCCACCGTGGCGACCTCCGCGTCGGTGAACGAGGTGGTGTAGTTGCCGGTGAGCTGGTGGAACTCCTGACCGTTGGCCCCGTTCGCCGCGAGTTGCGAGGTGACGGCCGGCTGGCGCACCCCGGTGAGGAACACCCGGGTCTTGGAGGTCACTCCGCCGGTGCCGCGGTCGTTCGCGGTGACCGTCCAGGAGTACGACTTGCCCCAGGCCAGTTTGCCCGCCGGTACCCGCCACGCGCCGCGGTCACCGATCACCCCTGAGGAGAAGCAAGAGACCCCCTCACCGCAGACCTGGAACGTGTAGTCGATGCCGTAGGGGCCTGCGGCGCTGCGGGCGTAGGCGGACAACACGGGCGTGACCCCGACCAGGCCCTGGTCCAGCGGGAACATGTCGATGATCTCTGGAGCCGGCGGAGGCTTGACGTAGCAGAGCCCCAGATCCCTCCAATATGTGGCGTCCGTCCCCGGACGGACACCCACGAAGGTCTTCAGCGCCTCCCAGTCGTGGTCATTCTCAGAGACCGTCATGCCAGGCCTGTAGGTGGCGGTGATGCTGTACTTGGGGTTGTAGCAATCCCGAGCCGCGACTCGAGCCGAGCCGTCCGGATCTCTCTTTCCTCGTGTCCCATCGCCGTCCGCGGACCGTGGTGGCGCGCGCTGGGCGGCCCGTTCATCCGGCTGCGACGAGACCACGCCGTAGGTTCTGACGTCGCGGGACAGGGCTCCATTGGGAACCTTGTCCTTCCGCTGCCCCGCCGCGGAGGACTCGTCCTCGGAGTCGTCGGGGTCAACGGTCGCGGGTCCGGCGATCTGTGTCGCCTTGGAGTCGACCAGATGGGGCAGTCCGGCCGCCGACCCCGACAACTGGTCCGGCGTGACAGGGGCGACCGTCCGTGCGGCGGCGGCAGCGGGCGGGGGAACCGCCACCTGCATCAATCCTGGCAATGTCACCGCGAATATGGCTACCGTTAACCATATAAACCGACGTACCAAATTGGGGGTGCATCGTAAGACCGGCACGAACCGCTACCTCCGAATGTCACATATCGGTACAGGACATAACCAGGATTTTCCCGCCAGGGTAATCGCACAGCCACCGGCAAAAGCGACCAAACGGTAACTTGACCAAAAGTCATGAACAAGAGTGACGCTGATCACACCATTTTTTAAAATGGACAATCTCGACAAAGGGCGGGTTCGTCGCGTCGGGGGCTCTCCGGATTCGGGTAGGATCGGCTCCGATTCGTGACCCAAATGTTCACTCGGCACGGTGACCTGACAGGCTCGCCACAAGGGATACTCCTGGTCGTGCAG